>CBJNAE010000299.1:0-5463 GCA_966433995.1 uncultured Ideonella sp. | reverse complement strand
GGTCGACTTCGCAGGCGCTGTCGATGCGGTGGGGGCTGTTGAGCAATGCCAGCGCCCAGTCCAGGCCGGCCTGCGCGGCATCCATCGAAATGCCGGTGCGCTCTTGGTTGCTGGAGGAGCGCTGTTCGAAGACGATCTGCCGGTTCGAGAAGGCCAGCACCAGCGCCAGCACGAAGAACAGCAGCAAAGTGATGGACAAGGCGGCGGCCCCGCGCTGCGGCGTGCGGCGCGGGTGCCGTGCGCCGCGTCGGCTTTTTTCGATCATGGCTGGCGTCCTTTTCAAGGGGCGGGGCATTGCCCCAGCACTTCGTCATTGCGCAGGCGCACCTGCGTCTGCAGGGTGCGCCGCACCGAGGCGTCGTGCGCGGCTTCGGCCTGCAGCGAGATCCGCACGCTGCGCAACCGGTGGCGCGGCGGGCAGGTGTTGGAAGGCGCGGGGCAAGCCCGGTGGCACAGGTCGGGCAGCGTCTGCTCTTGCACCTGGGGCAGCAGCTGCAATGCGGTGACTTTGAGCACCGCCGGGTCGGTCAACGCCTGCCAGCCGCCCTGGCCGATGCGCATCGCCACCACGCCTTGCCGCAGCCGGAAGCCCAGCGTTTCGTTGCTGTCGACCTGGTGGTTCTCGGCGGCGTCGCGCGAGGCGTGGAACTGCACCGCGTCGGAGGCTGCGTTGTCGGGGGCGAGGGCGGCGTAAGGGTTGGTGCGCCGGGGTGTGTCCTCATGCCAGATGGCTGCTTCGGGGGTGCCCCAGTGGCCGGCGCGGCGCAGTTGCCGGGCCATCATGTCGGCGGTGATGCGCAGGTCTTGCATCAGGCGAGCTTCCAAGAGCAGGCCGCGGTTTTCGCGCAGGTGAGAAGTCAGCAGGAGCAGGGCTGTGGCCACGATGAACAAGCCCAACGCCAGGCCCACCATCAGTTCCACCAGGGTGAAGCCGAGATGCCGGGCTCGCCGGCCGGGGGCCATGGCGTGCAGGCCCTTGGGGGTCACATCGCCCAGCATTGGCGGTTCTCCTGGGGGGTGTTGGCCAGGGCCGCGGTGGGGCCGGACTCCTGGGCCTGGTTCAGCCCGTCGACACGCAGTTGCAGGTGCCGGCAGGCGGTGTCTGCCTGCTGCGCGCCTTGCGCCTGGGCCTGCAGGCGGTAGCCGCTGGCCGTGGCGTGGGAGATGCTCAACAGGTAATGCTGGCGCGGCGACACCGCGTTTTGCTTCAAGGCGGTGAGGTCGCCATAGCTCGAATGGCTGGCCCGGTGGCGTTCCTGGGCTTGTTGCAGTTGCATCAGGGCGGCCAGTCCGTCGGCGCGCCGGGCCTTCAGCACCGCGCGTTGGAACGACGGGTAGCTCAAGCATGCCAGCACCGCGCCCACGGCCAGCGCGCAGAGCAGTTCGACGAGGCTGAAGCCGGCTTGCCGCGCCGCTGCGCCGTGCCGGCCCGAAGGAAAGGGATTCATCGCGCAGGCCCTTCTTCAGCAGATGGGATGGCCCGGCACGCTGCCCTGGGGCGAGCAGGTGCGCGCGCGGCCCATCACGTTGACGACGTGACGCAGCGCTTGGCCGTGAAGATTGGCGATGTCCAGCGTGCCGGTGGGCGTGCTGGTGCCGTCTTGCGGGTCGAACAGGATCGAGGCGGCCGATGCGCTGAGCGCCAGGCGGTCGCGGCCGTCCCAGCGCACGGTCTTCAGCTCGCTGGCGCCCGCGCCGCAAACGGCGGGCGCCTGGCTGGTCGGCGCGCAGGTGCAAGCGCCCGCGCCGCCGGTGTGCAGCACATAGCAGCTGCCGCCCGACGGCGGCTGTGGCGGCACGCTCAGGCGCAGGCCTTGCTGCCGCGCCACGGCTTCGGTGCGCGCGAACTGCAGGTCGGCCAGCAGTTGTTGCGCAGCGCCTTGCAGGCGTTGCTGGGCGATCCAGCGGTTGAACGAAGGGATGGCGGTGCCGGCCAGCAGGGCGCACACGGCGATCGTGACCAGGCTTTCGATCAGGCTGAAGCCTGCGCGGCGCTTTCGGTGGGTTGCGATGGACGGGGAAAAGGTGTCGGGCTGCATGCCGCCTCCGGGATCGATGGGTGGGGGCGACTGTAAAAAAACGTGAGGAATTCACGCGACCCCAGGAGGTGGGGTGGGCAGGTCTTCTGACGGGGGCCCCAGGAAGGGGGCGAATTGTGCAAATCAAGAATCTTTCCCCTGCGCTTCAACCTGAAGGTCAAGAAAAATCGGTTGCACGGAAGGCTGTATATAAATACAGTATTCCGGTGATCTCCCCTCCTTCGTTCTCTTTGGCCGCACAGGCACGGCCCGCTGCTTCGATGGGCTCCCTGGCGGCCCCTTCCACGGTCCGCAAGCCGGCGGATGCGCTGCGGCTGCACCCCGGCCTGTGGCTGGGCCACCAGCTCGGCCGGCCTGCGGACCACACCGTGACGACCGGTTTCCCCGCGCTCGATGCGGAGTTGCCCGGCGGCGGTTGGCCCTGCCGCGGATTGACGGAGTTGCTGTTGCCCCACTGGGGCATGGGCGAGATTCGCCTGCTGGCGCCCAGCTTGGCGGCTGTCCAGCAGGCCGGTCGGCTGGTCATGCTGTTTGACCCGCCGGCCGAGTTGTCGGCTTGTGCCTGGGCGCAACTCGGACTGGATGTGCCGGCGCTGTTGCTGATCCAGACCCAGTCGTGCCCTGCCGCTGGCGCCGCGCCGGGCATGCCGGCGCACCCCTCCAGCCAGCGCAACAGCCTCTGGGCGCTGGAGCAAGCCCTCAAGAGCGGCCATGTCGGCGCGGTGCTCGCCTGGCTGCCACCGCTGTTGCGCGCCGAGCACCTGCGCCGTTTGCAGCTCGCGGCTTCGGCCCATGACGGCCCGGCTTTCATGCTGCGTGCCTGGCCGGGGCAGGCCGCCCTGGCCGATCCCACGCCGGCGCCATTGCGGCTGGGTTTGCGGATGGAACCGCCAGCGCAGGGGGCGGCCGGCGGCGCCCTGGGCCGTGCCGAACCGCCCGGCGCAAGCGATGCGACGCATGGCACCGAACAGCTCGCCATCCACCTGCTCAAGCGCCGCGGCCCGCCGCGCTTGTCGCCTTTGCGGGTGACCCTGCCCTCCATCCTTCCGGACGGCCATCCCGCGGTTCGGACGCCCGTCGCCGCGCCGAAGCCCGCGGCGACCTTCGTCGACCTGGCCTGAGGGGCCCGCGCCGCTGCCACGTTCTTCAATCCATCGAAGCCGAGCCCGCCGATGCTGTGGATCGCCATCCACCTGCCCGAGCTGTCGCTCGAATCCTGGGCGGCCACCCTGCCGTTCGAGCTTGGCGCGCCCCTGGCCCTGGTCGACGCGCATCGCCTGACCCACGCCAACGCGGCCGCCCGGGCCCTGGGCGTGTCGCCCGGCATCAAGCGCGCCACCGCGCTGGCATTGGCGCCGGGCTTGCTGCTGGGCCAGGCCGACGCTTCGCGCGATGCGCAAGCCTTGTCGCGGGTGGCGCACGCCGCCCTGGCGTTCACGCCCATGGTGTCGCTCAGTGCGCATCCGGCTTCCACCGTGCTGCTGGAAGTGCAGGCCAGCCTGCGCTGCTTCGGCGGCCAGGCCGCGCTGCTGCGGCGTCTGCAGGCGGCGCTGCGGTCGTTGCGGCCCGGCCACCGCGCGTGCGTCGCCTGCGCGCCCACGCCGCAGGGCGCCGCGCTGCTGGCGTGCTGGGCTGCGCGCGGTGCCGGGCCCTCGCACGACGGTGAAGACGGCGCGGGCCGGCCGCGGCGAGCCCAGGAACCCGGCCCGTGGCAGCACCGCATCGACGCCGCGCCCCTGGACCTGCTGACCGCTGCGGCCGGGCAAATTCCCACCCTGCACGGCATGGGCTTGCGCACGCTGGGCGCGCTGCGCCGCCTGCCGCGCGCCGGCCTGGCGCGGCGTTTCGGTGAAGCGCTGGTCGACGAGGTCGACCGCATCCTCGGTGCTTGTCCCGACCCTCGCCTGCCGCTTTCGCTGCCCGACGTATTCAGCGCTGAGCTGGAGCTGTGGACCCGCGCCGACACCATCGAGCAGGTCCTGCCGGCGGCCGAGGTGCTGCTCGGCCAGCTTGTGGCCTGGGCGCGCGCGCGGCACGGGCTGGTCAGGCGCTTCGAATTGCGGCTGCTGCACGAGCGCCGCCGCGGCCAGGCGCCGCAAGCCGTAGCGGGGAACGGCGCGACGGCGCCCGCGCCGGGCTCCACCGCCTCCACGGTGCTGCCCATCGCCCTGGCGCAACCCAGCACCGACACGTGCCACTTGCGTTCCCTGCTGGGCGAGCACTTGGGGCGCCTGCGGCTGCGCGAAGCGCCGCTCGGCCTGAGCCTGCGGTGCGCCGACTGGGTGGCCGGCGCGCCGCCGCCCGCCTCGTTGTTCCCCATGCCCCAGGGCGACCGGGAAGGCCTGGTGCAATTGATCGAACGCCTACAGGCCCGGCTGGGTACCGCCCAAGTGCGGCGCCTGCAGGCCGTGGCCGACCACCGGCCCGAGTGCGCTAGCCTGAGCCGCCCCGCCGAGGCGGGCGGTGTCGAGACGACACAGCGCGGCGCGGCGATTGCGTTGCCCGAACCCGCGCCGCGCCCGGTCTGGCTGCTCAATCCACCTCAGGCGCTGGATTCGCACCCGCAGGGCCCCTGGCTGGACGGCCACCCCTTGCAGTTGCTGCACGGCCCCGAGCGTATCGAGACCGGCTGGTGGGACGGCCTGCTGGCCGAACGCGATTACTTCATCGCGCGCCAGCGCAACGGCGCACTGGTGTGGGTGTACCGGTTGCGGCATGCGCCGGACCATGGGGCCGCCGCCGCGCAAGAGCCCCAAGCCGGCGGTGGCGCGCGGCGCGGAGCGGCACCTGGAGCGTGCTGGTTCCTCCAGGGGCGCTTCGGCTGAGCGCGCGGCCCTCCCAAAAAAAGGGGCTCCCCGCGGGAGCCCGAAAGGCAGATGTCCTCTTGTCTGCCACCTAGGAAATCGCCTTGGTCCTGATCGTCAGGCGACTTGCGCGCGGGCACCCGGCGGTTGTAGTCGCGCCGTGCCCGCGAAACGTTCGCGCCTCAACCTGCCGCTTCCTCTTGGGCTTCGGCGTGGTTGTCCAGTGCGAAGCGCCCCACCAGCCCGCCCAGCGCCTGTGCCTGCAGCACCAGGCTCTGCGCCGCGGCGGCCACCTGTTCCACCAGGGCGGCGTTCTGCTGGGTCGCGCCGTCGATCTCGCCGACGGCGGTGTCGACTTCGCCGATGCGCAGCCGCTGCGCATTGGAGGCCCGGGCGATTTCTTCGAGCAGGCCCTTGACCTGGTTGGCGCAGCCCACCAGGTCGCGCATGGTGACTTCCATGCCGGCGACCTGGCGGGAACCATCCTCCACGCGCACCACCGACTCGGTGATGAGGTTGCGCACCTCGCTGGCCGCGCCGGTGACGCGCTGGGCCAGGGCGCGCACCTCGCCGGCCACCACCGCGAAGCCGCGGCCCTGTTCGCCGGCCCGCGCCGCCTC
>CBJNAE010000298.1:0-5482 GCA_966433995.1 uncultured Ideonella sp. | reverse complement strand
CGCGGCGAGATGGTGGCCGACTTCTGCGCCGGCGCCGGCGGCAAGACCCTGGCGCTGGGCGCGGCCATGCGCAACACCGGCCGGCTCTATGCCTTCGACACTTCCGGCCACCGCCTGGCCGCGCTCAAGCCGCGCCTGGCGCGCAGCGGGCTTTCCAACGTCTACCCGGTGCAGCTGGCCCACGAGCGCGACGAGCGCATCAAGCGCCTGGCCGGCAAGATGGACCGGGTGCTGGTCGACGCCCCGTGCTCGGGCCTGGGCACGCTGCGCCGCAACCCCGACCTGAAGTGGCGCCAGTCGCCCACCTCGGTGGCCGAGCTGCAGGCCAAGCAAGAGGCCATCCTGGCCAGCGCCGCGCGGCTGCTCAAGCCCGGTGGCCGGCTGGTCTACGCCACCTGCAGCCTGCTGGAGGCCGAGAACGAGCACATCGCCGACGCCTTCGGCCAGGCCCAGGGCAAGAATTTCAAGGCCCTGCCGGCCGCCGAGGTGCTCGGGAAGGCCCATGTGGAGCAGCGCCAGGACCTGGTCCGAGGCGACTTCCTGCGCCTGTGGCCGCACCGCCACGGCACCGACGCTTTCTTCGCCGCGGTCTGGGAACGTTGCTGACCGGCCGGGATCCGCTTGATCTGGGGCAAAAGGGCCTCAGATAACGCGGAATAGCCGGTGATTTACCCCGTGAATTGACCCCCCTTCCTAGGGAGGCCAGCCTACAATCGCTTACCGCCATTGATCGGCGGCATGAAAGAACCTGAATGAACAGTATTTCCCTGATCGCTGACAGCCTGGTCGACCTGCTCGCCAACGGACTGGCCGGCGCCAGCTGGTGGCAGGTCGTCCTGTACACCCTGGCCTTGACGCACATCACCATCTGCTCGGTCACCATCTTCCTGCACCGCGCGCAATCGCACCGGGCGCTGGACCTGGCCGCCGCGCCGTCCCATTTCTTCCGCTTCTGGCTGTGGCTCACCACCGGCATGTTGACCAAGGAATTCGTCGGTGTGCACCGCAAGCACCACGCCAAGTGCGAGACCGAGGAAGACCCCCACAGCCCGCAGACCCGTGGCTTGCGTGCGCTGCTGCTGACCGGCGTCGAGCTGTACAAGGCCGAGGCCAAGAACAAGGAAACGCTGAAGAAGTTCGGCCACGGCACGCCCGACGACTGGATCGAGCGCAACCTGTATTCCCGTTATTCCTGGCAGGGCGTGGGCCTGATGCTGATCATTAACCTGGCCCTGTTCGGCGCCATCGGCCTGACGGTCTGGGCGGTGCAGATGCTGTGGATCCCGGTGTTCGCCACCGGCGTCATCAACGGCATCGGGCACTTCTGGGGCTACCGCAACTTCGAAGCGCCCGACGCGTCGACCAACGTGATCCCCTGGGGCATCATCATCGGCGGCGAAGAGCTGCACAACAACCACCACACCTACCCGACCTCGGCCAAGTTCTCGGTCAAGCCCTACGAGTTCGACATCGGCTGGATCTACATCCGCGGCCTGGAGATGCTGGGCATGGCCAAGGTCAGGAAGACGCCGCCCATGCTCAAGCTCGGCGCGATCAAGCCGGTGGCCGACGACAAGACCCTGGAAGCCATCATCGCCAACCGCTACGAAGTGATGGCCAAGTACGCCCGCCACCTGCGCGAAGCCTGCGGCGCCGAGCTGGCCCGCCTGAAGGCCGAAGGCGCTGCCGGCAGCGCCAAGCTGGCCAACCTGCGCATCGCGCAGCGCTGGCTGCACCGCGACGCCGACAAGATCCCGCAAGCCGCCCAGGCGCCCATCGCCCTGGCCGTGGCCGAGCACCCCGGCCTGGCCCAGTGGGTGGCGATGCGCGAAGAGCTGCGCCAGCTCTGGACCCGCACCAATGTCTCCGCTGACCAGTTGGTGGTCGACCTGCAAGCCTGGTGCAAGAAGGCCGAAGGCAGCGGCATCGCCGCGCTGCAGGAGTTCGCGATGAAACTGCGCTCCGCCCAGCACGCCTGAGGCACGGATCCCGCCGGGCCTGTCCGGCCCCTCGCCGAAAAACCCGCCGCTGGCGGGTTTTTTCTTTCCTTTTTCCCCTTCCTCTCCTTCTGGCCGCCTGCCGACCTGGTGCCGGGACATCGTGCGGCAGCGCCCCCGCCACCGCACGCGCATCCCTAACAACCGTTCTGCGGTCTCCCTAGCTTGAGTGCCCGCACGCAGCTTCATAGGGATAGTGGCCCTGCAGCCCCGCGGACAACATGGCCGCCAGGTTTCCCGATCGATCCATCGCTCGATGCACCGTCGCCGGCCCGCCGAACCCGTGCCGCATCCGGCGGCCCGCGCGGCGTCGTGCGGGCCGTCGCCGCACATCCTGGAAGGAGAAGCACCATGTTGTCGGATCTCAATGAAGCGCAGAGCGCCCTCGTCGACGCCTATGCGCGGCTTGGCGCGGACATCGTCGAGCCACCCGGCGGCGGCGGCGAGCAGGCGCTCAAGCGCCTGCGCTCGTTCACCGCGGCGGTGTTGCAGGCCCGGCTGGACGGCGAACAACCGCAGGGGTCGGCGCGGGGCGAAGAATCGTCCAGCCTGGCGGTTGCCACGGTGCCCGAGTTGGCGCGCGCCGAGCTGCTGAGGGCGTTGCAGGAGCCAGCGGGGGAAGAGGGCGCGGGGCGTCCGGGCGCGCTGGCGGTCGTGCGCCGCGACGAGCCTGCGCTGCTGTTCTCCGGCGGCCTGGTCGACAGCCTGTCGGCGCTGGTGCCGGCCGAGCGCCTCGGGCCTTTCGCCACGCACGGCGGCATCGACGCCTGGTTCGACATCTACCTCGCCGCGCGACGCCTGGAAGTCAGGCAGGCGGGCGCCGCCATGCCCGACCTGGTGATGACCCAGGCCCGCCCGGCGGTGGGCCGCCGCGCCTCCACGCGGGTCGACATCGAACCCGGCACGGTGTGGCTCGGCGGGGCCTTGCTCGGCGTCGCCGGCCTGCCGGCCGCGGCCTTCGTGGGCGTGAAGGTGAGGGGCGGCACGCTCAGGCTCAGCCAGCAAGGCGCGCTGAACGGCGATGTGCTGGAGGTGGGCGCGCCCTTGTCGGGCACGCTCACCCTGGAGCTGGCCGGGGACGAGGTCGTGGCCGACCCGGCGGCATGCACATCGGCGGGCGTGCAAATCAAGCTGCCGGACACGCTCACTTTCCAGTTCAACGCCGGCACGGCGGCGGCCCAGGGTGGCGCCGGCAGGGCCGAGGCCTGGGGGCAGTCCTTCGAATTCGGGCCGAGCAACGGCGACTGGACATTTATCGCACCGCTGTGGACCGCCGTGCTGGGCTACGACGTGGCGCCGCAAACCTTCGACGCCGGCGCCATTGCCGACGACCTCGCGCACTTCGAAGGCCGTGGGCAGGTCGCCCGCGCCGGCCTGGGACTGCCGGTGGCCGTGGCGGCCAACCCGGCCATCCTCGGCGAAGCGGCCCTGGCGGCGTCGTGGTTCCTCCAGGTCGACGAGCTGGCGGCGCGCTGGTATCAGCCCGACCCGCGCCCGCACGTGCTGAAAGAAGTCTGGATCGGTCTGTCGCCTTTCGGCGCCACGCTGCTGGCCGAGGGCGTCGCGCCACTGCTGCCGGCCGTCTCGCACGTCTATGAACTCTGGGCCGTGGCCAGCGGCGGCGGCCATCGCCTGCCGTGGAAGCAGGCCTATGACGCGCCCTTCCCGCTGCTCTACCGCTGCCACGTCGTCGATGGCGAGCAATTGCTGGTGCAGGGGCATGCCGATGTCGACCTGGACCGGCCCGTCCGTTCCAACGGCGTGCCGGTTCCTACGCCGACCACCTTGGGCGTGGCGCTGCTGCAGCGGCGCGGCGGCGTCACCACGGCCCTGCTCGGCGCCCTGGTCGACGACCCGGACGCCCGTCACCAGTTCGCGTTGCGCAACGCCTTGGTGTGGACGCGCGCGCCGGTGTTCATCCTGCTGCGCGGTGTCTTGCTGAACGCCACGCAGATCGACGCCGGCACCGCGCTGATGCCGATCGGCGTCGACGCTTGGGTGCCCACCTTGCCCGACCCCTATGTCTCCAACGCCTTCGTGCGGCGACCGCCGCGGCGCGGGCTGCCGCAGGCGGTGCTGTGGGGCCGGGTGGCCTGGAGCGCGCCCGACCAGGTGGTGGTTGCCTTCGATGGCCTGCTGGGCCCGCAGCTGGCGCTCGGCGGCCGCGAAGCCTCGGGCGGCGAGCCTCGACCGCAGCGCAAGTCCGGCAGCCATGCCCAGGTCGGCCCGACGCAGGTGGCGCAAGGCAGCCTGACCTTCGGCCGCAAGGCCGCGGCCGAATGGAAGCACGCCCAGGACGAAGAGCGGCAGGACCGCGGGCGGCGGCTCGAGTCGGCACAGCAGCAGAACCGGCAAAGCGCCGCGGCGGTCGACGGCTTCATGAACAAAGTCGTCGGGCCGGCGCCGGGCCTGTTCCTGCTCGATGTCTCGACAAACCAGGACTTGCTCGGCGTGGCCATCGGCGTGCGCGGGCGCGACGTGGCCGGCACGGCCGCTCCGACGGACACGGCCGCCTTCCCGGTCGCCGGCCTGGCGGTGCATTCGCCGCTCAGCGGCCTGCGCGTGGTGGCGCTGCCGCAGGTGCAGTGGGAGCCGGTGCGCACGCTCGACGAAGACCAGGACATCATGACCATGGGCTGGTTCCCCACCCCGCTGGCCTCGGCCACCGAGGGCGGCGCCACGCAGATCGGCGCGCGCTCGCAGCGGCTGATGCCCATCATCCCGGAGGACGCGCTGCAGGGCACCTTCGACGCCTTCGGCAAGGACGGCACGCCGGTCGGCATCAAGACGACCTTGCCCTTCGGCCTCGTCGCGGCGCTGGCGCTGAACCCGCAAGAGACCGCGCGCAAGGCCGACATCTACCGCCTCACCCGCCCCAAGTTCCCGGACGAGGACGCCACCGGCGGCATCCAGGTCACCGCCATCGCGGAAGGCGGGCGGCCCGACGGCGGCGGCGTTTCGGCTTCCTTCCAGGGCCTCACGCGCCAGCTGCTCAACGGCGTCGACCTGGTGTCGGGCGCGCCGCTGGGCCTGTCGGTGCTGGGCGAGACGCTGCAGCCCGCGGGCAGCGTCGAGACCGTCTTCAACAACGACATGGCCGCCAACCCGAAAGTGCCGGTGACGCGGCTGGACATCTCCGGCTACGGCGGGTCGAACTTCAGCGACTGGAACAACCCCTTCGCCGCGTTCGCCGAAGCGGCCAAGGTGCAGTTCCGCTACATGGTGGGCCGCACCGCGCTGGAGGTGATCAAGGTCAACAGCGTGCTGCACCCCTGGGGCGTGCGCGTGACGCGTTCGGTGACGATCGAGCGCCGCCCCGGCGGCGGCGTCATACGGCGCGACAGCGGCTGGCAGGCGTTCACGCCGGGCCTGTTCGACTACCGCTACATCGACGAGAACACCAAAGCCGTCGTCGTGGCCCCCTACAAGTTCGACGCCGGCATCTTCCGCGGCCTGTTCAATGTGCGCACCATCCGGCCGGCGCC
>CBJNAE010000297.1:0-5503 GCA_966433995.1 uncultured Ideonella sp. | reverse complement strand
TCGCAGCCGCCGCGCCGGCGCTCGCGCTGAGCGGCGCCAGCCTGGCCTTCGGGGACCAGGTCGTGTCCACCACCAGCGCGCCCCAGGCGCTGACGCTGTCCAACAACGGCGGCGCGGCGCTGCAGCTGTCGGCGCTGCCGCTCAGCGGCGACGCCGCAGCCGACTTCACGCTCGGCGGCGGTTGCGCGGTCGGCGTGCCGGTGCCCGCGGGCGGTAGCTGCAGCCTGAGCCTGGCCTTCGCGCCCAAGGCGCCCGGCGCGCGCGCCGCGACGCTGACCGTCCAGTCGGACGGCGGCGCCGCCACGGTGGCGCTCAGCGGCAATGGCGTGGCCCAGCCGCAGCCCGGCGTGGCGTTCTCGGTGGCCCGGGTGGATTTCGGCAACCAGGCGGTCGGCACCGCCGCCGCGTCGCGCAGCCTGGTGCTGACCAACGGCGGCACCGCGGCCTTGAACATCGCCAGCCTGCAGGCTGGTTCGCCTTTCAGCGTGGCCGGCCACGATTGCGGCGCCAGCCTGGCGGCCAAGGCGCAATGCACCGTGCAACTGGGTTTCTCGCCGAGCGGCGCCGGCCCCGCCAGCGGTCAGCTCAGCCTGGCCAGCAACGCGGCCGGTTCGCCCCACCTCGTGGCGTTGGCCGGCAACGGCACCCTCGCGGGGGCGCCATTGGCCTGGACGCCGGCCGTCACCGCCATCGATTTCGGCGCCGGCCCCGTGGGCGTGGCCCGGCCCACGCAGGCGCTGACGCTGACCAACCCCGGGCCGGGCACGGTGACGCTCGGCGGCCTGCGGCTCGGCGGCGAGGCGGCCTCCGACTTCTCCGTGGACGGCAGTTCCACCTGCGGCGCCGCCACGGTGCTGGCCGCCAACGCGAGCTGCCGGCTGGTGCTGGGCTTCGTCCCCGGCGCGGCCGGCGCCCGCGGCGCGGTGCTCAATGTCGCCGCAGACGTCAATGCCCCAGCCAGCCTGACGCTCACCGGCACCGGCCAGGCGCCGATGCTCGGACTGTCGGCGCAAAGCCTGGGCTTCGCGCCGGGCGGCGCGGGAAAAGTCCTCACCGTGAAGAACGGCGGCAACCTGGCGCTGCAGGTGGGCGGCATCCGCGTGTCGCCGGCCGGCTTCAGCCTCCAGGCAGGCGGCGCCAGGGCCTGCGCCGCCGCGCCTTTCGAGCTGGCCGCCGGCGCCAGCTGCGAACTCACACTGGTCTGGGACGGCGCCGCGGAGCAACTCGCCGGCCAATTGACCATCGAGAGCGACGCCGCTCCGGCCAGCGCGACGGTGCAGCTCAACGCCAGCCGCGCCAACACCGCCCCGGCGACCGCCGGCAACCAGGGCGGCGGCGGCTGCACCCTGGGCCAGGGCACCGCCGCGCGCGACCCGGCGCTGATCGCGATGGCCCTGATGTCGGCCGCGATGCTGTGGCGGGGCCGGCAAGGCGCCGGCCGTCGGCAAGGGGCTTCGTCGTGAGGGCGCCCGCATGGCGCCCGCGCTCCGGCGCCCGGTGGGCGCGTCGCCCCTGGCGCCGCACGCTGGCCCTGACGGCCCTGCTCGCGGCGGCGCTGCCGGCGCAAGCGTTGGATGTCGGCGCGCCGGCGCCCGCCGTCAACCTGCCGGCGCAAGGCGCCGCCGCGCGGATCGCCCTGCCCGACCCCAAGGCGCGTCTGACCTATGTCGACTTCTGGGCCTCGTGGTGCGGGCCCTGCCGCAAGTCCTTCCCCTGGATGAACCAGATGCAGGCGCGCTACGGCGCCAAGGGCCTGCGCATCGTGGCCATCAATGTCGACGCGAAGACGGCCGACGCCGAGCGCTTCCTCCAGGACGTGCCGGCGCGGTTCGAGGTGGCGCTGGACCCGCAGGGCGACAGCGCCAGGCGCTACGAACTCAAGGGCATGCCGACCTCGCTGCTGATCGATGCGGCCGGCCGGGTCGTCGCCATCCACCAGGGCTTTCGCGACGGCGACGGCGAGACCCTGGAAAAACTCATCCGAACCCAACTGGACCGACCATGAAATCGACGAGTTCGAACCGACGGCGCGCCCTGGCCCTGGCCCTGGCCCTCACGCTACCGGCCCTGGGCGGCTGCGCCGCCTTCAACCCGCCCCAACCCTGGGAGCGCGGCGCCCTGGCCAAGCCGGAAATGCGCCTGGACGGCGACCCGCTGCAGCAGCGCTTCGACCAGCACGTCTACAACAGCAAAGAGAACGCCTCGGGCGGCTACGGCATCGGCGGAGGCGGCTGTGGCTGCAACTGACGACCTCCACCGCCCCGGCGGCCTGCTGGCGGCCGCCTTGCTGCTGCCCGGCGTGCTGCCCCTGCCGGCCCAGGCCGAACCGGCGCCCGAGCAGGCCGTGGTCGCCGTCAAGCACCTGGACTACCAGGACTGGCAGCCCGGCCTGAAACGCACCCGCGTGACCGCGCCCTCGGCCTACCTGCTGCTGCCGCTGAACGCGCAGTGGTCGCTGGAGGCGTCGGCCGTCAGCGACAGCGTCTCGGGCGCCTCGCCGCGCCACCACACCGCCGTCTCCGGCGCCTCGCGTCAGACCGAGAAACGCCGCGCCGCCGACGTCAAGCTCAGCCACCACGGCGAGCGCGACGGCTGGAACATCGGCGCCGCCACCTCCGACGAGAACGACTTCCATTCCGACACGCTGTCCGCCGGCGCGAACTGGTCCACCGCCGACAACAACCGCACCTGGAGCACCGGTGCCGCCTACACCCGCGACCGCATCGGCGCCACCGGCAACCCCACGCTCGACGAGCGGCGGCGCACCGTCCAATGGATGGGCGGCGTGACGCAGAACCTCAGTGCGCACGACGTGGTGCAGGCCAACCTCGGGCTGAGTTTCGGCCACGGCTTCTACAGCGACCCCTACAAGTTCCCTGACCAGCGCCCCGACACGCGCAACCAGCTGGCCGCGATGCTGCGCTGGAACCACCACCTGCCCGGCCCCGACGCCGCGCTGCGCAGCAGCTACCGCTACTACGCAGACACCTTCGGCATCCGCGCCCACATGGTCGAATTCGAATGGGCGCAGCCCCTGGCCCGCGGCGTGCGGCTCACCCCGTCGCTGCGCTACCAGACGCAGCGCGCGGCGAAGTTCTATGTCGACCCGGTGTACGACGCCCGCCTGGGCGAGCCCTTCCCGCCGCAATGGACGCCCGGCACCGTCACCAGCGCCGACCAGCGCCTGGCCGGATTCGGTGCCCTGGCCCTCGGGTTGAGGCTCGACGTCGAACTCAACGCCCATTGGAGCGCCGACATCAAGCTGCAGCACTACCAGCAGCGCGGCGACTGGCGCGTCGGCGGCGACGACTCGCCCGGCCTGGCCCGCTTCTCGGCGCGCTGGCTGCAGCTCGGCCTGAGCTACCGTTTCTGACCCACGACCGGGGCACCCACCTTGTTCGCCCGCGATTTCAGCTTCGAAGCCATGGGCGGCCCTTGCGCCATCCACTTGGCCTGCCCGGGCGGCGGCCCGGCCGGAAGGGATCGCCTGGCCGGCGCCGCGCAAGCCGCGATCGCGGAAGTGCGTCGCATCGAAGCCAAGTATTCGCGCTACCGGGCCGACAGCGTGCTCGGCCGATGGGCCGCGGCGGCCGGCTCGGCCGCGAGGCTGCCCGTCGACGAGGAGACCGCGCAGCTGCTGCACTACGCCGCGCGGCTGCACCGGCTCAGCGACGGCCTGTTCGACATCACCTCGGGCGTGCTGCGCCGCGCCTGGAATTTCAGCCGGCCGGCCCTGCCCTGCGAAAGCCGCCTCGCCGAGCTGCTGGCGCTGGTCGGCTGGCCCCAGGTGGAATGGGACGGCGCAAGCATCCGCCTGCCCCGGCCGGGCATGGAGCTGGACTTCGGCGGCTTCGGCAAGGAATACGCCACCGACCGCGCCGCCGCCTTGCTGCTGGCGCGCGGCGTGGCGCACGGCTACGTCAACCTGGGCGGCGACATCCGCGTGCTCGGCCCGCAACCCGACGGCCGGCCGTGGCAGATGGGCATCCAGCACCCCCGCCAACCCGGCGATTTGCTGGCACACCTGCCCCTGCACGGCGGCGCGCTGGCCACCAGCGGCGACTACGAGCGCTTCTTCGAACTCGACGGCCGGCGCTACTGCCACGTGCTGGACCCTCGCACCGGCTGGCCGGTGCGCCACTGGCGGTCCATCAGCGTGGTGGCGCCGCTGTGCAGCGCGGCCGGCGCGGTGTGCACGGTGGCGATGCTGAAAGAAGCGGCGGGGCTGGAATTCCTGCGGTCGCAAGGCGTCGGCTTCCTCGCGGTGGATGCGCAAGGGACGGTTCACCAGCATCCCCGTGTTCCGGTGCCACCCCCCTCACCCCAACCCTCTCCCACAAGTGGGAGAGGGGGCAAAAGCTCCCTCTCCACCGTATCCGGGGGAGAGGGTGGGGGTGAGGGGGTGGTCGGCGGACAAACACCACCACGAATCAAGTCGACAACAAGTTGAAAACCTCCATGAACACCACTCCCCTCTGGCTGCGACTGGCCTTCGCATGGGTCATGTGCTGCCTGCTGTCGTGGCCGCACGCCATGGCAGCCACCGATTTCCTGGCCCCGTCCGACGCCTTCCAGGCCAGCCTGCGGCAGCCTGCCGGTCCTGACGGGCCGCCCACCCTGCATTTCCAGATCGCGCCCGGCTACCACCTGTACCGCGACCGCTTGGAACTGTCGGACGGCGAAGGTCGCGCGGTGGCGGCCGCGCTGCCGTCGGGACGGGAAAAATTCGACGCCAATTTCGGCCAGGCCATGGCGATGTGGGAAGGCGAGGTCAGCATCCCGCTGCCGACGCCCACCTCGGAGGGCGACTGGCCCGTGCGATACCAAGGCTGCGCCGACGCGGGCCTGTGCTACCCGCCGCAAACCGCCGTGCTGCGCTGGCGCAAGGGGCCCGGCGGACTCCAGGCCAGCTTGCTGCCGGCGGCCGACAACGGGTTGTTCGGCGCGAACACGCCACCGTCCTCCAGCCCGCCGGCTTCGGCCGCTCCGGCGTTCGCCCCGGCCGACCGCGCTGCCGAAGAGTCCGACCGCATCGCGCGCGCGCTGAACTCCGGCAGCCTGCCCACGGTGATGGGCGTCTTCCTGGCCTTCGGCCTGCTGCTGTCTTTCACGCCCTGCGTGCTGCCGATGCTGCCCATCCTGTCGTCGATCATCGTGGGCCAGTCGCAGCCGGTCTCCCGGGCGCGGGGTTTCAGCCTGGCGCTGGCCTATTCGCTCGGCATGGCCCTGGTCTACACCGCCATGGGCATGCTCGCCGGCTGGCTCGGCCAGGGCCTGGCCGGCATGTTGCAGAACCCCTGGGTGCTGGGCGCCTTCGCACTCTTGCTGGCGGCGCTGGCACTGTCGATGTTCGGGGCCTGGGAGTTCCAGATGCCGGCGGCCTTGCAGCAGCGCCTGTCCATGGCCTCCAACCGCTTGCGCGGCGGCCGGCACGCGGGCGTGTTCGCGATGGGCATGCTGTCGGCGCTGCTGCTGGGGCCCTGCGTCGCGGCGCCGCTGGCCG
>CBJNAE010000296.1:0-5525 GCA_966433995.1 uncultured Ideonella sp. | reverse complement strand
TGCGTGCCCTCGCGCATGCGGTCGTAGGCGATCGGCACGAGCGACATCAGCACCGCGGCGATGGCGAACACGACCAGCAGCTCCAGCAGCGTGAAGCCGCCGGCCCGCTGCTTCATGGAGCGCAACAGCACAGGGACAGGAGGAAGGAGTGGGGAAAAGGCGTAGCGGAATCGGCCATAGCGGATAGGCCGACCGCCGCCGGATCACTGCAGGTTGCGCACGTCCGCGTTCTCGCCTTCGCCCCCGGGGGCCTTGTCGGCCCCCAGCGAGAGGATCTCGACGCCGCCCTTGGGACCGGGGTTGCTGTATTTGTAAGGCGTGCCCCAGGGATCGGAAGGCAGGTCGCCGCCTTTCAAATAGGGGCCAGCCCACTGGGCGGCACTGGCAGGGCGCTTGACCAGCGCTTCCAGGCCTTCTTCCTGGGTAGGGTAGCGGCCCACGTCGAGCTTGAACAGGTCGAGCGACTTCTCGATGTCGGCGATTTGCACGCCGGCCGTTTTCGACTTGGCGCCGCCGAGCTGGTTCAGCACCCGGGGGCCGACGATGCCGGCCAGCAAAGTCAGGATGGCCAGCACCACCAGCAGCTCGATCAGCGTGAAGCCCCGCGAAAACGGGCGCGTGGCGCGGGTCGGCTGCGCGCCGAAGGAATGGATGCGTGTGATCGGCATGGAAATCCCCCAATAAAAAATAATGGTCTAGATATGAGTGTTGAACGCTCAGCCGGCCAGGTCGTTGACCGACAGGATGCCCAGCAGGATGGACACGATGATCGCCGCGATCACCACGCCCAGCACCAGGATCAGGAGCGGCTCCAGCATCGTCAGCGCGCGCTTGATGCCGTTCTCCACCTCGCGGTTCAGGATGTTGGCCAGCTCCAGCATCATGGGGCCGAGCCGGCCGGTCTCTTCGCCGACGCGGATCAAGTTGATCGCCAGCGGCTCGAAGAGTTCAGTCGCCGTCGCCGCTTCGACCAGCTTGACGCCCTCCTTGACCTTGGGCGCCATGGTCGACAGCGGCATCCGCAGCGCGGCGTTGCCGACGGTCTCGGTGGAGATCTGCAGCGCGGTCAGCATCGGAACGCAGTTGCCCAGCAGCGTGCCCAGGGATCGGGCGAACAGCGTCATCTCGTACTTGTGCATCAAGGCGCCGAGCACCGGCAGGCGCAGCAGGCGCGACTGCAGCCAGGACCGGCCGCGGCTGGTCTTGAGCCAGCGCGACACCATGGCGCCGAGCAGCGCCGCGCCGATGCCGATGAACAGGCCGTACTGCCGGAAGGCGTCGCCCAGGTGCATCACGATGACGGTGGGCAGCGGCAGCGCGTCGCCCATGTCCTTGAACAGCTGCTGGAACTGCGGCACCACGAAGCCGAGCATCACGATCAGCGACAGCACCGCCACGCCGAGCAGGATGGCTGGGTAAATCGTGGCGGAGACCACGCTGTCGCGCAGCGCGCGCAGGCGTTCCATGTGCTCGACCAGCCGGCCCATCACGTCGGCCAGCTTGCCGCTGGCCTCGCCGGAGCGCACCATGTTGATGTAGAAGTCGCCGAACAGCGGCCGGTCCTTGGAGAGCGACTTGCTCAGCGCGGCACCGCCCTTGACATCGTCGAGGATGCGCTGGGTGAGCTGGGCCACGCTCGGCTTGTTGTTCATGCCGATCAGCACGCGCAAGGCGTTGTCCAGCGCCAGGCCGGAACGCAGCATGACGGCCAGTTGCGAGGTCATCGCCAGCACGTCGGCCTGGTTGACGGGGCCGCGCTGCACGCGCGCCGGCTTGACCTTGCCCCGGCCCGGCGCGGCCGCCCCGCCGGCCGGTCCGGCCTGCGCCTCGTCGACGTTCAACGGCGTCAGGCCGCGGTCGCGCAGCTGCCGCATCACGAGCAGGGCGCTGCCGGCCTCCTGCCGGCCCTGGGATATCCGACCGCCGGCGTCGGCGGCCCGCCACACGAACTCAGGCATCGGTCTGGTCCTGTGTCACGCGCAGCAGCTCTTCCAGGCTGGTCGCGCCGGCGGCCACCTTGCGCAGGCCGTCCTCGTACAGGGTGAGCATGCCGTTCTGGATGGACAGTTGATGCAGCGTGTTCGCGTCCTTGCCCTGGAGCACGGCAGAACGCAGTTTTTCGTCCAGGACGAGCAACTCGTGGATGCTGGTGCGGCCCTGGTAGCCGTTGCCGCCGCAGTGGCCGCAGCCGACCGGCTGGTAGACGGGCGCGCCGGGCGCGATGTGGCGGTGCAGGCCGGAGCTTTTCAACAGCTCGGGCGAGGCCGGCTGCGGCGCCTTGCAGTGTTTGCAAAGCGTGCGCACCAGGCGCTGCGACAGCACGCCGTTGACCGACGAGGTGATGAGGTAGGGCTCCACGCCCATGTCCTGCATGCGGACGATGGCGCCGGCCGCGGTGTTGGTGTGCAGCGTGGACAGCACGAGGTGGCCGGTCAGCGCCGACTGCACCGCGATCTGCGCGGTCTCGCCGTCGCGCATTTCGCCGATCATGATGATGTCCGGGTCCTGCCGCAGGATGGAGCGCAGCGCGTTGGCGAAGGTCAGGTTGATCTGGGTGTGGACCTGGATCTGGTTGATGCCTTCGAGCTGGTATTCCACCGGGTCTTCCACGGTGATGATCTTCTGCGAGGCCGAGTCGAGTTTGGACAGCGCGGCGTACAGCGTGGTCGTCTTGCCCGAACCGGTAGGGCCGGTCACCAGCAGGATGCCGTGCGGCCGCGCGAGCAATTGGTTGAAGCGTTCGAGGTTGTCGGCGGCGAAACCCATCTGCTCCAGGCTGAAGCGCACGCTGGCGCGGTCGAGCACCCGCATCACCACGCTCTCGCCGTGCACCGTGGGCACGGTGGACACGCGCAGGTCGAGCTCGCGGCCCTTCACGCGCGTCTTGATGCGGCCGTCCTGCGGCAACCGGCGCTCGGCGATGTCCAGGTGGGCCAGCAGCTTCACCCGCGAGTTGACGGCGGCACTGTGCTTCGGGGGTACCACTTCGGCGGTGTGGATCACGCCGTCAACGCGGTAGCGCACGTGCAGGCCGTCGTCGAAAGGCTCCAGGTGGATGTCGGAGGCGCGCAGGTCGATCGCCCGGCCGATCAGCGCCGTCACCAGGCGGATCACCGGCGCCTCGCTGGCGAGGTCTTTCAGGTGCTCGACGAAATCGCCGGCGTCCGACTCGCCCAGGCCGTCGTCCTCGTCCCGCGCGTCGGCGGCAGTGGGGTCGAGCAACTGGGCCAGGGCCTTCTGGATGTCGCTGTCCAGCGCCACGTGGGGACGCACCTGCAGGCCGGTGGCCAGGCGCAGCGCCTTGAGCACGTAGGTGTCGTCGGGGTGCGTGACCGCGACGTCGAGCGCGCCCTCCTCGCGCCGCAGCGGGTAGACACCGTGGGTCTGCAGGAACTCGGGCAGCAGGCCCGGCACCTCGGGCGCGACGTCGGGGAAATCGTCGGCCGCGACGAAAGGCAGGCCCAGGCTTTCGGCCTGCGTGCGGGCGACATCGGCCTCGGACACCAGCCCCAACTGCACCAGCACGCGGCTGAGCGCCCCGCCCATCTCGGTCTGCGCGGCCAGGGCCCGCTCCAGGTCGCGGCTGCTGAGCTTGCCGGCGCGCACCAGCAGTTCGCCCAGCGTCGGGGCGGCGGCCTGCGGCGCGGTGGCGGGCGGCGGGTCTGCGGGGGAAAGAGATGGCTGGGTCATGGAGCGGAAGAGGCGCAGGCGGCCGGTTCGGACAGGCGCGGCCGGTACTAGGGTTCCCGGGCCGCCGCCTGGCCGCGGCGCCCCCACCGAGGCGGCGGGCGCGATGGGCGGCCAGGGCGCGCCACGGGCCATGGGAAGTCGCGCGAAAAGGGGAATGTAAGGCATCGCCCCCGGCGAGGGCCTGTCAGGGGATGAACTCCAGGCTGGTGGCCACCAGGACCTGCCCCTGGACCCGGCCCTTGACGCGCACCTTGCGCCCCTCGGCCAGGTCGGCCGCGCGGCCGCCAAAAACCTGGGCTCGGCTGGCGTCGACACGCACCCCGCCGATCCGGAAATCGGAAAGGCTGCTGTATTTCTTGACCTGGCCGCTCATCACGAAGACCACCGGCTCGCCCGGCTCGAACACCGACACCGCCCGGGCGACGAGCACGCCGGCCTGCAGCGAGCCCACCACCGCCACGCGCAGGCCGTTGCCGGTGACGAGGCCGCGCTTCTGGGCCTGGCGCGCGTCCACCGGCAGGCCTTCCAGCGCGAAGACCGGGCCGGTGGCCCATGAGCGAACCACGCCTTGGGCATAGACCCAGGGCACGTCGCCCGAGAGCACCCGGTCGTCGACCACCCGGTCGACCACCCAGGTGCCGTCGGCTGCGGGCGGGGCGCCGGCCGACACGCGCACCACGTGGCCGGCCACCAGCGCCTTGACGGTGATGCGGGCCTGGGCGAACGACACTTTCTGCCCACCGACGCGCATCGTCTGCGCCGACGAATTCAGCTGGCTGACCTCGCCCTTGAGTTCGAAGCGCTGCTCGGCCGAGGCGCCGCTCTCGGGCGGCGGCGGCGCCAGTTTCTCGATGCGGCTGGCTTGCACCGTCAGCGCATCGTCGGCCAAAGCGCCGTGCACTTCCACGAAATCGCCGGCCTGGACTTCGGCCGCACCGCCGACACCGTCGACCACGGTCGCGCCGTCGTAGCGCACCGGGCTGCCGAGCACCGTGATCTGCCCGCTCGACGGGTCGACACCGGCGACGACGCCGCGGGCCGCCGGCTGCAGCTTGATGGTCCCGGCCGCGCCGCTGCGGCCGTCGTCCAGCGTGGTGCCTTCGACTTCGACCCAGGAGCCCAGGGCCAGCCGGTCGGCCTCGACCGCCTGGCCGAAACCATCGACGAGCTGCGCCTGCCGCCTGTCGTACTCGACGCCGTCGACGCCCACCGAGGTGTCGCTCAGCGCGGTGACCTGGCCACTGCTGTAGATGCGCGAGCCGCCGGTTCCGCCCTCCCCCACACCGCCACCGCCGCCGCAGGCGGCCAGCAACAGGGCGCAAAAGGCCCAGAAGAGCCACGGCAGCGGCCGGCGGCCGGACGTGAACGGGAGCGGGCGTTGGACGATCGAGCGCAGCAAGCGGGCAAGGACCAGCACGGGGAACCTCCAGGGGGAATCAGCGGACCGAGGGCGGCCGGCCGCGGCGGCGCGGCGCTGGAGCGCCGGCGCCGGGTTGCGCCGCGGCCGGCGCGCCGGCCGCGCCTTGTGTTTGTTCTTGGGCCTTGCGCTTGCGCGCCTGCGAACGCACCGGCGCCGCCGGCCGCTGCTCCGGCGCGATATAGCTGTACAGGCCGATGCGCATGCGCCAGGGGTTGTCGCCGGCGGCGCCGGCGTCGCGGTCGACCAGGGCCTGCAGCTTGCCGCGCAGCTCGGCGCACACCGTCTCCCAGACGTCGCCCGCCAGGTCGGCGCCCTGCCGGGCACCGTCCTGCGTCAGGCCGTCGGCGAAGATGGCGCGCTCCAGGAAAGGCCCGGGGTCGGACAGCAGGTTGACCAGCACCGCCGAGAGGTGGTC
>CBJNAE010000295.1:0-5525 GCA_966433995.1 uncultured Ideonella sp. | reverse complement strand
ACTGGCAGCGCTTCGCCAACCTGCGCGCCTACCTCGGCTTCATGTGGGCCCACCCGGGCAAGAAACTGGTGTTCATGGGCGCCGAGTTCGCCCAGGACCGCGAATGGAACCATGACCGCGAGTTGGACTGGCCGCTGCTCGGCCACGCCGCCCACGCCGGGGTGCAGCGCCTGCTGGGCGACCTGAACCGGCTGCTGCGCGCCGAGCCGGCGCTGCATTTGCTAGACAGCGACCCCGCCGGCTTCCAGTGGCTGGTGGGCGACGACAGCCAGAACAGCGCCTACGCTTTCCTGCGCCAGGCGGGCGGCCCGGCCGCGGCCGCGCCCCTGCTTGTGGCCTGCAACTTCACCCCGGTGCCGCGCCAGGCGTACCGGGTCGGCGTCCCCGTGCCGGGCACCTGGCGCGAGGTACTGAACACCGATGCCGGCGACTACGGCGGCTCCAACCTGGGCAACCAGGGCGCCGTCGATGCCGAAGCCGAGCCCGCCCATGGGCAACCGTTCTCGCTGTCGCTGCTGCTGCCGCCGCTTTCCACCCTCATCCTGCGCCACGATGCCCGCACTCGCTGACAGACTCCTGCCCGGTTCCCCTTACCCCCTCGGCGCGACGCCCGACGGGATCGGCGTCAACTTCGCTGTCTTCTCCGCGAACGCCGAGCGCATCGACCTTTGCCTGTTCGACCCCTCCGGCAAACGCCAGATCGCCAGCTACGCGCTGCCGGAGTGCACCGACGAGGTCTGGCACGGCTACCTGCCCAACGCGCGCGCGGGGCTGCTGTACGGTTATCGCGCCCACGGCCCCTATGAGCCGGCCCGGGGCCACCGCTTCAACCCGCACAAGCTGCTGTTGGACCCGTACGCCAAGCAGATCCGCGGCGCGGTGCGCTGGTCGGACGTGCTGCACGGCTACCGCGTGCATTCGCCCAAGGCCGACTTGTCCTTCGACCGCCGCGACAGCGCCGCCGCCATGCCCAAGGCGGTGGTCACGCGCGACGCCTTCCACTGGGGCGACGACCGCCGGCCTGCGGTGCCCTGGGACGAGACCGTCATTTACGAAGCCCACCTCGGCGGCCTGACCATGCTGCGCGAGCACATCCGCGCCAACGAGCGCGGCACCTTCGCCGCCCTGGGCGACCCCGGCGTCATCGATTACCTGAGGCGGCTGGGCGTGACCACGCTGGAGCTGCTGCCGATCCACGCCTTCGTCAACGACGCCTACCTGGTGCAGAAGGGGCTCACCAACTACTGGGGCTACAGCACGCTCGGCTATTTCGCGCCCGAGCCGCGCTACCTGGCCGACGGCTCGCTGGACGAGCTGCGCGTGGCGGTGCGCCGGCTGCATGCCGCGGGCATCGAGGTGATCCTGGACGTGGTGTTCAACCACACCTGCGAAGGCAGCGAACTCGGGCCCACGCTGTCCTTCCGCGGGCTGGACAACGCGAGCTACTACCGCCTGCTGCCCGAGGACCCGCGCTACTACATCAACGACACCGGCTGCGGCAACACCGTCAACGCCGGCGCGCCGCGCGTCATCCAGCTCATCATGGATTCGCTGCGGCACTGGGCCACATCCTTCCGCGTCGACGGCTTCCGCTTCGACCTGGGCACCACCCTCGGCCGGGAGGCCCACGGCTTCGACCCGAGCGCGGGCTTCTTCGACGCGCTGCGGCAGGACCCGCTGCTGTCGCGCCTGAAACTCGTCTTCGAGCCCTGGGACATCGGCCCGGGCGGCTACCAGCTCGGCCAGCACCCCACCGGCCTGGCCGAATGGAACGACCGCTACCGCGACACCGTGCGCGCCTACTGGCGCGGCGACGCCGGCAAGCGGCCCGAGCTGGCCGCGCGGCTGTCGGGCTCCAGCGACCTGTTCAACGCGCGTTCCCGCCGGCCCTGGGCGTCGGTGAACTTCGTCGCCGCGCACGACGGCTTCACCCTGGCGGACGTCACCGCCTACGAGCAGAAGCACAACGAGGCCAACGGCGAAAACAACCGCGACGGCCACAACGACAACCTGAGCCGGAACTGGGGCGTTGAAGGCCCGACCGAGGACCCGGCCATCCTCGCCCAGCGCGCCCGCATCCAGCGCGCCCTGCTGGCCACGCTGCTGACCTCGCTCGGCACGCCCATGCTGCTGGCCGGCGACGAGTTCGGCCGCAGCCAGCGCGGCAACAACAACGCTTATTGCCAGAACAACGAGATCTCCTGGCTCGACTGGAAGCAGGCCGACGGCCCGCAGGGCAGGGCGCTCACCGAGTTCACCCGCCACCTGATCGCCCTGCGCCGCGCCCACCCGTCGCTGCGCAGCCCGCGCTACCTGCACGGCCAGGAAGAACCCGCGCCCGGCATCGCCGACCTGTCCTGGTTCGACGAACGCGCCGGCAGCATCCCGCCGGACGACTGGCACAACCCCGAGGGCCGCGCGCTGGCGATGCGCCGCGCCGCCCGGCTGCTGCCGCACGAGGACGACAGCCCGGTCGACGTGACGCTGCTGCTGCTGAACGCCTCCTCCGCGCCGCTGTCCTTCACCCTGCCGCCGCCCGACCTGCCTTGGCGGGTGCTGGTCGACACCTCCGAACCGGAACTGCCCGAGGGCGGGCCCGTCACCGGCGAGTCGATCGAGCTGGCGGCGCACAGCGCGGTGCTGCTGGGGGCGCAGTGGCACGGGGAGGCTGGATGAGCGGCAGACGTGGGTACCCGTGGTGGCCAAGGCCCTTCGACAGGCTCAGGGCGAACGGGGCAGGGAAGGCGCCTAACTCCAGTCTGTCGGCACCGGGCCTCTTCCCGTTCGCACCGGGCCTCTTCCCGTTCGCACTGAGCCTCTTCCCGTTCGCACTGAGCCTCTTCCCGTTCGCACTGAGCTTGTCGAAGCCTTTCCGCTTGCCGCCCATTTTCAGGCGGCTCGCTTTTCCGACGCCTGCCCAAGCAAGCGCGGACCAATCCATATTGAATCCTCAGAAGGATCCCCATGAACACCCACCTTCCATTTGGCCGACAACAGACCGCGCGCTTCGGCGCCACCGTGATCGCGCCGGACCGCACCCGCTTCCACCTCTGGGCGCCGGCGCAGCAGCGCGTCGTGCTCGAAATCGAAGGCCGGGAGGGCATCGCGATGCCGGCCCTGGACGGCGGCTGGTTCGAAGTCGAGATGCCGGTGGGCGCCGGCACCCGCTACCGCTACCGCATCGAACACGAAGGCCGGCCCATGACGGTGCCCGACCCCGCTTCGCGCGCCCAGCACGGCGACGTGCACGGCTGGAGCGTGGTGGTCGACATCGGCCGCTATGAATGGCAGACCCGCGACTGGCAAGGGCGGCCCTGGGAGGAGGCAGTGATCTACGAGCTGCACCCCGGCCTGATGGGCGGATTCCAGGGCATCGAGGCGCGCCTGCCGGTGCTGGCGGCGATGGGCGTCACTGCGGTGGAGCTGATGCCAGTGGCCGACTTCCCCGGCCCGCGCAACTGGGGCTACGACGGCGTGCTGCATTACGCGCCCGACGAGGCCTACGGCACGCCGGAGCAGTTGTGCCACCTGGTCGACACCGCCCACGCCCACGGCCTCATGGTCTTCCTCGACGTGGTCTACAACCATTTCGGGCCGGACGGCAACTACATCGCGCTGACTGCGCCGCAGTTCTTCCGCGACGACGTGAAGACGCCCTGGGGCCCGGCGATCGACTTCCGCCTGCCCGAAGTGCGGGCCTTCTTCACCGGCAACGCCATCCAGTGGATCAGCGAATACCGCATCGACGGCCTGCGCTTCGACGCGGTCCATGCGATCGCCGACCCCGGCTGGCTCGACGAGATGGCATTGGCCGTCCGGGCCGTCGCCGGGCCGGGCCGGCACGTGCACCTGGTGCTGGAGAACGACGACAACGCCGCCGGCCACCTCGGCCCCGAGCCGAAACGCTTCGACGCCCAGTGGAACGACGACGCCCACCATGCGCTGCACACGCTGCTGACCGGCGAGGCCGACGGCTACTACCGCGACTACGCCGACCGCCCCGCCGAGCGGCTGGCGCGGGTGCTGGCCGAGGGTTTCGCCTACCAGGGCGAACCGTCGTCGCACCGCGGCGGCGCGCCGCGCGGCACGCGTAGCAGCCACCTGCCGCCGACCGCCTTCGTCTCTTTCCTGCAGAACCACGACCAGACCGGCAACCGAGCCTTCGGCGAACGCCTGGCCTCGCTGGCCGACAACCGCCCGCTGCGCGCCGCCGTGGCCTTGCTGCTGCTCTCGCCGCAAGTGCCCTTGATCTTCATGGGCGAAGAAGCCGGCAGCCGCACGCCTTTCCTCTACTTCACCAGCCACCACCGGGAATTGGCCGAGCAGGTCAGGGAAGGCCGGCGCAATGAGTTCGCGGGCTTTCCGGCGTTCGCCGACGAAGCGCGGCGCGCCAGCATCCCCGATCCCAACATCGCCTCGACTTTCGAGTCTTCCCGGCCCGAGGACGGGCCCGATGCCGCCGAATGGCGGGCGCTCTATGGCCACTTGCTGTCGCTGCGCCGCGAACACGTGGTGCCACGGCTCGCCAGCGCCCGCAGCCTGGGCGCCCGCGTGCTCGGCTCCCGGGCGGTGGTGGCGCACTGGAGGCTGGGCGATGGCGCCCGTCTGACCATCGCCTGCAACCTCGGGCCGTCGCCCGAAGTGTTCCAGGACATGCCCGCATTGCGGCACCTGCTTTTCACCAGCGACGAGTCGGCCGTCGCCTGGACCGATCAGGACACCGGCCTGGTGCACGCGCTGCCGGCGCATTGCACCCAGGTTTTCCTGACGCCGGCCGCCCAGGGCGGCGACGATCCGCAAGGGCTGGCGCCATGAGCCTGCACGAAGACCTCGGCGGGCCGCAGGCCGACCTGAGGCGACTGGCGGAGTGCGCCGGCATCGCCGTCGAATGGAACGACTACCAAGGCCGGCCGCAGACGGTCCGGCCGGCCACGCTGCGCCGGGTGCTGGAGGCCCTGGGCCACCCCTGCGACACCGCCGCGCAGACCGCGCAAAGCCTGCAGGTGCTGACGGCGTCGGTGGAGTGGCCCGTCATGGTCACCGGCCGCGTCGGCATGCCCTTGCTGGTGCCGGTGCCGCCGTCGGCCGCCTCGGGCGAATTGCGGGCCGAGCTGACGCTCGAAACCGGCGAAACGCTCGACATGAAGGCGGCCATCGTGTCGCCGCCTGCGTCGCCCCGGCCGGATGAAGTCTGGAATGGGCAGGCCCCCGGCCTGTCGATCGGGCTGTCTCTCGGCCCGGTCGGCACGCCGGGTTACCACCGACTCGCCGTCACCGCGGGCGGGCAAGCGCATCATGTGACGCTGGCGATCGCGCCGCGCCACGCCTACCGGGTGGAGGATGCGCTGGCCGCGCAGGCGCAATCGCAGGGTGCCCGCGCCCCGGACCGCGCCTGGGGCACCGCGGTCCAGCTGTATGGGTTGCCGCCCGAATCAGCCCGGCCGCTGGGCGATGCCGGCATCGGCGACTTCACTGCGCTGGCCGGGCTGGCGCGCGGCGCCGCCGTAGCCGGCGCGCACGCGCTG
>CBJNAE010000294.1:0-5546 GCA_966433995.1 uncultured Ideonella sp. | reverse complement strand
ACGCCGCCGCAGTTGGGGCAGGGCGTCTGCAGCGTGGCGTAGTCGCCGGGGATGGTGTCGCGGTCGTATTCCTTGGCCTTGGCGACGACGCGCTGCGTCATCGCGGCGATCTCGGCCATGAAGGCGTCGCGGCTGAGCTGGCCCTTCTCCATCTGCGACAGCTGGTATTCCCAGTTGCCGGTCAGCTCGGGCTTGGTCAGCTCCTCCACCTGCAGGCCGCGCAGCAGCGTCATCAGCTGGAAGGCCTTGGCGCTGGGGATGAGTTCCCGGCCCTCGCGCACGATGTACTTCTCGTAGATCAGTCCTTCGATCGTCTGCGCGCGCGTGGCCGGCGTGCCCAGGCCTTTCTCGGCCATGGCCTCGCGCAGCTCGTCGTCGTCGATCAGCTTGCCCGCGCCTTCCATCGCGCTGAGCAGCGTGGCTTCGGTGTAGCGGGCCGGCGGCTTGGTCTTCAGGGCGTTGGCGGCGGCGCTCTCCACCTGCACCACCTCGCCGGCGGCCACGGCCACCAGGTTGGCGTCGTCCTCCTGCGCCTCGCGGCCGTAGACCGCCAGCCAGCCGGGCTTGACCATCACCTTGCCGTTGGTCTGGAAGTGGTGCTCCTTGCCCTCCACCGCGACCTTGGACACGCGCGTGGTGACCATGAACTCGGCCGGCGGGAAAAACACCGCGAGGAAGCGCTTGACCACCATGTCGTAGAGCTTGGCCTCGACCTCGCTGAGGCTCTTGGGCGGCATCAGCGTCGGGATGATGGCGAAGTGGTCCGACACCTTGGCGTTGTCGAAAACGCGCTTGTTCGGCTTCACATAGCCTTCCTTCAGGGACTTGGCGGCGTGCGGCGCCAGCTCGCGCAGTGGGCCGGGCAGGTCCTCCGCGGCGATCATCTCCACCGTCTGCTTGACCACGCCGACGTAGTCCTCGGGCAGGTGGCGGCTGTCGGTACGCGGGTAGGTCAGCACCTTGTGCTTCTCGTACAGCGCCTGCGCGATCGACAGCGTGGTCTTGGCCGAGAAGCCGAAGCGCGAGTTGGCCTCGCGTTGCAGCGTGGTCAGGTCGTACAGGCCGGGCGAACTCTGCGTCGTCGGCTTGGCCTCTTCGGTGACGTGGGCGGGCTGGCCGAGCACCGCGCGGGCGATGGCCTGGGCGGTGGCCTCGTCCCAGACGCGGTCGGCGCGCTGCTCGGCGTCGGCGGGGTTCTTCTTCCAGGCCGGGTCGAACCACTTGCCCTCGTATTCGCCGGCCTGGGCGGCGAAGTCGGCCTTGATCTCCCAGTAGGGGCGCGAGACGTGCTTGCGGATCTTCTCCTCGCGCTCGACGAGGATCGACAGCGTCGGCGTCTGCACCCGGCCCACGGTGGTGAGGAAGAAGCCGCCGTCGCGCGAGTTGAACGCCGTCATCGCCCGCGTGCCGTTGATACCCACCAGCCAGTCGGCCTCCGAGCGGCTGCGCGCCGCGTCGGACAACCCGCGCAGCTCCTCGTCGCTGCGCAGCTTGTCGAAGCCGTCGCGGATGGCCTGGGGCGTCATGCTCTGCAGCCACAGCCGCTTGATGGGCTTGTCCACCGGCTTCTTCTCGCCGCCGGCGTACTGCACGATCAGGCGGAAGATCAGCTCGCCCTCGCGCCCCGCGTCGCAGGCGTTGATCAGTTCGGTGACGTCCTTGCGCTTGACGAGCTTCACCACCGCGTTCAGGCGCGACTTGGCCTTGTCGATCGGCGCCAGGTCGAAACGCGGCGGAATCACCGGCAGGTTGGCGAAACTCCACTTGCCGCGCTTGACGTCGAATTCCTCGGGCGCCTTGATCTCCACCAGGTGGCCCACGGCGCTGGTGACCACATAGCGCTCGTTCTCGAAGTAATCGTCGTGTTTGTCGAACTTGCCCGCCGTCGGCGTGAGCGCGCGCACGATGTCCTGCGCCACGCTGGGTTTCTCGGCAATGATCAGAGTCTTGGTCATGGTTCCTTCTGTCCAGGTTGACGAACCGCGGCGCCGCGCCGCTCGGAGGCCGCGCGAAAGGGCCTGCGCCGCGCGTCCCTCGGCTCGTCCATACAATCCGGGCTTCGCGCGCACGTGCCTGCGCACATGCGTACGCACGCACATGCGCGCGCCCACCAATTCAATGTACCCAAAGATCCCGATGAAGCAAGCCCGCTCTGTTTCGGTTACACCCCCGCAGCCTAGCCCGGCCGCGCCGCCGGCGCCGGGCGGGCGCCGCATCCAGGTCCGCCGAAGCGGGGTGCACGGCAAAGGGGTGTTCGCCGCGGTGCCCCTGGCCAAGGGCGAGACCATCATCGAATACAAGGGCGAGATCATCAGCTGGCCGGAAGCACTGCGGCGCCACCCGCACGACCCGGCGGACCCGAACCATACCTTCTATTTCCACATCGACGACGGCAGGGTGATCGACGCCAAGTTCGGAGGCAACAACGCCCGCTGGATCAACCACGCCTGCACGCCCAACTGCCAGGCCGAGCAGGACGGCGAGAAAGTCTTCATCTTCGCCAAGCGCGACATCAAGCCTGGCGAGGAGCTGTTCTACGACTACGGGCTGGTCATCGACGAGCGTTACACGCCCAAGCTGAAGAAGCAGTTCGAGTGCCGCTGCGGCACGCCCAAGTGCCGCGGCACGATGCTGGCGCCCAAGCGTTGAGGGGCCGGCACGATGACAGTCGGCGATTCTCCGAAAAAAAGCGGCCACGGTTCACCCGAAGCCGGTGCCATGGGCTGGCAGGCCGAGGCGCTGTGGGAGCGGCTGGTGCCGCATTTGCCCGGCCTGAGCGTCGAAGTCGTGGCGCGCATCCCGTCCACCAACACCGCCCTGCTCGAACGCTCGCGCGCCTCGGTCAGCCAACTTCTCGAAGGCGGCGGCAGTGAAATGGCGCAGGTGCGGCGCAGCGCCGAGAGCACGGCCTTCGGCCGCCGCTCTGTCGACCTTCAGCCCTGCCTGCTGGTGGCCGAGCACCAGACCAGCGGCCGCGGGCGCCAGGGCCGCCCCTGGCAGGCGGTGGCTGGCGCGTCGCTGACCTTCTCGCTGGCGCTGCCGATGGAGCCGAGCGACTGGTCGGGTCTGTCGCTGGCCGTGGGCGTGGCGCTGGCCGAGGCGCTCGACCCCGGCCCGGCCGATGCCGACGCGCCGCGCATCGGCCTGAAGTGGCCGAATGACCTGTGGCTGATGGACGCCGCGGGCGCGGGCCGCAAGCTCGGCGGCATCCTGATTGAGACGGTGAGCGCCGCGCCCGGCAAACGCCTGGCCGTGATCGGTGTGGGGCTGAACGTGCTGCCGCTGTACCCCTCCGACGCCCGCACCGGCGTGGCCTGCCTGCAGGAGATCCAGCCCGGCGCCACGCCGCCTTCGGCGCTGGCCGCGGTGGCGCTGCCGCTGGTGCTGGGGCTGCAGCAGTTCGAGCGCGAGGGTTTCGCCGCCTTCGAAGAACGCTTCGCCGCCCGCGACATCCTGCGCGGCCGGCAGGTCCACACCAACCACGCGGCCGCGCGCACCGGCGTCGCCCAGGGCGTGGGCGCCGACGGCTCGCTGCGCGTGGTGACCGACGACGGCCAGGTGCACGCCATCGGCAGCGGCGAGGTCAGCGTGCGCCTGGACCCGCCCGGCCCCGACAGCGCCTTCGGCGCCTTGACCCTGTAACCCGGGGCCCCGCTTCCCCGCCACACCATGCTGCGACTCTGGGTGCTGTTCCTCCTGCTGGCCAATGCGCTCTTCTTCGCCTGGTCGCAGGGCGCCATGGACCACGCGCTCGGCTTCAAGTCGATCGGCGACCGCGAACCCGAGCGTCTGGACAGGCAGGTCAACGCCGAGGATCTGACGGTGCTGTCGTCGGCCGGCCAGGCCGCCAGCCCGGCTGCCTCTGCCGTCGCCGCGCGGCCGGAGTGCCTCGAAGCGGGCCCTTTCGAGCCTGCGCAGCTGCCGGCGGTCGAGCAGGCGGCATCGGCGGCCGGCCCCTCGCTGGCCTGGCAGCGGCGCCAGGTCGAACAGCCTGGCCGCTGGGTGGTGGTGATGGGCCCTTACCCCAACCGCGAAGCGGTCGAGAAAAAAGTCGAGGAGCTCAAACGCACCCGGGTGGCTTTCGAAGAGATGACCGAACCGCCGGCGTTCCGGCTGGCGATCTCGCTCGGCCGCCATGAATCGGCCCAGGCGGCCAACGCTGCGTTGGCCGCCTTGGGCAACCGAGGCATCAAGACGGCGCGCGTGGCCGCGATCGCGCCGCCGTCGACCCAGGTCTTCCTGCGCACCGAGACCGCCGACCCGGCCTTGCTCGCCCAGCTGCGCGCCTTGAAGGGCGAGCCTTGGGGCAGTGGCGGCCTGTCGGCCTGCCCGGCGCCGTGACGGCGAGAACCCGCCGCTTGCCGGGACGACGGCCGGCTGGTTGCTGATCCCCAGCCGTCAGGCGGCGGCGGGCGCGCGGGTTTCCTTGCCCACCGCGGCCGCCCATTGCCAGGCGGCGTCGGACAGCTCCAGCACCTTGGCCACGCCGCCGAACTCCATCGCGATCACGGTGGCCGCCGCCATGTCGTGGCGCTCCAGGTCGCCGGCCAGCCGCAGGTAGTCGGCCCAGGGGCCGTTGCGCTCTATCAAGGCCTGCAGCGCCGCGTCGCTCAGCCGCAGCGGCTGCAGCGCCTGCGCCAGCGGCCGGCGCATCATCACGTCCAGCAGCGACAGCAGGCCGACGGTGAACAGCGCGCCCGGCGGGTGGTTGACCGGGTCGGCCTTCTGCTCGGCCAGGGTCTCCAGCAGGCGCGCCCGCGCCAGCGCGATCTCCTGCATGGCGCGCGATGTCGTGCGGCCGTCGGCACCGGTCAGCAGCAGCACCGAGATCCAGCGGTACAGCTCGTTGCGCCCGAGCACGGTCACCGCCTGGTCGATCGACTCGACGCTGCGCTTGAGGCCCACCGCCGGGCTGTTCACGTAGCGCAGCAACTTGTAGGAGAGCGTGACATCGGCGCGCAGCTCGCTCGCGACGTGGGCGGTGTCGCGGTCCTGCATTACGTCGTTGAGCAGCTGGCACAGGCGCAGCATGCCGGTCTGCATCGGCTTGTCCTCGGGCGCGGGGGGCGGCACCAGGTTGCGGTCGACGCGGCCGGCGGCCAACTCCACGCCCAGCTTCTGCGCGCGCTCCAGGTCTTCGATGCCCTCCAGCTCGGTCACCAGCAGTCCCATGTCGGGCTGGGCCGAGCGCCATTGCGACAGCCGGGCCCAGAAGGCGGGGGCCTGCTCGGGCGTGTAGGTGAACTGCACGAAATCGACCGGCAGCGGCTGGGGTTCCTCCGGCGCCATGCGGCCGAGCTTCACACCCTTGGCGCGTAGCGCGGCCAGGCGGGCCGGCGCTTCGGGGTCAGCGCTCTCCCAGGGATGCACCAGCACGCGCAGACCGGCACCCGCCTGGTCGAACACCAGCGGGCGGACCAGCACCTCGGCCGAGACCGTGGCCAGCGCTTCGCGGCCGGCTTCAAGGGTCGACTGCATCGACGACAGCAGCGTCACGACATAGGCCGCCTGCACCGACACGTCGGGCCTGGCTTGCAAGCGCTGCT
>CBJNAE010000293.1:0-5560 GCA_966433995.1 uncultured Ideonella sp. | reverse complement strand
ATGCCGCGAGCCCACGAAGCAACTCCGGCTTGCAAGCCGGAGTGCGCCCTGCAAGAGAGGGGACACGGCGAACAGCCCACCTTTCATGACCAAGCTTGTCGAAGGGCCCAGACCACTTCGGTTCGTCGAAGCTGAGAGGCTTGCACAGAAGGCTTCGACAGGCTCAGCCCGAACGGATGGGGGTGAATCTTTTCCCTATGCGTTCACTCCGAGGTTCGAAGGGGCCCGTGCGGACCGCCTCGGAAGCCCGCGCAGAAGGCTTCGCCCGACTCAATCCACAAGGCCGTCGCTCCTCAATCCACCCGCTCCTGCGAGATCACCGAGAACGCCTGCCGGAAGTGGCCCTTCATCCACTCCAGCCCCGAGTCGCCGGCGCGGCTCTTGTGCCACACCATGAAGACGTTGAAGGTGCCCAGGTCCAGCGGCGGACGGCACACCTTGAAGCGGGGCACCGCGTGGGCCAGGGCCAGGCAGGCCGGCGTGGGCGCGGTGGCGATGGCGTCCAGCCGCATCAGGAAGGCGGGCAGCGACGAGAAATGCGTCAGCGCCGTGAGCACGCGGCGCTGCAGGCCCATGGCGCGCAGCGTGGTGTCGACGACGCCCTCGCGGCCCAGCGGCGACACCAGCACATGAGGCAGCTCGACGTAGGTCTGCAGCGACAGCGGCGGCTCCACCTTCATGCGCTGCGGGTCGAAGAGACATGAGAAACCCAGCTCGCCCAGGTCTTCCTGCCCCACCGGCATCTGGCCGATCGGGCCGGAGACCATGCCCAGGTCGATGTCGCGCTGCTCGATGGCGTGCTCGACGTTGTAGCGGCTGACCTGTCGCATCACCAGGCTGACGCCGGGCGCCTCGTGCGTCACCGCCTCGGCCAGCCGGGGGCCGAGCGCGAGTTCCAGGTCGTCCGACAGGCCCAGGGTGAAGCGCCGCGTCACGCTGGCGGCGTCGAAGACGCTGGGCGCCAGCATCATCTCGTGCATGCCCTCGACCTGCTCGGCCAGCGGCTGCGCCATCGCCGCGGCGCGCGGCGTGGGCTCCATGCCGTTCTTGGTGCGCACGAACAAAGGGTCGTCGCAGGTATGCCGCAGCCGGGCCAGCGCGGCGCTCACCGCCGCATGGCTGAGCGAGAGCCGCCGCGCCGCCTGCAGCACGCTGCGCTCCTCCCAGAGCGCCAGGAAGACGACCGCCAGGTTCAGGTCGATCCGGCGCAATTCACTAAAGCTGACTTTCATATTCAATACAAATCGTTTGACGACTTTATACCCACGCCTTCACACTGCAGACATATCTTGTTGCATCGGATTGGGAATTTAGAAAGCAGCAGAAACCATACCCATTCAAATATTTTATGCACCGGCCAGAACGCCGGTATTTTTATATCAAACATCGGAAGATGCTTGTTTTTGAATGGATTTTTTTGCAACCCATCACGAATTGCAGTGTCAATTCTCAATTCTTGATGGTTTTCATTTCGCTGAACCAATCGATCGAAGATATTGGTATTTACCATTATTTCCATCGTCGTTGATTACCCAAGGAGAATCCTGATGAAATTCGGCCTGAAATTGCTCGGCAACATGACTTTGGCCTGCGCCCTGGCCAGCGCCATTCCGGCGATGGCCCAGGAACTGCGCATCGGCCTGGGCAGCAACCCCCAGTCCGCGGACCCGCACTTCTACAACAACGACGGCATCAACGCGATGGTCAGCCACGCCTATGAGCCGCTGCTGATGATCGACGGCGACAACAAGCTGGTCCCCATGCTGGCCAAGTCGTGGCGGCTGGTGAACCCCACCACCTGGGAGTTCAAGCTGCGCGAGGACGTGAAGTTCCACGACGGCACGCCCTTCACCGCCGAGGACGTGGCCTTCTCGCTCGACCGGCCGGGCACCCTCCAGAACAGCCCCAGCCCCTTCACCGGCTTCACCAAGAGCATCGTCGCCAAGAAGATCGTCGACCCGCTGACCATCCAGCTGACCACGGCCACGCCCACGCCGCTGCTGCCCAATGACCTGACGCGCATCTTCATGATGTCGAAGAAAGCCGCGGAGGGCGCCGCGCCCGACGACTTCAATCAGAGCAAGGTCGACGCCGGCACCGGCCCGTTCAAGGTGGTCAAGTTCACCCGCGGCGAGAGCATGCAACTGGCCCGCGCCGACAACTACTGGGGCGCCAAGCCGGCCTGGAGCTCGGTGACGCTCCGCTTCCTGCCCGCCGACGCGGCGCGCATGTCGGCCCTGCTGGCCGGCGACGTGCAGATGGTCGAGAACGTGCAGAGCAACCTGGTGAACCAGTTCCGCGCCAACAAGGATCTGACGGTGTTCGAGAAGGTCTCCAACCGGATGATCTATCTGTTCACCGACCTGCGCGACAAATCCATGGCCGTGGTCGACAACGACGGCAAGCCGGCGGACGTCAACCCGCTGAAGGACGTGCGCGTGCGCCAGGCGATGTCCAAGCTGATCGACCGCAACTTGCTGGTCGAGCGCGCGCTGGACAAGCTCGGCCAGCCCACCGGCAACCTTGCCGCGCCCGGCATGTTCGGCTTCAACCCCAACCTCAAGCCCGAGCCGCTGGACGTGGCGGGCGCGAAGAAGCTGCTGGCCGAGGCCGGCTACCCGAACGGCTTCAACCTCGTGCTGTCCGGCCCGAACGACCGCTACATCAACGACGAGCAGGTGCTGCAGACGCTCGGCCAGATGTTCACGCAGGGCGGCATCAAGACCAAGGTCAACGCCGGCCCGATGGCGGCCTATGTCGGCCGCGCGGCCAAGAGGGAAGTCGGCTTCGGCCTGATCGGCTGGGGCGTCGGTGGCGGCGAGCCTTCCGCGCCTATGCGCGTGCTGTTGGCCACGACCGACAAGGACAAAGGCATGGGCGTGTCCAACTGGACCGGCTACAGCAGCCCGCAGTTCGACCAGCTGCTCACCGAGGCGCTGGCCACCACCGACGACAAGAAGCGCGAGAAGCTGCTGCAGGACGCCGCCGAGCTGGCGCTGAAGAAGGACCAGGTGCTGATCCCGCTCTACAACCAGGTCGCCACCTGGGCCGCGCGCAAGGGCATCGTCTACGCACCGCGCTCCGACGAGTTCACGCTGGCCCACCAGGTCAAGCCGCAATAAGCGGCGGCCGTCCCCCCGCAGACCCCACCCCCGCGCGCCGGCGGCCACGCGCCGCCGGGCCGGGCCGCCGCATGCGCGCGGCGGCGAGGGGCGGAACCGGAACCACCCCCGACGAAACGACAGACAGGAAGAGCGCGAGGCAAGCACATGGCCATCCAAGAACTGCACCACCTGCCGCAAGGGTTGACCACCGCCACCGCGCGCGACCTGCACCGCATGCTCGGCGGTCCGGCGCTGTTGCACCTTCCGGGCGCCGACCCCGAGCCGCTGTTCGTGTCGGTGCTGCTGCACGGCGACGAGGACGTCGGCCTGCTGGCGATCCAGAGCGTGCTGCGCGCCTTCGAAGGCCGGCCGCTGCCCCGGGCGCTGTGCGTTTTCTTCGGCAATGTGGAAGCCGCGCGCCACGGCCTGCGCTACCTCGACGGCCAGCCCGACTTCAACCGCGTCTGGGCCTTGGCCGGCTCGGACGGTCCGGCGCCCACCGAGCACCACGCGATGGCGCGCGAGGTCTACCGCAGGGTCGCCGCCCTCAAGCCCTTCGCCGTCATCGACCTGCACAACAACACCGGCCGCAACCCGCTTTATTCCTGCCTGAACTCGCAGGGCCCGCGCGGCGCCGACCCGCGGGCGCGCAAGCTGGCCGCGCTGTTCTCCGACATCGCGCTGGCCACCCGCACGATCGAAGGCACGCTGTGCGCCGCCTTCGGCGCACTGTGCCCCGCCGTCAGCTACGAATGCGGCGAGATCGGCAACCCGCTGGGTGTGCAGCGCGCCGCCGGCCTCGTCGAGCGGGTGCTGGGCCTGGACCGCCGCACCCTCGACGAGGTGGACGATTCGCGCCTGCAGACCTACGAGACCTACGCCACCTTGAAAGTGGCCGAGTCGGCCAGCATCGGCCTGGACGGCGCGCCCGGCGACCTGCAGATCGATTCCGACATCGACCTGCTGAACTTCCGCCCGCTGCCGGCCGGCTTCAGCCTGGCGCGCGTGCGGCCCGGCCTGGCCGCCCCGGCGTTGCGCGTGCTGGACGAGGACGACCGCGAGATGAACGACGTGCTCTACGTCGACGACACGCACCTGCGGCTCAGGGCGGAAGTCATCCCCGCGATGCTGACGCCGCGCGAGACCGCGATCCGCAAAACCTGCCTGGGCTACCTGATGCGCAGGGTCTGAAGCCGCGCCTTTGCCCGCTCCCAACAGTCCGAGGCCACCCCCATGATCGAATTCCTCCTGCGCCGCCTGATGCAAAGCGCCGCCGTGCTGGCGGTGATGTCGATGATCGTCTTCGCCGGCGTGTTCGTCGTGGGCAACCCGGCCGACATCCTGGTGAGCATGGACGCCGACCAGGCCGAGCGCGACCAGATCGTGCGCCAGCTCGGCCTGGACCAGCCGCTGCACCTGCAGTACGGCGCTTTCCTGAAGAGCGCCGTGCAGGGCGACCTGGGCAAGTCCTTCGTGCACGGCCTGCCCGCGGTCGGCCTGGTGATGGAGAAGATGCCGGCGACGCTGGAACTGGCCGTGGCCGCGATGCTGATCGCGATCCTGCTCGGCATCCCGCTGGGGCTGTGGGCCGGCCTGAAGCCGGACTCCTCCGCGGCCAAGGCCATCATGACCGGCTCCATCCTCGGTTTCTCGCTGCCCACTTTCTGGGTCGGGCTGATGCTGATCATGGTGTTCGCGGTGCAATTGGGCTGGCTGCCGGCCGGCGGCCGCGGGCCCACCGCCGAGGTGCTGGGCCTGCAGCTGTCGATCTTCTCGGCCGAAGGCTGGCGCCACTTGCTGATGCCGGCGCTGAACCTGGCGCTGTTCAAGCTGTCGCTCGTCACCCGGCTCACCCGCGCCGGCACCCGAGAAGCGCTGACGCAGGACTACGTCAAGTTCGCCCGGGCCAAGGGCCTGTCGCCCGCCCGCGTGGTCGGCGTGCACGTGCTCAAGAACATCCTGATCCCGATCGTCACCGTCGTCGCGCTGGAGTTCGGCGGCCTGATCGCCTTCGCCGTCGTCACCGAGACCATCTTCGCCTGGCCCGGCATGGGCAAGCTGATCATCGACTCGATCAACCTGCTCGACCGGCCCGTCGTCGTGGCCTACCTGCTGATCATCGTCAGCCTCTTCATCGCGCTGAACCTGCTGGTGGACATCGCCTACTCGGCACTCGACCCGCGGGTGCGCCTGGGCGCGGCCCAGTGAGCCGCCCGACCCGCCCCACCCTTAGACACCCGCACCGCCATGACCACCGCCCCGACCTCTCCAGCGCGACAGCCCGTGGCCGCGCGCCCCGCCGCCCCCCCCTCGCCGTTGCGGCTTTTCCTGAGGCAGTACGCCGATTCGAAACTCGCCGTGGCCGGCGCCGTCGCCCTGCTGCTGCTCGTGCTGGCCGCGCTGCTGGCGCCCTGGCTGTCGCCGCAGAACCCCTACGACCTGGCCCAGCTCGACAT
>CBJNAE010000292.1:0-5576 GCA_966433995.1 uncultured Ideonella sp. | reverse complement strand
CCGGCTGCTCGCCGAGATTCTCCTCATCGTCGCCCTGGCGCAGGTCGTGGCGGGCATGGCGCTGGCGGCGTTGGCGCCCGGTCTGCCGAAGTCGTCGATGAGCGCCTGGAACGCCCTGCTGCTGGTGGTGCTGGCGGCGCCGACGCTCTACTGGCGCTGCATGCAGGCCGTGCGCGCCGCGGGGCTGCCCCGGCTGCCTTCCCACGGGGCGGCCGGCGACTCGGGCATGTCCCAGCAGAAACAGCGCGCCGCGGCGGTCGTGATGACGGCTTCGGCGCAGGCCATTGGCCTGGCGCTGACGGTGGCCGCCGTCTATTGGATGGACGTGCGGATCGACGAGGAGGTCAAGGCCAGGTTCGAACACCAGGTCGACCGCATCCAGGCGGAGATCCAGCGGCGTTTCCAGCTCCCGATCTACGGCATGAAGGGCGCCCGCGGTGTCTACGCCGTCAACCGTGACATCAAGCGGGCGGATTTCCGCGCCTATGTCGAGTCGCGCAACCTGCCGGTCGAATTCCCGGGCGTGCGCGGCATGGGTTTCATCGAGCGGGTGGAACGCCGGGACCTGGACGCCTTCATCGACGCCGAGCGGGCGGACGGCGCGCCCGGTTTCGCGGTGAATGCGCAGGGCGACCAACTGGACCTGCCCGACCTGTACATCGTCAAATTCATCGAGCCGCTGTCGTTGAACCATTCGGCCTGGGGCTTCGACCTGGGCACCGTCCCAACCCGCCGGGCCGCCATCGAACGCGCCGTCGAGACTGGCCTGCCCACGCTGACCCGGAGCATGAACCTGGCCTACAGCAGCGAGCGCGGCCCCGGCTTCCTCTACTTGCTGCCTATCTTCCGGCAGGGCAGCGACCCCATCAATCCGCAGCAGCGGCGCAATGCCCTGGTCGGGCTGGTCTACACCTCGATCTACGCGGCCGACATGCTGGCCGGGGTCGTCAAGGCGGCGGACGGCGAGCTCGACATCGAGCTGCTGTCCGGGGACGACGCGGCGTCGGCCCGGCTGACGTTCGCCACTGCCGGCTCGCCCGGTTCCCAGAGCGTGAAGGACGCGCGCGAGCGCGAGCACCCTTTCCAGTCCAGCCGCCGCTTCGACATCGACGGCAGCCCCTTGATCGTGCGCGCCTACGCGAAGGCCGGCTTCGGCGGCGCCCACCAGAAAGAAAGCCTGCTCTACACCGGCATCGGCGGCGCGCTGCTGAGCCTGGTGTTGGCGCTGGCGGTGTGGTCGCTCGCGTCGGGCCGGTTGCGCGCCAACACGCTGGCCCAGCGCATGACGGCCGATGTCAAGCGCACCTCCGCCGAACTGGCGCGCGAGCGCCAGCGGCTGGAGAACATCCTGCAGGGTACACGGGTGGGCACCTGGGAGTACGACACCCAGAGCGGCATCGCCGATGTCAACGAGCGCTGGGTGGAGATGCTCGGCTACACCCGAGACGAGCTCGGCCCGGTGACCGAGAGCACCTGGCTCGCGCTGGCCCACCCGCAGGACCTGCCGCGCTCCAAGGCCGCGATGGAGAAGCACTTCTCCGGCGAGACGCCCTATTACGAATGCGAGATCAGGCTGCGCCACAAGCTCGGGCACTGGGTGTGGGTGCTGTCGCGCGGCAGCTTGTTCCGCCAGGAGGCCGACGGCCATTCCGGGCGCATGGCCGGCACCAACATGGACATCACCGAGCGCAAGCAGGCCGAGGAGGCGGTGCGCGAAAACGAGCATTTCATGCGGCTGGTGACCGACAACATCCCCGGCCGGGTCGCCTACTGGGGCCGCGGCTTGCAGCTCCGGTTCGCCAACCGGGCGTTCTTCGAGCATTTCGGCTGCAACCCGTCGGAAAGCGTGGGCCGCACCATGCTGGAGGTGATCGGGCCGGAGCGCATGGCCTCGATCGCCCAGGCCTCCTACGCCGCGCTGGCCGGCGAGCCGCAGCGCTTCGAGCGGGAGGAGCGTTCCATCGCCGGCGACTTCTCGCACGGCCTGATCCAGATGCTGCCCGACTGGCGCGACGGCACGGTGCACGGCTTCGTCGCGCTGGTGCTGGACATCACCTCGCTCAAGCGCGTCGAGACGGCGCTGCGCCACACCAACCACGCGCTGGCGCAGGAGCGCGACCGCGCCGAGCAGGCCAGTCTGGCCAAGGGCCAGTTCCTGGCCAACATGAGCCATGAGATCCGCACGCCGATGAACGCCATCCTCGGCATGCTCAAGCTGCTGCGCGGCACGCCGCTGAACCCGCGCCAGCTCGACTACGCCACCAAGACCGACCGCGCGGCGCGGGCGCTGCTCGGCCTGTTGAACGACATCCTGGACTTCTCCAAGGTGGAGGCGGGGATGATGTCGCTGGACCCGCACGTGTTCTCGCTCGACGCGCTGCTGCGCGACCTGTCCGTCATCCTGGCCTCCAACCTCGGCGACAAGCCGGTGGAGGTGCTGTTCGACGTCGACCCCGCCCTGCCGCCGTGGTGGGTGGGCGACGACATGCGGTTGCAGCAGGTGCTGGTGAACCTGGCCAGCAACGCCATCAAATTCACCTCGGCCGGCGAAGTGGCGCTGCGGGTGTCGCTGCTGGAAAACAAGGGCGGTGCCTGCCGGCTGGCGTTCGAGGTGAGGGACACCGGCATCGGCATCGAGCCCGCGCAGCAGCAGCAAGTCTTCGGCGAGTTCTCCCAGGCCGAGGCTTCGACCACCCGCCGCTTCGGCGGCACCGGGCTGGGGCTGTCGATCTGCCAGCGGCTGGTGGGCCTGATGGGCAGCCGGATCGAACTCGAAAGCGCGGCCGGGCAGGGCAGCACCTTCCGCTTCGCGTTGGAGTTGCCGGTGGCCGAAGCGCCGGCCGGCCAGGCCGCGGCGAGCGCCGGCGAGCCGGGGCTGCGGGTGCTGATCGTCGATGACCACCCATCCGCGCGCGCCGCGCTGTCCCGCATGGCCGCTTCGCTCGGCTGGGCCGTCGACACCGCCGGCGGCGGCGAAGAGGCCGTCGCGCTGGCGCGCCGCCGCCAGGAGGCCGGCGAGGCCTACGGGGCCGTTTTCCTCGACGACTGGATGCCGGGCATGGACGGCTGGCAGGCCAGCCGGCGCCTGAGGGACGCCCTGGCCGGCGCCGGGCAGCCGCCACTGGCCTTGATGATGGTGACCGCCCAGGGCCGCGAGCGGCTGGCGGTCAGGCTGGCTCAGGAAGCGCAGCCGCCGGTCGACGGGTTCGTGGTCAAGCCCGCCACCGCCTCGATGCTGCGCGACGCGGTCGACGAAGCGCGTTCCGGCGGCCTGGCGCAGGCCGGACCGTCGGCGGGGCCCAGGCTGTCCGGCATGCGGCTGCTCGTCGTCGAGGACAACCCCAACAACCAGCAAGTGGCGCAGGAGCTGCTGCAAGCCGAGGGCGCGCAGGTGACGATTGCCGCCGACGGCGAGAAAGGCGTGGCCGCCGTGGCCGCCGCCGACCCGCCTTTCGACGCGGTGCTGATGGACGTGCAGATGCCGGTGATGGACGGCTACACCGCCACCCGGCACATCCGCCGCAGCCTGGGCGAGACCGCGCTGCCCATCATCGCGATGACCGCCAACGCCTTGCCCAGCGACCGAGAAGAGGGCCTGGCCGCCGGCATGAACGACCATGTCGTCAAACCCTTCGACCTGGACGAACTGGTGGCCATGCTGCTGCGCCTTGCGCGCCTGGGCGGCGCCGGCGGCGCGACGCCCGCGGACGCTGCGCCGCCCGCACCGGCACCGCGCGCCGTGAGGCTGTTCGCGGCGGCGCCCGCGGCCGAACTGGCCGCCCAGGCGCGGCAGCGCGGCATCGAGCTGGACAAGGCCGTTTCGCGCCTGGGCGGGCGGATCGACGTCTGGGCGCGCAGCGCCCGGTCCTTCGCCGGCCAGCTGCCCGGCATGGCCGATGAGCTGGTGGAGCTGCTGGCTCAGGGACGTGCCACCGACGCCGGCCGCCTGATGCACACGCTCAAAGGCCTGGCGGCGACGCTCGGCGTGGTCGAGCTGGCGGGGCTGGCCGCTGCGGCCGAAGACGCGCTGCACGCCGGCGCCACGGTCGAATCCATGGAGCGCCCGCGCGCGCTGGTGGTCGACTCGATCGAGAAAAGCCGCGGAGACCTGCTGGCGCTGCTGGAAACGCACAAGGCCTCGTCCCCAACGGCCGGGCCGCCGGCCGGGGCCAAGGACACCGGTCCGCTGGTCCGGCGGCTGGGCGAGCTGTCGGCCCTGCTGGCCGAAGCCGACATGGCGGCCACAGACCTCTACGCCGAGCTGCACGACGAATTCGAGCCGCAGTGGGCGGACGAGCTGGAGCCGCTCGGCGAAGCGGTGGCGGCGCTGGATTTCCAGAAGGCGCTGAGCGAATGCGGACAACTCCTGAAACGTTGGGGTGCTTCACCATGACGATCGATCAAACGACGGCCCCTCAAGCGGCCGACCGGCCCCGGCCGCGGCTGCTGGTGGTGGACGACCAGCCCGTCAACGTGCAGGCCCTTTACCAGGCGCTGAGCGCCGACCACCAGGTGTTGATGGCCACCAGCGGCGAGCAGGGCCTGGCGCTGTGCCAGGAGAAATTGCCCGACCTGGTGTTGCTGGACGTGGTGATGCCCGGCATCGACGGCTATGAAGTCTGCCGGCGGTTGAAGGCCGACGCGCTGACCCAGCACATCCCGGTGATCTTCGTCACCGCCCGCAGCGACGAGGCGGCCGAGACGCGCGGCCTGGAATCCGGGGCGGTCGATTTCATCACCAAGCCGATCAACCCGCCGGTGGTGCGGGCGCGGGTGAAGACCCACCTGACCTTGAAGCGGCAGTCCGACCAGCTGCGCCAGCTGGTCTTCGTCGACGGCCTGACCGGGGCTTTCAACCGCCGCTATTTCGACGACAGGCTGCAGACGGAATGGCACCGCGCCAGCCGCAACCAGTCGCCGCTGTCGCTGCTTCTGATCGACATCGACCATTTCAAGTTGTTCAACGACACCTACGGGCACCAGGCCGGCGACGATTGCCTGCGCAGTGTCGCCCAGGTGCTCAAGGCCGGGCTGAAGCGGCCGGCCGACGCGATCGCGCGCTACGGCGGCGAAGAGTTCGCCTGCATCCTGCCCGAGACCGACCTGGCCGGCGCGCTGGCGGTGGGCAACCAGCTCGAGCAAGCCGTGCGTGGGCTGGGCATCCGGCACGAGCGCTCGTCTTCGGCGCCCTGCGTGACGATCAGCCTGGGCCTGGCGGTGCGCGCCCCGGGCAGCCCGGACCCGGCCGCCGAACTGCTGGCCCGGGCGGACCGGCAGCTCTACCGCGCCAAGTCCGACGGCCGCGGCCGCGTCTGTGCCGACATGCCCCTGCTGACCGCTCCGGATGAAAGGGCTTGACGCGGGACTGTCGAGTTGGCCCGTTAAACTAGCCGGTTTCGCCGTGTGCGCCTACTCACCATTGCCCGGATCGCCGCCGCATTCCCATCGGAGTCCCACCGGAAGGCCCTGACCGAGGCCGTGGCGGTGGCGCACAAGACCCTTCCCCTTCTTCCAGGCCTTCCCCCGTGCGGTACCTTCCCTTCGCTTCAACGGCGCGCGCGCCGGCCCGGCGCCTG
>CBJNAE010000291.1:0-5582 GCA_966433995.1 uncultured Ideonella sp. | reverse complement strand
CTTGTAGTCCTTGGCGGGGAAGGACGGGTGCACCGCGATCACGTTGGGCGTGGCGGCGATGTTGATGATGGACACGAAATCGGTCGTCGGGTCGTAGGAGACCTTGGGATTGATCGCGGGGTTGGACGCCATGGTGGACACGGTCGCCACGCCGAGCGTGTAGCCGTCGGGCGCCGATTTGACGACGTCCATCGCGCCGATCACGCCGCCTGCGCCGGCCTTGTTGTCGACGACGACCGTCTGGCCGAGCGAGGCGCCCATCTTCTCGGCCACGATGCGGGCGATGATGTCCGTGGTGCCGCCGGGGGCGAACGGCACGACCAGCCGCACCGGTTTGTTGGGGTAGCCCTGGGCGAATGCGCCCGGCGCGGCGGCGAGGGTGGCCGCCAGGCCCAGCAGCATCCGTGAAACCATTCTTCGTTGCATCTCATCACTCCTTCGTGGGTTGTTCGGGGGCCTGGGCGGTCTGCGTCCCGGGCGTCCCCATCGAATGAACTCCGGCCCGGCCGGCGCCCTCGGCGGCGCCGGTTGCGGTGGAGCCCTTGTCTCCGGCTGTTGTGACCTGCTGCGAAGCGGCAAAACCGTATCAAGCCGTAGTCGCGAGTCTGGCGGCGCGGTTGCGCGCTGTCGTCCGTGGATGGGCGCCCTCGTTCTGCGTATCCGTACGGAGGGGTAAACCCGTGGTGCCTGGGCATGGGGACGAGGCCCTAGACTCGTCACCCGCCGCGTCGCCCGCCGCGTCGCACCAGCGCCGCCAGCCCACCGAGCGCCATGTCGTCCCCGTCGTCCCCCCTCCCTGCGCCAGTGCTCCCGATCGCCCCACCGCCACGCCTGCGCCGCAAGCGCGGCGCCACGGCGGTCTGGCTGGCCGTCATCGCCGCCACGCTGGCGTTGATCGCCGCGGCTGGCCAGTGGGCCGGTGTGCGCGAGGCCAACCACAAAGCGGACGCGATACGCCGCGCGACGGAAGTGCACGCGTTGGGCTTGCGAAATGCCGCGGGCAAGTACAGCCACCTGCCGTTCGCCGCCGCCCTGCACCCCGACGTGCTCGCCGCGCTGGAGCGGCCCGGGGACGGCGCGGCGATCCGGCGCGCCAACCTTTACCTGGAGGCCGTCAACCGGGAGGCCGGCGCCGACGCGCTCTACCTGGTCGATGCCCGGGGCCTGACGCTGGCCGCCAGCAATTGGGCCGCGCCGCACAGCTTCGTCGGCAATTCCTACGTCAACCGTCCTTATTTTCTGGACGCCCTCGCCGGCCGCCGCGGGTTGTTCTACGGCGTGGGGCAGACCACCGGCGAGCCGGGCCTGTTCATCTCGGCGCCTGTGCACCCGCCGACGGGCGGCCAGGCCGCCGGGGTGGTCGCGGTGAAGGTCGACCTGCGCCCCCTGCAGGACGCCTGGGCGGTCGCGCGCGACCCGATCCTCGTCACCGACGCGCGCGGCATCGTCTTCCTGAGTTCGGTGCCGTCCTGGCTCTACGCCGCCACGCGGCCCCTGGACCCGCGGGACCTGGAGGTGATCCGGCGCGAGCGGCAATACGGCGCGCGCGCCGCGTTCGCGCCGCTGCCGTGGGAGGTGTCGCGCGATCCGGGCCTGCCCGGCTACCTCGCGCGCGCCAGCGTCGACGGCGAGTCCCTCCGGCTGCTGGCGCTGGACGAGCCGCTGCCCGACCTGGGCTGGAGCCTGACGGTGGCCACCGACTACGGCGATGTCGCGCGGGCGCGCGAGCACGCCTGGGCCATCGGCCTGCTTTGCGCCGGCGTGCTGCTGCTGGGCGGCCTGTACTGGCAGCTGCGCGAGCGCCGCTTCTCCGAGCAGCGCGACGCGCGCCGGGAACTGGAATTGCGCGTGCGCGAGCGCACCCAGGCGCTCGACGAGGCGCACACCGTGCGCAAGGCGATGGAGGACGCGCTGCCGGTCGGCATGCACGCCCGCGACCTCGACGGCCGCATCACCTACGTCAACCCGGCCTTCTGCGCGATGACCGGCTACCGGGCCGACGAGCTGCTCGGGCAGCGCCCGCCCTACCCCTACTGGCCGCCGGAAGACGCGGCCCACCACTGGCAGCGCCACGAGGCCGCGACGCGCGGCCAGCCCTCGCGCGCCGGCATCGGCGCCCGCCTGCGGCACCGCGACGGCCACGAGGTGCTCGCCATGGTCTACACCGCGCCGCTGGTCGACGCCGGCGGGCGCCACACCGGGTGGATGAGCTCCATCGTCGACGTCACCGAGCAAAGGCGTGCCGAAGAGCGCCAGCGTCGCAACGACGAGCAACTGCAGCATGCCCAGCGCCTGGCCAGCCTCGGCGAGATGGCCTCGACGCTGGCCCACGAGTTGAACCAGCCGCTGATGGCCCTGGCCAACTACGCCGGCGCCGCGAAATCCTTCGCCGCGCAGGGCCAGCAGGCGCTGCTGGCCGGCGCCCTCGACGAAGCGACGGCCCAGGCTCAGCGCTGCGCCGAGATCGTCCGGCGCATCCGCGGCTTCGTGCGACAGCACACCGCGGGCATGGAGGATTGCGACGTGCCCACGCTCGTGGCCAACGCGCTGGCCCTGCTGCAGGGCGAGGTGCGCCGCCACCAGGTCCGGGTGGAAACCCACCTGCCGCCCGGCCTGCCCAAGGTGCGCGGCGACCGGGTGCTGCTGGAGCAAGTGCTGCTGAACCTGCTGTCCAACAGCCTGCAGGCCATGCAGTCCACGTCGCAGGAAGAGCGCGCCGTGGCCATCGACGCCGAGGCCGGCGGCGGCCGCATGCGCATCCGCGTCGCCGACCGAGGCTGCGGCATCGGCGCCGAGGTCGCCGGCCAGGTGTTCGACCCCTTCTTCACCACCAAGGCGGACGGCCTCGGCCTGGGGCTCAACATCTGCCAGACCATCGTCGAAGCCCACCGCGGCCGCCTGTGCTTCGCTGACCGCCCCGGCGGCGGCACGGTCTTCACCCTCGAACTGGAAACCGCCCCTGCATGAGCCTCGCCGTCGCCTCCGCCGTCAACCACATCTTCGTCGTCGACGACGACGAGGCGGTGCGCGCTTCCCTCGGCCTGCTGCTGCTGTCGCGCGGCTACGTCGTGCAGACCTTCGCCTCGGGCGAGGCCTTCCTGGCCGACGCCGACCACCAACGCCCCGGCTGCGCCATCCTGGACGTGCGCATGGCCGGCCTGAGCGGCCTGCAGGTCTTCCAGGCGCTGCGCGGGAAGGGCAGCCCGCTCGTGACCCTCTTCCTGTCCGGCCACGGCGACATCCCGATGGCGGTCCAGGCCATCCAGGACGGCGCTTTCGGCTGGCTGGAGAAACCCTGCAACGACGAACGGCTGCTCGACAGCGTGGCCCGGGCCCTCGGGCACGCTGGCGAATTGGCCGCCCGCAGGCAGGCCAGGCGTGCCGCCCAGGCCCTGTGGGACAAGCTGACCCCGCGCGAGAAACAGGTGGCGCGGCTCGTCGCCGAAGGCAAGCCGAACAGGCAGATCGCCCTGGAACTCGCCCCGCTGGAGCAGCGCACCGTGGAAACGCACCGCGCCCACACTTTCGCCAAGCTCGGCGTGGCCAACAGCCATCAACTCGACCGCTTCCTGCGCGAACACGGGCTCTGAGTCATTCCGCACGGAATCCCCGTCCACGCGCGGCCGTAGGCTTCCGGGCGAGTGGCGCGACGCGCCGAGCCGCGCGGGGCCGGCACCGCCAAATCCATCACGCGGCGACCGGGCCGCGGCGGGTCGCGGTGCGCCGGGAAGGCCGAGGCGCCCGTCGCGGAAGGCCCGCCATGCCTGGCTCAACGGGTGTTATGCAAATAATGCATGGCGAATGGTGAAAAACTCGGGCCGCGCGAGCCTACAGTGCCCGACATCGCGCGGGGGTGCTTACAAACGCTTTCCTGGCGCGCCCCATTCCTGACTTCTCTGGAGAACCCATGAGCAACCTCTCGTACGTCAGCTCGCATGCTGGCAATCCTTGGCAAACCTACCTGTCCCAGGTCGACCGCGTGCTGCCCTACCTCGGCCACCTGGCCCACTGGGGCGAGACGCTCAAGCGCCCCAAGCGCACGCTGATCGTCGACGTGCCCATCGAAATGGACGACGGCACGGTGCGCCACTTCGAGGGCTACCGCGTGCAGCACAACCTGTCGCGCGGCCCGGGCAAGGGCGGCGTGCGCTTCCACCCCGACGTGACGCTGGAAGAAGTGATGGCGCTGTCGGCCTGGATGACGGTCAAGTGCGCCGGCGTCGGGCTGCCCTACGGCGGCGCCAAGGGCGGCATCCGCGTCGACCCGAAGCAGCTGTCCCGCAAGGAACTCGAGCGCATGACGCGCCGCTACACCAGCGAGATCGGCATCATCATCGGCCCGCAGCGCGACATCCCCGCGCCCGACGTGAACACCAACGGCCAGATCATGGCCTGGATGATGGACACGTACTCGATGAACACCGGCTCCACCTCCACCGGCGTGGTCACCGGCAAGCCCATCCACCTGGGCGGCTCGCTCGGGCGCGTCAAGGCCACCGGGCGCGGCGTGTTCGTCACCGGCCGCGAGGCGGCCCAGCGCATCGGCCTGAACCTGCGCGGCGCCAAGGTGGCGGTGCAGGGCCTGGGCAACGTCGGCAGCGCCGCGGTCGAACTCTTCATCGAGGCCGGCGCCACGCTGGTGGCGGTGCAGGACCACACCGGCACGCTGGCCAACCCCAAGGGCTTCGACTTCAACGAAGCGATGGCGGTCGTCAAGCGCGAAGGCGGCATCGGCGGCTACAAGAACGCCGAGAAGATCGACAACGAAGCCTTCTGGGACGTGGACTGCGACATCCTGATCCCGGCCGCCCTGGAAGGCCAGATCACCGCGGACCGCGCCAACCGCATCAAGGCCAAGCTGGTGCTCGAAGGCGCCAACGGCCCGACGCTGCCCGAGGCCGACGACGTGCTGAAGGACCGCAACATCCTCGTCGTGCCCGACGTGATCTGCAACGCCGGCGGCGTGACCGTCAGCTACTTCGAATGGGTGCAGGACTTCTCCAGCTTCTTCTGGACGGAAGACGAAATCAACGTCCGCCTGGACAAGATCATGGTCGACGCCCTGAAACACATCTGGGACACCGCCGACCGCCACAAGATCACGCTGCGCACCGCGACCTTCGCGGTGGCTTGCGAGCGCATCCTGATCGCACGCGAAGAGCGCGGCCTGTATCCCTGACCTTCCGGCCGGGCGTCGCCGCGGAAGCGGCGCCCCCGATCGACGACGACAGCCACCGCGCCTCTCGGCCGGTGGCTGTTTTCTTTGAGCCTCCGGCGGCATCGCGGCAAGCCGCCTTTCGTGGATCGCGGGCCAAGGCGTGAAGAGTGCGTGGCGAGGAGTGCGTCGCGAGGGACAGGGGCCAGGGGCTCCGTTCATGTCCTCCGTGGGCTTCGCCCACTCCCCCTGGTACTTCACTACGCCCCTGGCCCCTGTCCCTCGCGAAAAACCAGTAGTGACCCGCGAGGATCCGAGGGCGTCCACTGGTTCCGGAGCGCTGCGTTGGGGGTGGGATGCCCTGCTCCGTTCATGTCCTCCGCGGGCTTCGCCCGCTCCCCCTAATACTTCACTGCGCAGGGCATCC
>CBJNAE010000290.1:0-5588 GCA_966433995.1 uncultured Ideonella sp. | reverse complement strand
TGGAAAAAGCGCTGCGCGCCCACGAGCGGCTGGGCGGCCACATCGTCAGCGGCCACGTCGACGGCATCGGCCGGGTGAGCCACTTCGCGCCGGTGGGCGAGTCGTGGGAGCTGCGCATCGAAGCCCCCGGCGCGCTGGCGCGCTTCCTGGCGATCAAGGGTTCGATCACCGTCAACGGCGTCAGCCTGACCGTCAACCGCGTGGCCGACCTGCCCGGCGGCGGTTGCGAGTTCAGCATCAACCTGATCCCGCACACGCTGCAGAACACGACGTTGGGCGGCCTGCAGGCCGGCTCGAAGGTGAACCTGGAAGTCGACCTGATCGCCCGCTACGTCGAACGCATGCTGGCGCTGCGTTGAACCGACGAGCGCTAAGCTCGGCCACAAAGATAGAGCCTTGACAATATTTGCCTAGGCATTATTATTGAGCCACCGATGACTTCCATCTGAATCGCCGTGTCCCCTGCCCCCGCGCCCGCCGACTTCTACCAGCCCTCCACCTACTGCGCCGAAGACAGCGTGGGCTACCTGATGAAGCGCATCACGCTGTCCATCGTCCACCAGGTCGACCAGCAACTGGATCTGCACGACCTCACCAGTGCGCAATGGGGCCCGCTGATGCGCATCCGGACCGCCGGGCCGAGCACCGTGGTCGAGTTGGCGCGCTGGCTGTCGGTCGACGCGGGCGCGATGACTCGGCTGCTGGACAGGCTGGAGAAGAAGAACCTCTGCCGGCGCGTGCGCTCGGCCGAAGACCGCCGCGTGGTGCTGGTCGAACTCACGCCGGAGGGCGAGGCGGCGGTCGCCGAGGTGCCGCCGGTGTTGTCCAAGGTCATGAACGCCCACCTGGCCGGCTTTTCCAAGGCCGAATGGCTGGCCTTGAAAAGCTACCTGCACCGCATGCTGGCCAACGGCGAGGCCTTGCGGGAAAGCAACGCCGATTGATCCCTGCCTGGAACTGGCCCTGTCAAACATCTCTTCATTTTTTACAAATGATTGCCTAAGCAAATGAAGCCGCAGCAACTATCTAATCCTCCCCGCATGCCGCCAATCACCCACTGGCTGCCCACCTTGGGCGTGACCACGCTGGCCCTGGCTTCCTGCCTGGTGCTGATGCTCGCCGGCTGCGCCAGCAGCGCCGGCATCGCCCCCAGCGCGACAACCATCGACCCAGCACGCGTAGGCTTGCGACAGCTCCCGGCCCAGGGCGCCACCACGCCGGACAACTCCGCCATGAACACGGCCTGGTGGCAGGGCCTGAACGACAGCGCGTTGAACGCCCTGGTCGAACAAAGCCTGGCCGAGCACCCCAGCCTCAAGCTCGCGCAGGCCCGCCTGGCGCGCGCTCAGGCCGCCGTCTCCGGAGCGCAGGCGGCGCAGGGCCCCGCCGTGAACGCGTCGGCCGACACCACCCGCCAGCGCTTCAGCGCCAACAGCATCTACCCGCCGCCGCTGGGCGGCTCGACGCGGACCCTGGCCAACGCGCAGTTGGGCGCGTCATGGGAAATCGATTTCTTCGGCCGCCACCGCAGCGCGATCGAAGCCGCGGTGGGCGCCGAGCGGGCGGCCGAGGCGGACATGCAGGCCGCCCGCATCCTGCTGGGCAGCAACGTCGCCCGCGCCTATGTGCAACTGGGGCGCCTGCTCGCGCAGCGCGAGGTGGCGCAGCGCGCGCTGGCCCAGCGCGAAGAAACCCTGACGCTGATCCGCCAGCGCGTGCAAAGCGGACTGGACACCAACGTCGAGCTGCGCCAAGGCGAAGGCGCCCTGCCCGACACGCGCCAGCAGATCGAACAACTCGACGAGCAGGCCACCCTGCAGCGCCACGCCCTGGCCGCGCTCACCGCGCAGGCGCCGTCGGCACTGGACAAGCTGTCTCCCCGCCTGGCCGAGTGGCCGGCGATGCCCTTGCCGGCCAGCGTGCCGGCCGACCTGCTCGGCCGCCGCGCCGACATCGCCGCCGCGCGCTGGCGCATCGAGGCCGCCACCGGCGATTTCAAGAGCGCGAAGGCGCAGTTCTATCCCAACATCAACCTCACCGCCTTCATCGGCCTGTCCAGCATCGGGCTGGACCAACTCGCCAAGGCCGACAGCCGGCAGCTCGGCATCGGCCCCGCGCTGCACCTGCCCATCTTCGACGCCGGCCGCCTGCGCGCCCAGCTCAAGGCCAAGGGCGCCGACCTGGATGCCGCCGTCGAGGCCTACAACAGCGCCGTGCTGGAGGCGGTGCACGAAGCCGCCGACCAGGTCAGCTCGCTGCAATCGATCGAGCGCCAACGGCACGAGCAGGCCCAGGCGCAAGCCGCCGCCGAATCGGCCTACGAGCTGGCCACGCAGCGCTTCCGAGCCGGGCTGGGCACCTACCTCGTGGTGCTGAACTCCGAGGCCGCGGTGCTCAACCAGCGCCGCCTCGGCATCGACCTGAAGGCGCGCGCGCTGGACACCCAGGTCGCGCTGGCGCGTGCCCTGGGCGGCGGCTACGCCGCGCCGGCCGACCGCACCGCCGCGCTGGCGCCCACCGCGCACTGAACGACGACCACGCATCGAACCAGACACCCCGAACGTACGCCGAGGAAGACGCCATGAACGCACCGCAAAACCCAGAAAACGCGGCACCGGCCGCCACCCCCACAACCCCCGCCCCCCCCACCGGCATCCCCAGGCGCAGGAAGGCGCAGGGCGCCGTGGCCGCCACCGTCGCCGTCGCCGGCATCGCCTATGGCGCCTACTGGGCGCTGGTGCTGAACCATTTCGAATCCACCGACAACGCCTACGTGCAAGGCAACATCGTGCAGCTCACGCCCCAGGTGGGCGGCACGGTGGTGGCGATCAACGCCGACGACACCGACCACGTCAAGGCCGGCCAGTGGCTGGTCAAGCTCGACCCGGCCGACGCCCAGGTGGCGCTCGACCAGGCCGAGGCTCAGTTGGCCCAGGCGGTGCGCGAGGTGCGCACGCTCTACGCCAACAACAGCACCTACGGCGCCCAGGTGGCCGCCCGCCAGGCCGACCTGGCCCGGCTTCGCAGCGAGCTGGCCCGCGCGCAGGACGACGTCGACCGCCGCGCGCCGCTGCTGGCCAGCGGCGCGGTCGGCAAGGAGGAGTTCAGCCATGCCAACGCCCAGCTGGCGGCCGCCCAGAGCAGCGTGGCCGCGGCCGAGTCGGCGGTGCAGGCGGCGCGCGAACAGCTCGGCGCCAACCAGGCGCTCACCGACGGCGTCTCGGTCGAGCAGCATCCCACTGTGCTGCGCGCCGCGGCGCGGGTGCGCGAAGCCTTCCTCGCGCTCAAGCGCGACGAGCTGCTGGCACCGGTGGACGGTTACGTGGCCAAGCGCAGCGTGCAGCTCGGCCAGCGGGTGCAGGCCGGCGCGCCGCTGATGTCGGTGATCGGCCTGGACGACGTCTGGGTCGAGGCCAACTTCAAGGAAAGCCAGCTGCGCAACCTGCGCATCGGCCAGCCCGTGGAGCTGCAGGCCGACGTCTACGGCAAGAAGGTGGCCTACCACGGCCGCATCGAAGGCCTGGGCGCCGGCACCGGCGCGGCTTTCGCGCTGCTGCCGGCGCAGAACGCCACCGGCAACTGGATCAAGGTGGTGCAGCGCGTGCCGGTGCGCATCCGCCTGGAGGGCCGGGCGCTGGCCGACCATCCGCTGCGTGTGGGGCTGTCGATGCAGGCCAAGGTCGACGTGAAAGACACCGGCGGCCGCATGCTGGCCGACGCTTCACGCCCCGCCAACGCCATCCACACCACGGTGTTCGACGACAACCACAGCGCCGCCGATGCCGAGGTCCGCAAGATCCTCGCGGCCAACGGCGTCGCCCGCGCGCAGCAGTCCGCCGGCGTGGCCCGCGACAGCAGGCGGCCCGCGCCCGCACCGGCCAGGGACGGCGCCGACAACAACGCGGCGCGGCAGCAGCTTCGGCCGCAACCGCTCGTGCGGGCGACAGGCGAGCCGGCAGCCGGCTCGGCGTGGGGCGCGCCGCCCCTTGTCGCCGGCCTGGGTGCCATGCCGGCGGTTGAAATCGCCCCCCCGACGCCATGAGCGCGGCCTCGCCCACCCTGCCCGCCGGCGATGGAGGCGGCCGAGCCGCCGCCCTGCCGCGGGGCCCGCAGCCACGACAACAGCCGCCGGGCCCGCCCGCTGCATTCCCGCCGCTGCAAGGCGGCCAGCTGGTGCTCGGCACGGTGGCGCTGTCGCTGGCCACCTTCATGAACGTGCTGGACACCTCGATCGCCAACGTGTCGATCCCCGCCATCTCGGGCGACATGGGCGTGAGCCCGTCGCAGGGCACCTGGGTGATCACCTCGTTCGCGGTGGCCAACGCCATCTCGGTGCCGCTCACCGGCTGGCTCACCCAGCGCTTCGGCCAAGTGCGCCTGTTCACCGCCAGCGTGCTGCTGTTCGTGCTGGCCTCCTGGTTGTGCGGTCTGGCGCCGAACATCGAACTGCTGATCGCCTTCCGCGTGCTGCAGGGCCTGGTGGCCGGGCCGATGATCCCGCTGTCGCAGACGCTGCTGCTGGCCAGCTATCCAAAGGCCAAGGCAGGCTCGGCGATGGCGATGTGGGCGATGACGGTGCTGGTGGCGCCGGTGGCCGGGCCGCTGCTGGGCGGCTGGATCACCGACAACATCGCATGGCCGTGGATCTTCTACATCAACATCCCGGTTGGCCTTTTCGCCGCGGCGCTGACCTGGTCGATCTACCGCCAGCGCGACCCCGGCCCGCGCCGCGTGCCGCTGGACACGGTGGGCCTGGTGCTGCTGGTGGTCTTCATCGGCGCGATGCAGGTCATGGTCGACAAGGGCAAGGAGCTGGACTGGTTCGAGTCCGCCGAGATCACCGCCCTGGCCGTGACGTCGGTCGTCGCCTTCATGTTCTTCCTGGCCTGGGAACTGACCGAGAAGCACCCCATCGTGGACCTGCGGCTGTTCGCGCGGCGCAACTTCGTGGCCGGCACGCTGGCGCTGTCGGTCGCCTACGGACTGTTCTTCGGCAACGTCGTGCTGCTGCCGCTGTGGCTGCAGCAGCACATGGGCTACACGGCCACCTGGGCGGGACTGGCGACCGCGCCGGTGGGCATCCTGGCCATCGTGCTGTCGCCCTGGGTGGGCAAGAACGTGGGCCGCATCGACCCGCGGCGGCTGGCCACGGTGGCATTCGTCGGCTTCGGCCTGGTGCTGTGGATGCGCTCGCGTTTCAACGCGCAGGCCGACTTCGCCACCATCCTCATCCCCACCGTGCTGCAGGGCGCGGCGATGGCCTTCTTCTTCATCCCGCTGCAGGCGCTGCTGTTCTCGGGCCTGCCGCCCGAGCGCATGCCGTCGGCGGCGGGGTTGTCCAACTTCGTGCGCATCACCGCCGGTGCGGTCGGCACTTCGCTGTTCACCACGCTGTGGGACAGCCGCGCCAGCCTGCACCACGCCCACCTGGCCGAAGCCGTGAACCGCGGCAACGCGGCCGCGGCGCAGGCCCTGGGCCAACTCACGGCCGGCGGCTTGACCGAAGCGCAGGCCCTGGCCAGCATCAACCGCACCATCGACCAGCAGGCCTTCACGCTGGCCGCCACCGACTTGTTCACGCTGTCGGC
>CBJNAE010000289.1:0-5607 GCA_966433995.1 uncultured Ideonella sp. | reverse complement strand
CATCGGCCGCCGAAGTCGCCGCGCGCGGCGGGACCGTCGTGACGCAAGTGGTGGCCACGATGGACGAGATCCACGAAGGCTCCAGCAAGATCGCCGACATCATCCAGGTGATCGACGGCATCGCCTTTCAGACCAACATCCTGGCCCTGAACGCGGCGGTCGAGGCGGCCCGCGCCGGGGAACAGGGCCGCGGCTTCGCCGTGGTCGCCGGCGAGGTGCGCGGCCTGGCCAGCCGCTGCGCCGAAGCCGCCAAGGAAATCAAAGTGCTCATCGGCGACAGCGTCTCGCGCGTGGAGGCGGGCAGCAGGCTGGTGTCCGACGCGGGCCGCACGATGCGGGAGATCGTCGGCTCGGTGCAGCGCGTCTCCAGCATCATCGAAGAGATCTCCATCGCCGCCGCCGAGCAGAGCGAGGGCATCGGCCGGGTGAGCGGCACCGTCGGCGAGTTGGACCGCATGACCCAGCAGAATGCCGCCTTGGTCGAGCAAAGCGCCGCGGCCACCGAAAGCCTGAAAGACCAGGCGACCAAGCTCGCCCAGGCGGTCAGCGTGTTCAAGCTGGGCGGGGCCCAGGAATCCCGGGCGGCCCCGGAATCGCCCCGGGACGACAACGAAGGCGGCGAAAACCCACTACCGCCGTGAGCCGGGGGCGCGGGCGCGTCGTCCGAAGCGGACTGTCGAAGGTCGCGCTCCGAAGGTCGGGCTACCGCTTGCAGCCAGCCGTCAAGGCTGGAGTATCAATGGCTCGACTCCCAGTGTGACCACACCGGAGGCGGGAATGGCCGACTCCTCGCCCATCAGCTTGCGCTGGCGGCCCACCGACCACGCCGCCGGCAGGGACACCACCGTCCCTTCCTGGCGGGCCCACAGGACCACGAACGGTTCCCTGCCCCGGGCCATGCGGAAGACCATGACGCGTCCCTCGTGCTCATAGGCGTCGACGACCCGGGCCCCGCGCAGCCTGCCGACAGCTTGCGCATAAGCCCTGCCGGCCAGCGTCGGGGTGGCGTAGCCGACCTCGGTCAGGGCGCGGGCCGGCAGGCGCGACTCCCAGAAGTAGTAATTGAAATTGGAGATGCCCGATGCCCACATGGTGAGCATGGCGCGCAGCATGATGGAGCCCTGGTGCGCCTCCGACGGCTCTTCGCAGTCGACATTGGCGATGGGGTCGCAGCCGGGCGCGCCCTCGGTGTTCCACAGCGGCTTGTGGTCCTGGCCGTACTGGGCCAGCAGCCTGCGCAGGTTGCGCATGCGGGGGGCGAGGTTCTCCGGTTGGGCGCCAAGGTACCAGTGGTAGGCAAAGACGTCCACGTGCTGGCCGCCTCCGGCCGCGAGGAACCGGTCCAGCCAGACCATGCCCTCTCCCGCGGAGAGTCCCGGAGAGATGAGCTGATTCTCGGGGTCGGCCTTCTTGAGTTCTTCCCTGGCGATGCGGGCCATCTCCACCATGGCGGCGACCGATCCGCTGTAGGACTCTTCAAAGTCGGACTCGTTCCAAAGCTCCCAGTGCCGGATGCGGCCTGCGTAACGCTGGGCCAGGGTGCGCACATAGTCGCGCCAATCCGCCATCGACACCGGTTCGCCGGAGGCGCCCGGGCCGTAAAGGGCCGATTTGTCCGGCGTGCGGGAGGCCCACCGCGGCGTCTGTCCCATGGTGTACAGCAGGACGGCCTGGGGATCGTGCTTGAGCACGTGGTTCACGTAGTAGTCCAGGCGCTGGCCCGCGGTGCTTGACCAGTTCCATGGCCCGGCGTCGGGCTTCAAGTTGCGCCATGTGGTGCCGGTGTCCCACAGGCGCACCACCTTCTGGCCCAGTTGCGGCCAGGCGTTGTGCCGGCCCAGTTCGAGGAAGTGCATGCCGAAGAATGTGTCCGGGATGGCGTCCGGCAGCACGGGCCGCAGTTCGTTGGACTGCACCGTCTCCAGCAGTACGTCGTCGATGTAGAGGTTCACGCCCAGCGTGACGGGCTGGATGCGCAGGGACCCCGCGCCGGTCGCCGTCCCGGTGATCGTGACCTTCTGCCATGCCGGACCGGCCTTGAGTGTGCGGATCGCGAACGGCTGCCAGGGATGGGCGTCGCGGCGCATCGCCAACTCCACGTCGGCGGGGCTGTCCGAGCGCAGGAAGAATGTGGCCCGGTAGGTCTTCCCCTGGGCGAAGGCATAGCGGCGGATGAGATGGGCATCGCCCCGCCCCTTGGAATCGAGCCTGAATCGCTGCGAGGAAAGTCCACCGTGTGCCTGGCCGGGCGCCGCCGCGCGGCCGGCGCTCAAGGAGGGCGATCCCCACTGGTTGACCGTCCAGCCGGCGGCGGTCCAGGTGTAGTCGCCTTCCATGTCGGAAGAGAACAGCGGCGTGCTCGTCACGGATGTGTCGCCGCTGGCCGGCAGGGCCAGGCTGCCGGCCGGCGATGAGGCAGGCAGCAGGCTCAGGCTGACATCGTCCACATACAAGTCCACCCCGGTGCTGCCCGCCAGCAGGCGGAGGGACCCGGCCTCCAGCCATTGGTAGGTCCCCTCCAGCTCCACCCGCTGCCACTGCGTGGTGAGTTCGACAGTCCGCACGGCGAAGGCGTTCCACGGGAAGGCGTCGCGCCGCAGCTGCACCGTGGCGGACATCGGCGCGCTCGCTTTCAACCGCAACGAGAGTCGGTAAGTGCGGCCGTTCAGGAATCCGTGGGGGTAAATCAAATGCGCATCGCCGTTGGAGCGCGCGTTCACGCGGAAGCCTTGCGCAGCCTTGCCGCTGAAGGCGTTGCCCGGCCGGGCCTCGCGCCACACCGCGAACTTCGTATCCGTGCCCCAGTAATTGACGGTCCACCCGGCGGCGCGGTCGGGGAAGGTCTCTTCGAAATCCTCTTCCACCAGCGCCTGGGCGCCAGAGTCGGCCAAGGCATCGCGCGATGCGCCCTGTGCCGCTTTGCGGCCGGTGCCGGCGTGCGCTTCGGACTGCTCGGAAGGCAGGTCCGCCTGCTCGGCCCACGGCTCTTGGGAACCTAATGCCGCAGGTGGTGCCACGCTGCCGTTGGCCGCATCATCCGAGCCCCCGCCGCAAGCCGAAAGGATGGCCATCGATCCCATGCAGATCGCTGAACTGAAGGCCCGCCGCGCGAGCCCGAAAAGGCTGATCATGAATATCCTCCGTTTGGATGGCATGCACGGGAAGCACCGCCGGACGGGCGACCGCACCGAGCCAAGAGCGGCGCTGAATAAGCCCCCGCAGATGCACGGGCCTCGATTCGGGATGGGCTGCAAGGCGCAAAGCGCAGCGATACCCGCAGGTATCGCGAGCATTTGCAACGACGCGGACCGCCCGAACTTGAGGATCCGCGCGCTGCGAGGGACTTGTCCAGCGTTGCCCAAGGCGAAACCGGCCGGCCCGCCGGCGACGCGGGCGTGTCGAGCATTCCGCTGCAAGTCAGGGCGACGCGCGTTCGACGGCGCCCAGGTCGGGCGCGGCGCCGATGACGTTGCGGGGCACGGGGCGCAGACCGCCGTTCAATTGCCAGGCCAGGGGATGCTGGGCCACGGCGGTGGAAGCGGAGGTGGGTGCGGGTGTCGCACGATCGACGGCCTGGCCGCCGGCCAAGGGAACGAAGCTGTCGATGTCAACCGGCGGCATCGTGCCCGTGATCAGGTTGCCGGTGCCGTTGAGCTGGCCCGGCACGGTGTGCCAGGGGCCGCCGTCGCTCCAGCGGGCATCGATCCAGTTGCGGCCGAGGTTGACGATGCCGCCGGAAGTCCAGGCGTCGCCCACGTCCGTGGCGGAGCGCATCCGTGGATGGGGGATGGTCGGGTCAAACACGAAGACGTTGTTCCAGACCTCGGCTTTCTCTTGGGTGGTGGATAGCTGGAACAGCACGGCATAGCCATCGCCGGTCAGCCGCACGGTGTTGTTGAAGAAATAGAGGGTGCCCTTGCGGTTGAAGTCTTCGCCCCATGTCGCGCCCGGGGTGCTGCCGTTGTGGTCGCCGCCATAGTGGATGGTGCTGCCTTTGCGGCCGTCCTTGACGATCTGGTTGCCGTAGACGAAGGTGGAACGGTAGGCGGGCTTGGACAGTGCGTAGTTGGGGAAGTCCTCCGCCTCGACCAAGTCAATCGCGCGCGCGCCGTCCTCTATCCGGTTGTAGCGCACGACGGTGCCCACGGAACGGTCCTTGATGGAGTTGCCGGTGGCGCCGGCCCGCAGCGGCCCGAAGCGGTTGTATTCATAGACCACGCCGTCGCTGGCGGTGTACGCGGAATGCATCCCCTGCCCGCCGACGATGCCGTTGTCGGTGAAGATGTTCCCGGCGATGCGCAGGTTCTTGGTGACGCTGTAGTCGCCGTCGTCGGAGGACCGGCTGTACAGGCCCTGGGAACAGTCCGTGATCTCGTTGTCGACGATCGAGATGTCCTGCCCGCGGTCCAGCCAGATGCAGGCGCCGAATTCCATGTAGTTGCGGCGTGCGCCGAAGGAATCGTGGAAAGCGTGGCGAGGGTGCGCGCCCTGGATGCGCAGGCCATCGATCCTCAGGTGCCGCGGATAGGCCTGCCAGGGCTCGGTCGCCCAGTTGCGCGAGATGAACACCACACCGCGCGATTCGTTGTAGGGCTGGGCCTGGCTGCCCTGCCCGCCCATCGTATGCGCCAACTTCGCACGGGTGACGGCGCCAACCCCCGAAATGACGGGACGCTCCCCGTTGGGGCCTTTGACACCGCAAACCCGCACCGGCGCCGCTTGAGTCCCCTGCGCGGCGAGGATGAATTTACCGACATAGGGCTCTGCCCGGTGGAAGAAGCGGACCGTGTCGCCCGCCTGAAGGCTCTCCCACGGCACATCGGCGATCGAAGGCAGTTGCCCCGGGTTCGGCCCGACTTGGTAGTCCTTGCCCAGGCCTGAGGGCTGGCAAGGCGACAGACCGAGCGGATCGCTGCCCGCGGGTGGCTCTTCGCTCAGCACGACATCGTCCATGTAAAGCGACACCCCGGTCGCTTTGGGGACCAGGCGGACGGAGCCCACCTCGTTCCACCGGTAGGTGCCTTCGATCTCGAAACGCTGCCATGAGGTCGTCAAGGCCAGATCCTGGCCGCCGGCGAACACATTCCAGGGGAAGGCGTCCCGCCGCAGTTGGACCGCCGCCGTGGTGGGGGCGCTGGCCTTGAGCCACAACGCCAGCCTGTATTTATTGTCTTTCTTGAAGACGTGGGAATGGATCAGGTGCGCACCGCCACCGGCCGGGCTCGAGTTCACCCGGTACCCCTGCGACACGGATCCCCGCACATTGGCCGTGACCGTTTCGCGCCAGGCCTTGAAGCTAGGCGAAGGATTGCCCCAGTAGTTGACCCGCCAACCCGGGCCCAGTTGGTTGAACGGCCCTTCGAAGTCGGATTGGAACAACACGGTCTGCGCGGTCGCGGACGGCTGACCCTCCGCCGCGGCGTGAAGCAAGGCGGGGCTGACATCCGCCCCATCGGGCGCTCCGCCGGCGATTGCCGATTCCACGGGCGGCAGGTCGGGAATCTGGCTGTCCCGGGCAACCTGCTCCTCATGGGTCGCCATCGCCTCAACGTCGGCGCCTTGGTTTCCCGCTCCCCCTCCGCAGCCCGACAACGCGGCGGCTGCGGC
>CBJNAE010000288.1:0-5671 GCA_966433995.1 uncultured Ideonella sp. | reverse complement strand
CGCCCACGACCGCCTGGCCGACCGCTTCGCCGCGCACCTGGCCAGCGCCGGCCGACTGGTCTGGCGCGAGCTGCCGCTGCGCGCCGCGGTGACGGCGCCGGCGTTGCCGTCGATCCACCGGCAGGCGGCCAATGAAGCGCTCTGGCAGGCCGACGAACCCCGGCATTTCGCGGTGGAAGAGCAGACCGCGTCCAAGACCACCTGGCGCATGGCGCGGCCCGACCTGTTCTCGGTGCGCAACACCACCGTCGAGGGTTACCTGCGGCCGATGATCCACGAGGTGAAGGTCAGCCGCGCCGACCTGCAGTCCGACCTGCGCCATGCGGCCAAGCGCGAATCCTACGAATGGCTGTGCTGCGAGTGCTACTACGTGCTGGCGGCCGACATCGCCCAGCCCGAGGAGATCCCGCCGGCCTGGGGCGTGTGGATGCTGCTCGGGCCGGTCGACGAGGGCCGGCTCGAACTGCTGCGCCCGGCCCGCCACTCGCCCTGCACCCTGCCCTTCGCCGCCTGGATGGCCCTGGCCAAGGCGACACCGGCGCACTGGAGCGGCGACGAAGCGCAGGCCCTGCTGGTCGACGACGGGCATGGCGCTGGCAACGAAAGCGGCGGCGAAGCGCCGCAAGCCCCCCAGGACGCTGCCGGAGCACCCTTCGACGAGCAAGCCAAGGCGTGAGTTACACCGTCGCGGTGCGCACGCTGTGCGAGTTCGCCGCCAAGGAAGGCGACCTCGACCTGCGTTTCACGCCGTCGCCCACCTCACAGCAAGGCATGCAGGGCCACCAGGCCGTCACCGGCCGGCGTCCGGCGGGCTACCAGGCCGAGCTGCCGCTGAGCGGCCAGTACAAGCACCTCACGGTGCGCGGCCGCGCCGACGGCTATGACCCCGGCCGGAAGCTGCTGGAGGAGATCAAGACCTTCAAGGGCGACCTCGGCCGCCAGCCTGCCAACCACCGCGCGCTGCACTGGGCCCAGGCCCAGGTCTACGGCGCCTTGCTCTGCGCCCAGGAAGGCCTGCCGTCGCTCACGGTCGCGCTGGTGTACTACGACGTCGTCGGGCGCGCCGAGGCCGCGCCGCTGCGCCGCGAATGCAGCGCCGCCGAACTGCAGGCCTTCTTCGAGTCGCTGTGCGAGCGTTTCCTCCATTGGGTGGACTCCGAGACCGCCCACCGCCGGCGGCGCGACGAGGCGCTCGCCGCGATGCGCTTTCCGCATGCCGATTTCCGGGCCGGCCAGCGCCGGCTCGCCACATCGGTGTTCCAGGCGGCGCGGCTGGGGCGCTGCCTGCTGGCGCAGGCGCCCACCGGCATCGGCAAAACCTTGGCCACGCTCTTCCCGATGCTCAAGTCGTGCCCGGGCGAGGCGCTCGACAAAGTCTTTTTCCTGACCGCGAAAACCCCGGGCCGGGCGCTGGCGATGCAAGCCCTGCAGACGCTCCGCGGCGGCGGTGGCGACGACCGGGCGGACGTCCCGTTGCGCACGATCGAACTCGTGGCGCGCGACAAATGCTGCGAGCACCCCGGCAAGGCCTGCCACGGCGATGCCTGCCCGCTGGCCCGGGGCTTCTACGACCGGCTGCCCGCCGCGCGCGCGGCCGCCTTGTCGCCAGCGTCGCCCCACCTGGACCGGCCCACGCTGCGCGGCATCGCCCTCGAACACGCCGTCTGCCCCTATTACCTGGCCCAGGAAGCCGCCAAGTGGTGCGACGTGGTCGTCGGCGACTACAACCATTTCTTCGACGGCACCGCCTTCCTGCACGGCCTGCTGCAGGCCAACGGCTGGCGCGCCGGCCTGCTCGTCGACGAGGCCCACAACCTGCTCGACCGGGCCCGCGACATGTACAGCGTCCGCCTCGACACCGCCCAGCTGCGCGCCCTGCGCGGCGCCGCGTCGCTGCCGCCGCACTTGAAGGCGCCGCTCAACCGCCTGCTGCGCCAATGGCGGCAGCTGGCCGAGGCCCAGGCGGGCGACTATGCGGAGCTACCGGAGCCGCCCGAGCCCTTCTGCGACGCGTTGCGCGAGCTGGTCCAGGCGATCGGCGCCCACCTCGCCGACCAGCCGGCCAGCGCGCCGCAGGACTCTGCCCTGCTCGATTTCTACTTCCAGGCGCTGCATTTCACGCGGCTGCTCGACAGCTGGGGCGGGCATTCGATGTTCGATGTCACCCGGCCGCATGGGGGCGGCGCGTCCGACGGCGACTTCCATCGCCCCGCCGAAGGCGACCTGTTCGCCCACCCTTCGCCGGCCAAGGGGCCGCGGCCCCCGCTGCAGGCCACCCTGTGCATCCGCAACGTGGTGCCGGCTCCCTTCCTGAAGCCGCGCTTCGCGTCCGTGCGTTCGGCGGTGCTCTTCTCGGCCACGCTGGCGCCGGCCGATTTTTACGGCGACCTGCTCGGCATGCCGGCCGACACCGCCTGGCTCGACGTGGAGGCGCCCTTCGACGCCTCGCAACTGTCGGTCCACATCGTGCGCGGCGTGTCGACCCGCTATGCCCGGCGCGACGCCTCGCTCGCGCCCATCGCCCATCTCATCGCGTCGCAATACGGCGCCGTCCCGGGCAACTACCTGGCCTTTTTCAGCAGCTTCGACTACCTGGAGCGCGCCGCCAGCGTGTTCGGCGCCCTGCACCCGGACATCCCGATGTGGCCGCAGGCCCGCCGCCTGGACGAAGCGGGCAAGGCCGCCTTCCTCGACCGCTTCCGCGTGGATGGCCGAGGCGTCGGCTTCGCGGTGCTGGGCGGCGCCTTCTCCGAGGGTGTGGATCTCCCCGGATCGCGGTTGATCGGCGCGTTCATCGCCACGCTCGGACTGCCGCAGGTCAACCCGGTCAACGAGGCGATGCGCCGGCGCATCGACGCCGATTTCGGCGCCGGGCACGAGTACGTCTACCTTTATCCCGGCCTGCGCAAGGTGGTGCAGGCCGCCGGCCGCGTGATCCGCACCCTGTCAGACCGCGGCAGCCTGCACCTGATCGACGACCGCTTCGCGCGGCCCGAGGTGCGCAGGCTGCTGCCCGCGTGGTGGGATTTGCCGCCCCCTGCGCCGCGATGACCTTCCGGCCGCACAAAATATCAAAACCCGGGCCTGCGCCCTGCCTATCCTGGCCGCTTCACAACCTTGCAGGAGTTTGAAGATGGACGAAGAGACAGGCACGCGGGCGCAGTTTGAAGAAAGTCAACGGCGGCGGACCTGGGAGACCTATGTATCTGCCTGGCAAGCGCCCGGCGCGCAGGCCAAGGCGCTGGCGCTGAAGGACAGCGTCGACGCCGATTGCGTGTACCGGGATCCCTTGGTCGAGGCTCAGGGCCATGCGGCCTTGATCGACTACATGCTGGGCTTCCACCAGCAGGTGCCCGGCGGCCATTTCAAGACCACGTCCTTCCGCGCGCACAGCGCGCGCAGCGTCGCCACCTGGCAGATGTGCGGCGCCGAGGGTGAGGTCATCGGGGACGGCAGCAGCTACGGCGAATACGGCGCGGACGGCAAGCTGCTGGCCATGACCGGGTTCTTCGACACATGAACTACCTCGACCAAGTCCAGCGCGGCATCGATTTCATCGAAGAACGGCTGGATGACAACCTGGACACCGCCGAAGTGGCCCGGCACGCCGGCGTCAGCCACTGGCATTTCCAGCGCATCTTCAAGGCCCTGACCCAGGAGACCTTGAAGACCTACATCCGTTCGCGGCGCCTGGCCGCCGCCCTCGAGGCGCTGTCGTCGACGGACCAGCGTGTCATCGAGATCGCGCTGGCGGCGGGCTTCCAGAGCCAGGAAAGCTTCACCCGGGCTTTCAAGGCCGCCTTCGGCCTCACCCCGGCCGAATACCGACGTCGCGGCACGCGCCACCAGTTCCTCCGCAAGCCCAGGTTCGACGCCGGCTACCTGGACCACTTGCAGGCCGACAACCTCTCGCTCGAACCCGAGTTCTACGAGCAGCCCGAACTCGTGCTCGTCGGCATGCGGACACGCTTCTACGGCGCGGAGTCGCACAAGAACAACCTGGCGCGCAAGCTGCCGGCGCTGTGGGCGGCTTTCCTGCCCCGGCTGGGCGAGGTCCCGATGGCGGTGGGCGGCCGCTGCTACGGCATCGTCCGCCCCTGCCGCGAAGACGCCGACGAGCTGGAATACCTGGCCGCCCTCGAGGTGCGGGGCGACGCGCCCGCGCCCCCCGGCATGGTGAAGCGACGACTCCCCGGGGGCCGCTATGCGAGGTTCACCCACCGCGGGGAGGCCGCCCGGATCGACCAGACGGTCAACTACATCTACGGCAGCTGGCTGACGCGCTCGGGGCTGCGTCACAGCCATGGCGCCGACATCGAGACCTACGGCGCCGACTACCACCCCACCTCGGCGGATTCGGTGATCCATTACGCGATCCCGGTGGCGCCATGACCGGCGCCGCCGGCCCGCGTCACCGGATGTGCAGCGACCCCATGCCGAACAGCCCCACCAGCCCGATGACGATCAGGTAGATGGCCACGATGTAGTTCAGCAGCTTGGGCGCGACGAGGATCAGGATGCCGGCGATCAACGAGATGAGCGGCGTGAGACTGAGGTGGATGTTCATGGACGGCTCCGGAAAAAGGAGGCCGATCCTATTCGATGAGGTCTCAGCCCATGAAGGCCAGGGCCGCCTGGTAGCAGCCCAGCAGCGTGGCGCCGACCAGCAGGTTGGCCAGCAGGTGGCGGCCGCCGGCACCGACCCGGATGCCCAGCCGGGCGCACAGGCAACCCCACAGCGCCATGATCAGCAAGGCGCCCGCGTCCTGCCAGGCCACCTCGACCTTCGAGGCCCGCAGCAACCCCAGGGCGAACACCCACAGCCCCACGCCCATGATGCAGGCGGCGGTGAATTCGCTGTAGGACGGTTTGCGCAGGGGGATGCCGAGGAGTTTCATGGGTGCGACCGGGGTTGGGAGGGCAAGGAAGAAGCATAGGACGGCACCCGGCGCCGGCATGCCGGGAATTGCGGGCACTTCGCTTGCCATTTCCCGGCGGTCCGGCCTGCTGGACGAGGCTCCGCCATCCAGCAGAATGATTTTCACCATCCACAGGCGGCGAGGGGGAACACATGGGCGACATCAAGGTGGGCATCGGCGGCTGGACGTACGAGCCCTGGCGCGAAACCTTCTATCCGCCGGACCTCCCGGCCCGCCGCGAGCTGGAATATGCCAGCCGCCGGCTCACCGCGATCGAGGTCAACGGCACCTTCTACAGCACCCAGAGCCCGTCCACCTTCGCCAAATGGCGCGATGAGACACCGGATGATTTCCGCTTCGCGCTCAAGGTGGTGCGCTACGCCACCAACCGGCGCGTGCTCGCCGAGGCGGGCGACTCGATCAACCGCTTCATGGCCAGCGGCCTGGAGCACCTGGGCGACAAGCTCGGGCCGCTGCTCTGGCAATTCGCGCCCACCAAGCAGTTCGACGCCGGCGACTTCGGCGCCTTCCTGAAGCTGCTGCCGCGCGAACTGCGCGGCCGCCCCTTGCGCCATGTGCTGGACGTGCGGCACGACAGTTTCATGACGCCGCGTTTCATCGAAATGGCCCGGGCGCACGGCGCGGCCTGCGTGGTTACCGACTCGCCGAAATTCCCCTCTTTCGCCAACCTGACGGCCGACTTCGTCTACCTGCGGCTGATGCAATGCGAAAGCGACCGCGCCACCGGCTAC
>CBJNAE010000287.1:0-5672 GCA_966433995.1 uncultured Ideonella sp. | reverse complement strand
CCCGGGCAACAGGAGATCGTCGACATGCACGCGTCGTTGGACCAATTCAGCATCCGCACCCGCTTCTACATCGTGATGGTGGCCGTGGTGGCCTCGCTCCTGGCGCTGGGCGGCTGGGGCCTGGTCTCCAGCCAGATGGCCAACCGCAACGCCTCGACGCTTTTCGGGCAGGCGCACGAGGCGTCCGCCGACCTGGCGAACCTGCGCGAAGCGATCAGCCGCATGCGCAACTGGGAGCTGGGCATCATGGCCATCGGCGCGTCCAATTCCGTGGAAGTGCAGCGCCTGATCGGCGTCTGGAAGGAAGAGCTGAAGAACATCAAGGCGGTCAGCGAGAAACTGGCCGCGGCCAACGCCGGGCACGGCGGGATCAACGAGCTGCTGAAGAAGCAGGAAGGTTTCCTGCAGACGTACGAGTCGCTGCTCGAACCGGTCCTGAAACAGGTGGAAGGCGCCCAGATCGACGGCGCCGTCGCCATGGCCTACGCATCCAAGGCCGACGACACCCTGGCGGCGCTGAAGAAGAACACCGAGGACATCAAGGCGGCGCAGGAAGAGATCGTCTCCGCCGCGAGCGAGAAGATGGCGTCGCAGGCGACCGCCGCTTCGCTGCAGCGGCTCGCGCTCGTGGCCCTGACGCTGTGCCTTTTCATCCCGCTGATGTGGCTGACCTTGCGTTCGGTGTGCCGGCCGCTGGACCGCGCCGTCGCCGTGGCCAGCCGCATCGCCCAAGGCGACTTGAATTCTCCGATCCACGCACCTGGGCGCGACGAGACGGCCCAATTGATGCAGGCCCTCAAGACGATGCAGGCTTCGCTGCGGGCGGTGGTGGGCAATGTGCGCGACTCCGCCGATTCCATCAACGTGGCCAGCCGCGAGGTGGCCATCGGCAACCAGGACCTCAGCCGGCGCACCGAGCTGACAGCCTCCAACCTGCAGCAGACCGTCTCGTCGATGACGCTGCTCACGCGCAACGTGCAGCAGTCGGCCGAGTCCGGCGGCCAGGCCAACCGGCTCGCCTCCAAGGCGGCGGAAGTCGCCGCCCGGGGCGCGACGGTGGTCTCCAAGGTGGTGTCGACGATGGACGAGATCAACGCCAGCTCCCAGAAGATCGCCGACATCACCGGCGTGATCGACAGCATCGCCTTCCAGACCAACATCCTGGCGCTCAACGCCGCGGTCGAAGCGGCCCAGGCCGGCGAACAAGGGCGCGGCTTCGCCGTCGTCGCAGGCGAGGTGCGCAGCCTGGCCAGCCGCTCGGCCCAGGCCGCCAAGGAAATCAAGGAACTGATCGCCGACAGCGTGGACCGCGTACAGGCCGGCGCCGGCCTGGTCGCCCAGGCTGGCCAGAACATGCAAGAGATCGTCGTCTCGGTCCAGCAGGTCTCCGACATCATCGGGGAGGTCACCAGGGCCGCCTCGGAGCAGAGCGAAGGCATCGGCCGCATCAATGCCGCCGTGGGCGAGCTCGAACAGATGACGCAGCAGAACGCGGCACTGGTGGAGCAGAGCGCCGCGGCATCGGAAAGCCTGAAGGAACAGGCGGCCAAGCTGTCGCAGGTGGTGGCGACGTTCCATCTCGACGCCGAAGGCTGAGCCGGGCGACCCGCCCGGTCGCCCTGGGCCTGTCGAAAGGCCCGGGCCCTTCCGTTTTTCGACGCCCGGAACCCCGCGGAAAGGCTTCGACAAGCTCAGCCCGAACGGTGGTGGGCGACGATCCTTCTCTCCGGTCGGGGGATGCGATCCTTCTCTCCGGTTAGGGGGCCGCGATCCTCCCTCCGGTGGTGGGCGGCGGTTCCTCTCTCCCGTTCACCCTGAGCCTGTCGAAGGGCCCGGGCCACTCCCGTTTTCCGATGCCCGGAATCCCGCGGAAAGGCTTCGAACGGGGACGGGAGCATCGTCCTGGAGTCCGAATGAAGTCGGGTTGCGGCGCCTGGCCCGCCACCCTCCCCTCGCCGCCTCAGGCGCTGGCCCGCCGCAGCGTGTCCATCACCGTGTGGCGCAGCACGCCGCGCAGGCCCCACCAACCCGCGGCCCAGGCCAGCAAGCCGCCGGCCGCGGCGCCGGCCAGCGGCACCCAGGGCGCGGCCGTCCAGGTGAATTCGAAGACGAAACGGGCCAGGGCCCAACCCACGGTCATCGCCGCCAATGCGGCGAGCACGCCGGCCAGCGCGCCGACACCGACCAGCTCGGCGCGCTGCACCTGTCGCAGCAAGGGGCTGCTCGCGCCCAGCGCCCGCATCACCGCGAACTCGTGCGAACGAGCCTCGCGCGTGGCGGTGACCGCCGAGAACAGCACGACCAGGCCTGCCGCGAGGGTGAAGCCGAAGAGGAACTCCACCGCGCTGATCACCTGGCCCAGCACGCGCTGCACCTGGGCGATGGAGGCCGAGACGTCCACCGTGGTGATGTTGGGGAAGGCGCGGCTCAGCGCGTTGTCGAAACCAGCCGGCGTCTGGCCATTGGACTCGGGCGCGCGGAATGCGGCAATGTAGGTGGACGGCAGGTCCGGCATGGCGGCGCGAGGGAAGAGCACGAAGAAGTTCGCGCGCATCGAGCCCCAGTCCACCTTGCGCAGGCTGGTGATGCGGGCTTCCACCGGCTGGCCGGCGATGTCGAACTTCAGGCGGTCGCCGAGCTTCAGGCCGAGGGTTTCGGCCAAGCCGTCCTCCACGCTCATGCCGTCGGCCTCTTCTGGCGTCCAGCGGCCGCCGCTGACCTGGTTGTGGCCCGGCAGCCCGGCGCTGTGGCTGAGGTTGAACTCGCGCTCGACCAGGCGCTGGGCGCGGTCCTCGGCGTAGTCGCCGGCAGCGACGGCCTTGCCGTTCACCGCTACGAGCCGCCCGCGGATCATCGGGTACCAGTCGTATTTCTCGACGCCCGCGCCGGCGAGTTGCCGCTGGAAGGCTTCTCCTTGGTCGGGCTGAATGTTGATGACGAAACGGTTGGGCGCGTCGGGCGGCGTGGCCTGGCGCCAGCTGCTGACAAGGTCGGTGCGCAGCAGCACCAGCAGCATCAGGGCCAGCAGGCCGATGCTCAGGGCCGAGACCTGCAGCACCGCGAAGCCCGGCCGGGCGCCCACCTGCCGCGTGGCCAGCACCAGCCAGCGCGGGGCGCGCGCCTCCGGCACGGCACGCCGCAGCGCCTGCACCGCGGCCCAGGCCATCAGTGCGAAGACGGCGGTGGCTGCGGCGAAGCCGCCGACCGTCATCAGGCCCAGCTTCAGGTCGCCCGACACGGCCAGCAGCAGCACCGCGAAGCCGCTCAGGCCGGTGAGCAGCACCGCCACCGAAGAGGCCTTGGGCGGGCCCACTTCGCGTCGGATGACCCTCAGCGCGGGCACACGCGCCAGCTGCAGCACCGGTGGCAAGCCGAAGCTCAGCAGCAATGTCACACCGATGCCCAGGCCCCACAGCGCCGGCCGCCACGACGGCGAGGGCAGACTGCTCTCGACCAGGCCCGACAGCAGCCAGACGAAGACATGGTGCACTGCCCAGCCCAGCAGCACGCCCAGCACGCTGCCCACCAGGCCGACGGCCGCGAACTCGATCCAGTACTGCGCGGCGATGCGGCGCTGCGACTGGCCGAGCACGCGCAGCATCGCGCAGTCGTCGAGCCGGCGCTGGGCGAAGTCGCGCGAGGCGATGGCCACCGCCACCGCGGCGAGCAAGGCGGCCAGCAGGGCCACCAGGTTGAGGAATTTGCCGGCGCGGTCCAGCGTCTGGCGCATCTCGGGGCGGCCGGACTCCATCGACTCCACCCTCAGCCCGCGCAGCTTCTGCGACTTGATCTGCCCCTCGACCCAGGCCACGTAGGCGGCGACATCGGCGTCCTTGTCTGCGGGCGAGGCGACCGCCAGCCGGTAGGTGACGCGGCTGGCCGGCTGGATGAGCTGGGTGGCCGGCAGGTCCAGCTCGTGCAGCATCACCCGCGGCGAAAAACTCATGAAGCCGGCGCCGCGGTCGGGCTCGACGACGATGACCTTGGCGATCTTCAGCGACGCGTCACCGAGCAGCAGCGGGTCGCCGACCTTCAGCCCGAGGGTGTCCAGAACGCCGACCTCGACCCAGACCGTGCCGGGGCGCGGCCCTTCGGCGACGACCCGCTCCTCGCCGCCCGGCCCGCCGCTCACGCGCAGGCGGCCGCGCAGGGGATAGGCGTCGCTCACCGCTTTGACCGCCACCAGCCGGGCGGCGCCGCCCTGGGCGTCGGCAGCACGCGCCATGCTGGGGAACGATGCGGTGCGCGCCAGCTTCAAGCCCATGGCGCCCGCACGCTCGGCGAAGCCGACGGGCGCCGGCTTGTCGCCCACCAGCAGCGCGTCGCCGCCCAGCAATTGGCGCGCGTCGCGGGCCAGGCCGAGGTTCAACCGGTCGGCGAAGAAACCGACCGCGGTGAGCGCCCCCACCGCGAGCACGACCGCGACGACCAGCAGGCGCAACTCGCCCGCGCGCAGGTCGCGCAGCAACTGGCGCCAGGACAGCCGCCAGACCGAAGGCGGGTCCAGGGAAAGCCGGGCTTCGAGGGAGGCGGTGGCGCTGCTGTGTTGGTGCATCGGCAGACCTTACACCACGCCCCGGGCGCGCGGCGAGGTGACTGCGATTTCCATTCTCGGCCTGGAGGAATTGATCGCCGTTTCCGGGACGGGCGGCGGGGGCGGCCGCCCGGCCAAGCTCGGCGCCCGTTCGAATCCTGCGTGCAAATCGAGAGAACAAGGGCGCCCGGCCCCGCTGATCCAATAGATCCATGGACACCCCTTCGCCCTCCACCCGCCGCGCGCAGCCCGCGCTGTTCTTCTCGCACGGCTCGCCGATGATCGCGCTGGAACCCGGACCCGCCGGACGCTTCATGCAACTGCTCGGCGAACGGCTTCGCCGCCAGTTCGGCGCGCCGCGCGCCGTGCTGGCGGTGTCGGCCCACACCCTGGCACACCAGCCGGCCCTGCTGGCCGCGCCGCAGCACCGGGCGGTCCACGATTTCGGCCGCTTCGACGACCGGCTGTTCGCGATGCGCTACGACGCGCCCGGCGCGCCATCCCTGGCGCCCGCGGTCGCGAGCCGGCTGCAGCGGGCCGGCCTGCCCGTGGTGACGGTGGACCAGGGCGGCCTGGACCACGGCATCTGGACGGTGATGCGCTACTTTTTCCCCGACGCCGACGTGCCCATCCTGCCGCTGGCCTGGGTGCCCACCCAGTCACCGCAGCGGCAGTTCGAGCTCGGCCAGGCCCTGGCGCCGCTGCTGGACGACGGCGTGATGCTGCTGGCCACGGGCAGCATCACGCACAACCTGCGGCGCGTCTTCGCGCCCGGCGGCGGGGCGTCGGCGCAAGACATCGAAATCCCGGAGAGCCGGGCGTTCAGACAGTGGATGTTCGACAAGGCCAAGGCGCAGGACTGGCAGGCGCTGTGGGCGGTGCGCGAGCAGGCGCCGCATTTCCACGACATGCACCCCACCGACGAGCACTTGCTGCCCTGGTTCATCGCCGCCGGCGCGGGCGGCACGCGGCACGGCCCGCAACGGCTGCACCAGGGGGTGACCTACCGCTGCCTGGGCATGGACGCCTACGCTTTCGGCTCGCACGCCCAGGCCCTGGTCGAACCGGAGCAGGCGCACGCAGCACAGCCTGTCCCGACGCTTTGAGGGCGGCCTTTGCCCAACCTCGCCAGCCAGAT
>CBJNAE010000286.1:0-5677 GCA_966433995.1 uncultured Ideonella sp. | reverse complement strand
GCAACAACCTGTCTTCCGAGAAGATCTTCCAGCAAGGCGCGGTGCTGCAGGGCGCTGACACCACCGCCAACGCCTTGGCCGCGGCGGTGAAGGCCAAGGGCGACAAGGCCCATGTGGTGATCGCCACCGGCCGCTCCGACGCCAAGGGCGTGCTCGACGCCGGCAGCCCCGCCAGCGCCGCCTACACCGGCCGCGCGATGCGCATCTACGCCGAGAAGGAACTCGGCGCGCGCATCGTGCCGAGTTATGTGGTGGACCGCCAGAACATGCCGCTGATGAAGGCGGCCCTGGAGGCCGCGGGCGAGGCGCCGGGGTCCTACAACCTCGTCACCTTCAACTCCCGCGGCCGCTGGGCCGAGAACCGCGCGCGCGCCTTCACCAGGAAGCACGAGCCCGACCTGATGGTGGCGGTGGACGTGCCCGGCCGCACCGGCGACCGCCAGTACCTGAACACCGGCGGCGAGACGATCACCAAGTTCAACTCCTCGCGCGACCGGCTCTTCACCGAAGCGCAGAACCGCGGCGTGCCGACGGTGGCGGCGCTGGAGCGGGGCCATGAGGTGGGCGGTGGTTCCCAGCCTTTGCATGGCCTGGTCGATCCGGCAGCGGACGGCACGAACATCGCCTCGGTGGTGCCGGCCGGCGTGCCGGTGGTGGCCGGCAAGGCCAGCTGGGCGAGCTACGCGCTGGGCACCGAGATGCTGCGCCGCGCCGGCGCGCTCGACGAAGCGCCCACCGGCCAGCAAGTGCGCGACACCGTGGCCGCGGTCGAAGGCGCGGGCGGCAAGACCTCGGCCAACACCTCGGCGGTGGTCGAAGGCACGGTGGCCGAGTTGCTCACGCAGCAGGCCCGGCGCATGGACCAGACCCGACCGGTGGGCCCGGACCTGCGCGGCCGCACCATCCGCGTCGGCGTGTTCGACTCGGGATCGGGCGGCATCCTCGGCGCCGACGTGATCAAGGCCAAGATCGAGCGCGACACCGGCGCCACCGTGGAGCTGGTGCCCGCTGGGGACCACGGCGCCGGCACCTATGGCCCGAAGACCAAGACCGAAATCGCCGACCACACCCGCAAGGGGCTGGAGACGCTGGAGAAGAGCGAGGTCGACCTGGTCGTCATGGCTTGCAACACCGCCTGCACTTCGGGCAAGCCGCAGTACGCCGCCGGCATCAAGGTGCCGGTGATCGACCTGATCTCCAGCACCCGCGAATTCCACCAGGGCCTGGTGGGCCAGGGCAGGAAAGTGGTCGCCTTCTCGACGGAAGCCACCGCTTCGCTGGAGCTGCCGGGTTCCAACCCGCCGGTGAAGATCTACGAGGACACCCACGTCACGCCGGTGGGCGGCACCGACGGCCCCAGCCTGCAGGGCCCGAAGGAGGTGGCCGCCTTCGACGCGAGCTGGAACAAGTTCCGCGCCGACTATGAGAAGCGCACCGGCGCCGACCTGTCCCAGGTGAAGGACATCGGCACCTCGGACCTGAACCTGGCCAACCTGGTGAACCGCTACCTGCCCGACAAATCCAGCCCCGAGTTGAACGCGCGCATGGAGTTCGCCGCCGACCACTACGTGGGCAAGATCCTCAAGGCCGCACCGGACGCCGACACCATCTCCTGGTGCTGCACCCACTACCCCGAGCTCAAGCCCTTCTTCCAGAAGGCGCTGGAAGGGCGCGGCAAGGGCTCGGTCGAGATGGTCAACCCGATGGAGTTCCAGGCCGGCAAGGCCATCGACGAGCTGGCCCACCTGCCGCCGGGCACCGGCATCAGCCGCGGCGGCACGGTGGCCGTCACCACCGCCGTGCCGGACAAGAACCTCGCCGACCCGTCGATCCCCGTGGAACGCCGCACCACCGACCAGAAGGACGTGGCGGACACCATCCCGGTGGTGATCCAGCAGCCCGCGCGGCCGATCGTCGGCCTGCCCAGGTTCGGCCGCGACGTCGACAACGCCGCGGTGCTGGACGCGCTGGGCAACATGAACCGCAGCACCATCGACGAGCTGCGCGCCTACGACCCGCCGGGCCGGGCGCGCTCGATCATCATCTCGGACAGCCCGGCCTATGCCGCCGACCAGCTGATGCAGTCGCAAAAGCCGATGGTCGTGACCGGCGCGCCGGTGGCCACCGGCCGCGGCAACAAGATCAAGCCCGACTCCGACGGCATCAAGGGCGCCGCCGAGATGGCCAGCGCGCTGCGCAAGCTGGGCAAGCAGCCGGTGGTGGTCACCCCCGACTCCGGCGTCGCGGCGATGAAGGCGGCGCTGCAGGCCCACGGCCATGACGACATCCAGGTGGTCGGTTTCGGCCACCGCCCGGGCGCCGAGGCCACCGCCAAGGCGGCCGACAACCTGCTGGCCAGGCACGGCGCCGATTCGGTGGTGGGCGTGGAAGTGGCCGGGCGCGACGCCGCCGGCAAGTACTGGAACCCCGACGGCACCGAGCGCACCAAGGTGCCCGCCCTGGACGAGATGTTCCTCGCGGCCGAAAGGCGCAACCAGGGCGCGGGCCCGAAGGACCCGAAGGTTTCGACCATCGCCATCCTCGACAGCGGCGAAGAAGCCGGGGGCGGCAAATACCCCAGCCGCGTGCCGCTGGCGCCCAACGGCCAGAAGATCACCTCGGTGGTCGCCGCGGACACCGTGGTCACCTCGGGCGTGTCGAGCTGGGGCGCCAGCTCGGTGGTGGCATCGCTGGAAGTGGCCTCCGGCAAGCGCGGCCTGCTGACCGACCCGGCGGCTGTCAACCAGGTGATGCATGCCATCGCCGACCACGGCGGCGCCGACAGCGTCACCCGCGGGCGCGACGCTTCGGCCCGGGGCTACAGCCCGCTGGTGCACCAGGGCATGGCCGAGCTGTTCCAGAAGGCCGCGGCGGAGGGCGACGGCGGCCAGGGCGCCAAGCCCGCCGGCCCCCACCCGGCGACGCCCACCAACGCCCCCACCGGCAGCGGCGGCGCCAGCCCGCCGGCCAAGCCGGGCAAGACCACCGCCGGCGGCGTGCCGGTGACCGAGGCCGCCTTCAAGGGCCGCGACTGGCCGTCGCTGTGGAAGCGGCTGGGCAGCCGCGACATCATCGAAGGCGACGGCACCGCCTACGTGTACCAGGTCAAGGCCAAGGGCGGCGCCGGGGCCTTCGACGGCGCCGCCGCGGCCTCGTTCGGCAAGGACGAGATCGCCGGCTGGGGCCGCGTGGCCGGGGGCACGGCGACCGTGCGCTGGTACGGCCGCACCAACCCCGGCGAAGGCCTGATGGGCATGGTGCCGCGGGCGGAGATGGGCAAGAAGCTCGGCGCCCAGCAGGACTGGGTGAGCGTGGGCTGGATGCTGAAGGACCGCACCACCGGCAAGGTCACCCGCACCACCACGCCGCCGAGCGCCGAGGTGCTGGCCGACACCAACATCCGCGTGACGCGCGCGCTGGCGCGCGGCCCGAAGGAGGCCAACGCCCAGCCGAACGACACCTATTTCGTCGTCTCCAACCGCTCGCCGCAGGAAGTGATGGCGGCCGGCGGCCTGCGCGACGTCGGGCTGGGCAACGACCAGTTCAAGGTGGCCACGCCGGCGAGCCAGCCCAAGCTGCCGACCGGCTGGTCGCGCGCCAAGGCCCTCAAGGTGCAGGCCGGCGTGACGGTGGCGGCGATGGCCGGCTCCTTCGGCCTGCACGCCATGGGCGTCGACTACGGCAACAAGGTGCCCGACGGCGGCTACCAGCTGCCGCCGAACCCGCTGGCGCCGAGCATCGGCGCGCCGACGCCCGCCCAGGAAGACGCGCTGGTGCGCGAGCTGTCGCCCGGCGCGAAGAAGGCGCTGGACGACGCCAAGTCGGCCCAGCAGGAAGCCGACAAGCTGAGGATGGACCCGGCCGCCGACAAGAACTCGGCCCAGGCCGCGCAAAGCCGCGCCGACCAGCACTGGACAGCGTTCTCGAAAGCGTCCCAGGCCCTGATCGAACAGGATGTGAAGGCCGGCAAGGGCGCCTTCGAGTCGGCCAACGCCATCCGCAACGGCCTGCGCCAATCCAACAGCCTGACTGCCGGCAGCGACGCCGCGGTGCAGCAGGGCCTGCGTGCCTCGGGCAAGGTGACTGGCGGCGAGGCCGACATGAAGGCCGCGCTCGACTACGCCAAGGTGGTCGCCCAGGACCCGGCCTACGTCAACGACACGGTGCACCGGCCGCTGGCCCAGCGCGACCCGCTCGGCTTCGCCCGCGCCAGCCTGATGGAGCAGGGCGCCACGTTGTCCAAGGACTACATCAAGACCGTCAACGCTTCGGTGGAGAAGGTGGGCCAGGCGCAGGCCAACAAAGCCATCATCGCCAAGCTGCTGGCGGGCGACGTGGCCGGCGCTTCGAAAGAAGCCCGGCTGGCGCTCGACGCCATGCCCGACGACGCGGCGAGGAAGCGCGTGGCCGCCGGGCTGTCGCCGCTGTTCGACGCCGAGCGCGAGCGCTCGCTCGACGCGCTGAAGGACAAGCCGCTGTCCGCCAAGGGCGACTATCTGGCGCAATACCGCGACGCGCCCCCGGAAGTGGCGCAGCCCATGGCCCAGGCCGTGGCGGACAAGTTCGGCGACCTGAGCGCGCAGATGGCGACGCAGGGCGCCTCCGGCGGCGCGCGTTTCATCGCCGGGCTGAGCGTGCTGGCCGAAGCGGCCGATTCGCGCTCGGCCGATCCGCAATGGTCCGAGCGCTTCGCCGCCGAGCTGACCAAGCAGCCGGCGGCCACCGGCGGCACCGGGCTCACGCCGGCTGTGCTGCGCGACGGCGCCAGGCTGGCGGTCGAAGGGGGAGGCCACGCGAAGCTGGCGACCCAACTCGCCAATTCGTTCGACCAGCTGGCGAAAGACCCGGCCAAGAACCCCACCGCCGCCACTTCCCGCGACGCGGTGCTGGATGGCGCCAGGGAAGGCCTGAAGTCTCAGCAGGAACACCTGAAAGAAGCCATCGGCAACCTCACCGGCGAAGCCGGCCACAACGCCGCCGGCGCGTCGCTGGCCTACTACGTGGCCAACTTCGGCGGCGACACGCCCGAGTCCCAAGCCGCCGCGGTGCAGGACTTCCGCCGCCTCAACCCCGAAGTGGCCTACAAGATGGACGAGGCCGAACGCATCGTCGGCGAACGCGGCGCCGCCCTCTACGCCGTCAACCAGGACCTGCAGGGCCTGAACCTGGCCGACCGCGCGAAGGGCGCCGCGCTGGAACTCGACAAGGCGCACGCCGGCCTCTTCAGCGAGAACCCCGACGAGCCCACCGACGCCGAGATGGCGATGGCCCGCAGCCCGCAGCTGCAGCAGGACCTGCTCTCGCGCGCCAAGCAGGGCGTGCCCGAGCCGCGCACGATGGTCGAGTCGATCGTCAACCCGACGATGTTCATCACGCGGCACATCTCGGGCACCACCCGCATGACCTGGTCGCTGCACGCCGACGCCAACTTCAATGCCATGGTGGCCGACCCCGAGTCCTTCCCCAAGCGCTGGGACGCGTTGAAGGGCCGCACCGAGGACATGGCGCTGCGCATGGGCGTGAAGCCCGCCGAGGCCCAGCAAGGCATCAAGGCGGTCGACGACTACCTGGCCACGGTGAAGGCGATCGACCCGAAACTGCCGGAAGCGGAACGCGCCGCCAGGCTGGCCCAGGCCTACGTCGACCTCGACAAGGGCATCAAGGCGGCCACCGGCAT
>CBJNAE010000285.1:0-5682 GCA_966433995.1 uncultured Ideonella sp. | reverse complement strand
TGCGCAGCTGGGTCGAGCCCACCCGCATGAAGCCGCCGCTCTCCAGCACGCGCAGCAGCTTGACTTGCAGCTCCAGCGGCATCTCGGTGATCTCGTCCAGGAAGAGCGTGCCGCCGTGCGCTTGCTCGAAGAAGCCCTGGTGCTGGCGGTCGGCGCCGGTGAAGCTGCCCTTCTCGTGGCCGAAGATCTCGCTTTCCATCAGCTGCGGCGATATCGCGCCGCAGTTGACCGGGAGGAAGGCGCGGTCGCGGCGCCGGCTCAGGTCGTGCACCGTCTGCGCCACCAGTTCCTTGCCGGTGCCGCTTTCGCCGGTGATGAAGACGCTGATCGAGGTGTCGGCCACGCGCGCCAGCTGCGCGTAGAGGTGGCGCATCGGCGCCGAGCGCCCGACCATCAACCCGAAGCGGCCGCTTTCTTCCAGTTCCTCCTGCCAGCCTTCGGCCTCGCGCGCCCGCGCGGCGGCGAGCGCGGCCGGGCGCATCGCGCGAGACAGCACCTCGTTCAACTGCGCGAGCCGCACCGGCTTGACGAGGTAGTCGGCGGCCCCGAGCCGCATGGCTTCGATCGAGGTTTCCAAGGTCGCGTAGCCCGTCATCAACACGATCTCGGACTGGCTCACCAGCGAAGGCTCGGCGAACAGCGACAGGCCGTTGCCGTCGGGCAGCTGCAGGTCGAGCAGCACCAGGTCCGGCGATCGCGAGGCCATCAGCCTGCGCGCTTCCGCCAGCGAATGCGCCACCGCTGTCGCATGACCCCGTTGGGCCACTTGCTCCGCGATCAAGTGCGCGGCGTCGGCATCGTCATCGACGATCAATGCAAGGCTCATCCTGGATCCTTGGGGAAGATGCCGTGGAAGGCGTAGAAATGGATTATTCCGACCCCCCTTCCCATGCCTGTAACGACATGTCGGGGGTGGCGGCCGAGGTGGCCGCGCCATCGCATCGGCGATGCCTCGCCGGCTGCGGCTGCTGACATCGGCAACCGCGGTGCCAGCCTCCGCGGTGCGCCGTTTCCCGGCGATATGCCCTCCGGCGCGGGGCCGGCACAGGGTGCGCCGTGCGGGTCACGCGACAGCGGTAAACCTTCAACGTAAAAAATACCTGTGCCCGGCTGCGACCCGGTCGCGGATGTCGCATGGCCGCGGCCCCGGGCTTGATCCGCGCATGCGAAAAAAAGCCCTCCCGGCGGGAGGGCGCGATCGCCTTCACGCGAAGGCTCAGCGATCGTTCTTGTGGCTCTGGCGGCCGGCTTCGGCGTGTTGTTCGCTGCTGCCGCCGCGGGTGCCGCCGCCCTGGTTCGAGCCGCGGTTGCCGCCGCTGCTGCCTTCTTCGTTGCCGCGGCCCTGGGCGCTCACGCCGCCATGGCTCTTGCTGCCGGCTTCGCGCGCTTCTTCCGAAGTGAATTCGTGCGCGTTGCCGCTGGCGTGGGCGGCGCGGCCGCCTTCGGCGGCGATCTCGCGTTGGCGTTCCGGGTCCATCGATGCGAAGCCGCGGTTCGAGTTGCTGTTGTTGTTGTCGTTACGGTTGTTGTTGGCGCTGGTAGGCATGTGCATATCTCCTGTGTGTTGAATCGGCCCCGTGGGGCCCTTGGACAAACAGCCGGGGCAACATGCCCCGTCCGCACCCCATCAAAAGCAACGTCGGTGCCTGTTTGGCCGTCCACGCCCAAGTCGGCTTGGTCTCCTACAAGAGACCATCCCGGCGCAGGGTCCGTCGGAACGAACTACGCGGCGTTGTTACCTGGTGGCCGGTTGCCCGGGTGCCGGGTCGGCGGCCCGGCGATTGGAAGACGACGAAGACCGGTACCGCCGCCGGCGCGCCGCCGAGCCGCCCCGAAAAATTACGCGTAAGACCTACGGCCCGCGGCGGCGCGCGCGGCTCACCAGCCCGTGACGCTGGCGTCCTGGCCGTCCGGGCCGGCGTAGCACAGCAGTTGGCGTTCGGGTTGGTAGCGCATGGAGCCGAGCACGGCGCCGCACGAGCACGAGAAGGTGCCCTCGATTTGCAGGTGCGCGGTGTTGGGCGTCTCGATGCTCAACAGCATCGCGCCCTCATGGCAGGGGCGGATGACCTGGCGCCGGCTGCCGGAGCGGTCCATGCCCACCCGGGCCTCCAGCAGAGCGCGCGTCTGCGCGTCCGGTTCGCGCGATGGCCACTCGAACTGCAATCCGTGTTGCATGGGGTTCCTACGATGTCACGGTGGACACCGCTCGATGGAGCGGACGGACTGCAGACTGGGCCACGCGCGCAAGGGGGGCCAATGTAGCAACGGGCCGGGCCGCCCCCTTCAATGAATGAAGGGCTCAAGGCCGGCGTTCGCCCGCCGCGCTCGAACCGCCCCGGCCGCCCATCAAGGCGCCGAGCACCGCGCCCACCGCGGCCCCCGCGAGGCTGCCCACGGGGCCGGCGGCCAGCCCGCAGAGCAGGCCGAGGATCAAGCCCGCCACGGCGCCGAACAACAGGCCGAAGGGCCGCCCCCGCAATGCGTGGCCGGCCGGTGTTGCGGCCGGCGGCAGCGCTGGTTTCGTCGGTGGATCTTTCCGTGGAGTTTCTTGGCGTGTGGTCGAGTGTTCGGATGGGTGGTCCATGTCATCTCCTGTTGGTTCGGTCCGGGTCCGAGCAAGGCGGGTGCCCCGTCCGGCTGACGCGCGGCGTCGCCGCCCTCGCCGCAGGGGCATGTGGTTTGCCGAAATGCATGGGTCCGCGAGGACGCGCGCCGCGTCGCCGGCCCCCTTTAAAAGGACCTTCCCATGAACAGCAGCACCCACTCCGACAAACCCCTGGCCGTGGTCACCGGGGCGTCTTCCGGCATCGGCTTCCAGCTCGCCCGGTTGTGCGGCGAGAACGGTTTCGACCTGGTCGTCGCCGCCGACCTCGGCATCGAGCAAGCCGCGGAGTCATTGAGGCGCACCGGCGCCGCGGTGGTGGCCGTGCCGGCCGACCTGAGCCGCAAGGCGGGCGTCGACGCCCTGGTCGACGCAATCGGCGGCCGCCCGGTCGACGCGCTGCTGGCCAACGCGGGCCACGGCCTCGGCCGGGCCTTCCTCGAACAGCCCTTCGACGAGGTGAGGCATGTGATCGACACCAACATCACCGGCACGCTCGACCTGGTCCAGCGCGTGGGCGTGGGCATGCGCGAGCGCCGCGGCGGCCGCATCCTCATCACCGGCTCGATCGCCGGCTTCATGCCCGGCACCTTCCAGGCGGTTTACAACGCCAGCAAGGCTTTCATCGACTCGTTCTCGTGGGCGCTGCGCAATGAATTGAAGGACAGCGGCGTGACCGTCACCTGCCTGATGCCCGGCCCCACCGACACGGATTTCTTCGCCCGTGCGGGCCTGCTCGACACCAAGATGGGCGCGGGCAAGAAGGACGATCCGGCCGACGTGGCCAAAGCGGGTTTCGACGCGATGATGGCCGGGGAGGGCGACGTGGTCGCCGGCCTGAAGAACAAGGTCCAGGCCGCGCTGGCGTCGGTGACGCCGTCGTCGGTGCTGGCCGAGCAGCACCGCAAGATGGCGGAGCCGGGGTCCGCGCCGTGAAGGTGCACGGCCGGGCCCCATGTCCCATGTCTTTTCATGCGGGGCGGGTGGCGCCCGCGGGAATAACATCGGCCCATGAGCAGTACCGACCACCCCAACAATGCCCGGTTCCGCGAGCTCGTCGAATCGAGCGGTCTGAGCCTGGCGACCGCGATGACGTTGTTCAACCGCGGCCTGGCGGAACCCGTCACGGAATCGGTTCTGAAGGGTTGGTTGGCGGCGCCCGGTTCGTCGCGCCACGTCGAGATCCCCGACACCGCCCTGGCGCACGCGCAAAGGGTTTTCTCCGGACGAATTCGCTGATCGCGCGGCCCGCCGCGGAAGTGTTCACACCAGACCCAGGCGGCCACCGCCGCGAGGTGGCACTGGAGCAGGTCCGGTAGGGCATGCCGCTTGCTCGTGGGGGAGATGGCTCTCGCCGATTTCCAACCTCCACCTTGCCCGCCATCCCGGTCCCACGGGCGGATGCCGTGAACGTCCTGGTCACCGGCGCCAGCGGCTTCATCGGTTCCCGGCTGGTCCGGTTCCTGTTGGAGGACGGCCACCGGGTGGTCGCCGCCGGCAGGCGCCCGGTGGCGGGCTGCGGTTTCGTCGAAGCGGACTTCAGCCGCGACCATGCCCCGGCCGACTGGGCCGAGCGCCTGGACGGCATCGACGCGGTGGTGAATACAGTGGGCATCCTGCGCGAGTCGGGCGGCCGGACCTTCGAGGCGCTGCATGTGCGCGGGCCCTGCGCGCTGTTCGAGGCCTGCCGGCTCGCCGGGGTGCGGCGCGTGGTGCAGGTCTCTGCCCTGGGCGCGGACGAGCGGGCCGAAAGCGCCTACCACCTGAGCAAACAGTCGGCGGACGACTTCCTGCTGGCGCTCGGGCTGGATGCCACCGTGGTGCAGCCGTCCCTGGTCTACGGCCCCGGCGGCGCGAGCGCGCGGCTGTTCACCGGCCTGGCGACGCTGCCGCTTGTCCCGTTGCCGGGGCAGGGCGCACAACCCGTCCAACCCGTGCACCTGGACGACCTGGCGCGCGCCATCGCGCGGCTGGTCGGCGAGCCCCGTGCGATGGTGGGCATGAAGGTGCCCATCGTGGGGCCCCGGCCGCTCGCCTTGCGGGATTTCATCGCCGAGCTGCGCGCGGCGCTGGGTTTACCACCGGCCGGCTTCGTGCCGGTCCCGATGGCGCTGGTCCGATGGGCGGCGGCGGCCGGGCGCCTCCTGCCCGGTGCCTTGCTCGACAGCGCATCGCTGCGGATGCTGGAACGCGGCAACACCGCCCCGGCGACGCAGACCGCCGCGCTGCTGGGCGCCCCGCCGCGCCCGATCTCTAGCTTCATCGGACCAGGCCAGGCCGATGCCGCCCGCGCCCTCGGGCGGCTCTGGTGGGGCTTGCCCCTGCTGCGCTGGAGCGTGGCCGCCGTCTGGATCGCAACCGGCCTGCTGTCCCTGGGCCTCTACCCGATCGAAGACAGCCTGGAATTGCTGCACCGCTTCGGCGCCGGCCCGGCCCTGGCCCCCTGGCTGCTGTTCTCTGCCGGCCTGCTGGACCTGGCACTGGGCATCGCCGCCCTGGCCCGCCCCGCTCGCTGGGTCTGGGCGGCCCAGGGCGCGGTGATGCTGGGCTACACCGCGCTGCTGAGCTGGCGCCTGCCGGAGTTCTGGCTGCATCCCTTCGGGCCCCTGCTGAAGAACCTGCCGCTGTTGGCGGCCATCGCCGTGTTGTGGGCCTTCGAAGAAAAGAAGCCGCGCTGAGGCCTATCCATAAAGGTCCGCCCAACGACTGCTCCCGTTGGCGGGGTGGGTCACTGCCGACCCATGGCTGAAGTTGACCTGTGGCCGACAGAATCGTCGAAGGCTGGTAGAGCCCTTCACAATCAAGATTTGCCCCCCTTTGTTCGAGACGCCTACCTTTCATCATGGATAAATTCGTGCTGCGACAGCAGGTGCTGGAAAGGCTCGCCGAAGACCTGCTGCAAGCCGAAGAGGCAGTGCGGGTGGCCCATGAAGCGGCGACTCACGAAGAGAACATTGCCGAAAACAAATACGACACCCTGGGACTCGAAGCCGCCTACCTGGCCACCGGCCAAGCCCGTCGCGCCGAAGCCATCCGCCAAGCGATGGCCCATTGGCGGCAATTCCGCCCGAGCCCCT
>CBJNAE010000284.1:0-5685 GCA_966433995.1 uncultured Ideonella sp. | reverse complement strand
GCCGGCGCCTCGTCGCTCACCGTCGAATGCCAGCAGTCGCGCATCGACTTCCGCCTGAAGACCCGCTATGTGGACGAGCAGGCCGCCGACCTGGACGACGCGCTGGCTCGCATGCAGCGCTACGCGAAGGGAAAGCGCGCCGTGTCGGTCGCGCTGCTCGGCAACGCCGCCGAGGTGTTGCCCGAGCTGCTGCGCCGCGCCCAGGCCGGCGGCGTCCGCCCCGACCTGGTGACCGACCAGACCTCGGCCCACGACCTGGTCAACGGCTACCTGCCGCCGGGCTGGACGGTGGAACAGTGGCAAGCCGCCCAGAAAGACCCGGCCCGGCACGCTGCGCTCCGCGAGGCCGCCGCCCAGGGCTGCGCCGCCCATGTGCGCGCCATGCTCGGTTTCCAGGCGCTGGGCATCCCCACCGTCGACTACGGCAACAACATCCGCCAGGTGGCCAAGGACCAGGGCGTGGAAGACGCCTTCGCCTTCCCCGGTTTCGTGCCGGCCTATGTGCGGCCGCTGTTCTGCCGCGGCAAGGGCCCCTTCCGCTGGGTCGCGCTCAGCGGCGACCCGGAGGACATCCGCAAGACCGACGCGAAGATGAAGGAACTCTTCCCCGGAGACGCCCACCTGCACCGCTGGCTCGACATGGCCGGCGAGCGCATCGCCTTCCAGGGGCTGCCTGCGCGCATCTGCTGGATCGGCCTGGGCGAGCGCCACCGCGCCGGCCTGGCCTTCAACGAGATGGTGCGCAGCGGCGAGCTGAAAGCCCCCATCGTGATCGGCCGCGACCACCTCGACTCCGGCTCCGTCGCCTCGCCCAACCGCGAGACCGAAGCGATGCGCGACGGCTCGGACGCCGTCTCCGACTGGCCGCTCTTGAACGCCCTGCTCAACACCGCCGGCGGCGCCACTTGGGTGTCGCTGCACCACGGCGGTGGCGTGGGCATGGGCTACTCGCAGCACTCGGGCGTGGTCATCGTCTGCGACGGCACGCCCGAGGCCGACAGGCGCATCGAACGCGTGCTTTGGAACGACCCGGGCACCGGGGTGATGCGGCATGCGGACGCGGGGTATGAAGAGGCGCTGGCCTGCGCGCGGGAGCAGGGGTTGAAGCTGCCGATGGTGGGGTGACCCACGCGCCCGAATCCTGTAGGAGCGGCTTGTAGGAGCGGCTTCAGCCGCGATGCGGTGCACCGGGATCGCGGCTGAAGCCGCTCCTACAAAGACAGAACCAAGAGTCAAGAGTCGCGAACATCCAGCAAACGCAAACGAGAAAGAACCCCCCATGAACCTCCTCCCCGGCCACCTCACCCTCGACGACCTGCAAGCCATCCACCGCGCCGTCACCCCGCTGACGCTCGACCCCGGCGCCCGCGACCACATCGAAGCCAGCGCCGCGGTCGTGCAGCGCGCCGCCCAGGGCGACGAGCCCGTCTACGGCGTCAACACCGGCTTCGGCAAGCTCGCCAACCAGCGCATCAGCCAGGAACAGCTCGACACCCTGCAGCTGAACCTCATCCGCTCGCACAGCGTCGGCATGGGCGAGCCGCTGCCCGCGCCGGTGCTGCGCCTGATGCTGGCGATGAAGGCGGCCAGCCTGGCGCGCGGCCACTCGGGCGTGCGCCAAGTGGTGGTGGACACGCTGCTGGCGGTGCACAACGCGGGCCTGGTGCCCTGGGTGCCGTCGCAGGGCTCGGTGGGCGCCTCGGGCGACCTGGCGCCCCTGGCCCACATGACGCTGGCCCTGCTCGGCGAGGGCGACATGAACGTCGACGGGAAGCGGCAGCCCGCGTTGCCGCTGCTGCGCGCCGCCGGCATCGAGCCCTTGAAGCTCGAAGCCAAGGAAGGCCTGGCCCTGATCAACGGCACGCAGACCTCGGCCGCGCTGGCCCTGCACGCCCTGTTGCGCTTCGAGCCGGTGCTGGAGGCCGCCTTGGTGGTGGGCGCGCTGACGGTCGACGCCGCCCGCGGCAGCGACGGCCCCTTCGACCCGCGCATCCACGCGCTGCGCGGCCAGCCGGGGCAGATCGACGTGGCGCAGTACTACCGCGCGCTGCTGGCCGGCAGCGAGATCCGCCGTTCGCACCTGGACGGCGACGACCGCGTGCAGGACCCCTACTGCCTGCGCTGCCAGCCCCAGGTCGTCGGCGCCTGCCTCGACCAGCTGCGCCACGCCGCCAAGGTGCTGCTGACCGAGGCCAACGCCGTCACCGACAACCCGCTAGTGTTCGCCGGCGTGGGCGGCGCCGGCGGCGAACTCGTCTCCGGTGGCAACTTCCACGCCGAGCCGGTGGCCCTGGCGGCCGACGCGATGGCGGTGGCCATCGCCGAGGTCGGCGCGATCGCCGAACGTCGCATCGCGATGCTGATCGACAGCGGCGTGTCGCGCCTGCCGCCTTTCCTTTCGAGCGACGCCGGGCTCAACAGCGGCTTCATGATCGCCCACGTCACCGCGGCCTCGCTGGCGTCGGAGAACAAATCCCTCGCCCACCCGGCCAGCGTCGACAGCCTGCCCACCAGCGCCAACCAGGAAGACCATGTCTCGATGGCCACCTTCGCCGCGCGCCGGCTCGGCGCGATGATCGACAACACCGCGCGCATCCTCGGCATCGAATTCCTGGCCTCGGCCCAGGCGGTGGAATTCCTGCGGCCGCTGCGCAGCTCCCCGGCGCTGGAGGCCGCGCACGCGCTGCTGCGAAGCCGTGTGCCCGCGATGATGACCGACCGCTACCTGGCGCCCGACATGGAGCACGCGACTTCGCTGGTGCTGGACGGCAGCCTGGGCGGCCAGTGGCGTGGTTTGCCGGGCCTGCCAGCGCTTTGGGTGCCGGCCTGACGGCGGCGGCGTCCGGAAGGCCTGCGAGGGCAGCCGCCCCGCCGGGCCGCCCGCTTCAGCGGGAAGCGCTGCCCACCGTCACTGGCCGCGCCTGGTGCCGGCGGTAGCGGCGCAGCAGGGCGTCAGGCGAGGCCCCGAACCAGTAGCGCCAGCGCAGCACCGCCATCAACAGCAGCGTGCGCAGCGGACCGTGCTCGTCCCAGAAGCGGCCGCTGGCGCCTAGTTCTTCACGAACGCAGGCCGGCGGCGCCAGGCGCTTGAGGCGGCGGCTGATGTCGATGTCTTCCATCAGCGAGATCTGGGCGAAACCGCCGGTGCGCTCGAACACGGCGCGGCGCATGAACAGCCCCTGCTCGCCGGTGGCGATGCCGGTGAGGCGGGAGCGCCAGCTCATCAAGCGGGCCAGCAGCGGCAGCCAGTGCGAGCGACCGCGGATGCGCACGTCGAAATGACCCCAGGCATGCGCCTGCAGGGCTTGCGAGATGAGCCGGTCGGCCTGCTCGGGAATGCTGCTTTCGACGGGCAGGAACCACAGCGCGGAAACCTGCGCGTCGGCCAACAGCAGCGCGGTGGCCCCGGCGTTCATCTGGACGGCGCGGCCGCGCGGGCAGGCGACATAAAGCGCGCCGGCCGCCTGGGCCAGGCTTTGCAGCTGGGCGCGCGACTCGTCAAGCGCCCCGCCGTGTGCCAGCACCAAGCGGGCGCCCCGCAGGCGCAGGGCCGACAGCTGGGGCAGCAAGGCCGCCAGGGCGTCGATCTCGTCGTCGAGCACCGGCACGACGATGCCCAGCCTGCTTCCGCCTTCATCCCGCGCAGTCATGACCAGCCTCCAGCATTAGGCGGGGTGCGGCAAGACCGGCACCTCCGCGGTGAACCATGGCACCACCTTACTGCAGCCACAGGGGTTTGGGGGTGGAGAAAACCAGCATCAAACCGGCCTAAACCGGCGGTTCATGGCGTCGCATGCACCGAGTTGACGCTTTCCATGACTTTTTCCACCGAAGCCGCGCGGGTCCCCACGATTCCCAGGGACGGTGGCCCGCTGCTATCCGGCCGCCAGGCCCCGCAGCGCGCGCGTCAAGCGGGCCAAATCCCCCGCTCCGGCCACCGGCGGCAAGCCTCCCGCGAGCGCTTCCTGCACGAGCCGCGCCGCCGTCGCGGCATGGGGCAGCACCGGGCCGAAGAAGCAGGGCGCGTCCTCCCCGCCGCGGGCGATGAGCAGCGTGGGGAAGTCCTCCACCTCCAAGTCGCCCAGCAGCGCCTCTTGGTCTTCGATGTCGACCCAGACGGCCCGCACCTGGCCGCCGAACTGGGTGGCCAGCGCGTCCAGCACCTCGCGGTAGGCGTCGCAGGTGCGGCACCACTGGGCGCACAGGCAGGCCAGGAGGAGGGGCGAGGTCGTCTCAGGGGGGGCGGCGGGATCGGGTGACATGGCACGGAGTGTGCCGCCAATCGTGGGGCGGGGTTCAGCCTGGAATGCGAAGGGGATTCCCACTTTCGGGCAATCCCCTATCGCGACGGATGCCGGCCGCGGCGTCCAGCCATGCGTACTGCTCACTCGTGGGCTCAGGGGAAAACTTCGAGGACTTTCTTATGGATCCATTCTCCAGAGTTGGAGCCTCCTCGAAATCCGGGGCGATTCACGCCTCCTTTTGCAACGGATGTGATTTCGCTGCTGCTAGAGCGAGCCTTTCCGTTTGCTCTGAAACGCTTGTTGCTGAGTCGCTCATTGAAGCGCCTAACGTTTGACATGAGAGGCTCGCCCCGGCAAGCCGGGGCGAGTCCTCTCGATGGAAGGGTTAGGCGCTTCTGGTTGCATGCTGCAGACTACGAACGCCATGTGCCCACTCCGGCATGAAGGACGACGAACGATTCGGGGTGAACGAAGAAGGCGTAGTGTCTTCCCCCGCCTGATAGTGGCTCGGGCTTGCGTTCTGATGTCCAGTAGCTGACCACGATTACCGTCTCGACGCCAGTGAGAGCCGATTGAATGTGAGTTTTCTCTTCTTCCGCGAGACGCATTCGATCAATGAATTCCTTCGATTTTTCGAACACGTCGCTTGCGCAGTAGGGCCAACTACTCGCCTCCTTTTGCAACGGATGTGATTCCGCTGCTGCTAGAGCGAGCCTTTCCGTTTGCTCTGAAACGCTTGTTGCTGAGTCGCTCATTAAAGCGCCTAACGTTTGACATGAGAGGCGCTGGCCGGCTTGCCGGTCAGCGTCCTCTCGATGGAGGGGTTAGGCGTCGCCTCTACGGAGCGCCTTGCAAGCGATGAATTCATGCGGCGAACTCGGCCACACAATGACTTTCATCGTCATAGATCTCCAGTCTTGGCTTGAAGCCAGCGATCTTGAGTGCTGTGTGGAGCTTCTCGACAAAGCTTAAAACTTCATTTGGATTGCCAGCGACGGCTCCATTGAAAAGAAGTTCGCCTCTATCGCCTGTGTAGTAGGCATCGAAGTCGGCGCAATTTGCCCGAATGACTAGCGTCGTTGTACCGCTAAAGCCGGACGTCTTTACTCGAACTTCGGAATCTGGAAAACCCATGTGAACTTGCAAGCATCGTGCGAGTTCTTCAATACGGTCGCCGCATTCCAAGAGACCGTAGACGTTGTTGTGGTCGGGAAGATCCATGTCGCGACGCCTAACGTTTGACATGAGAGGCGCTGGCCGGCTTGCCGGGCAGCGTCCTCTCGATGGAAGGGTTAGGCCGCTCCGCTCCGACGAAGACGGTCGGTTCCACCGGCTGCAATCTCCTCGAAGACTGAATCCAGCAACTCGAACACATCCCAGCGGCCTTGTGCTGCCCCCAGGATTAGCAACACGAAGATTCAGAGTCCGTGGGTTAAATCGT
>CBJNAE010000283.1:0-5728 GCA_966433995.1 uncultured Ideonella sp. | reverse complement strand
CCATGAGTTCCAGGCCATCGAGCCGGCGGGCGATGGCGTCGGTGAAGGCGGCGCCGTCGAAACCCGGCAGTTGGCGCCCCAGGTGGCGCGCCAGGCAGGCGGTCAGTTCGAGGGAGAAGACGTTCTTGAAAGGTTCCATGGCCGGGCAGCTTGGTCGTTCCCGGGCCGGCCGCGCGGCCGGCCGCTATCCCGTGGATTCTCCCAGGTGGCGCCTCACGCTCTGCGCGAAAGTGGCCACGTCGATCGGCTTGGAGATGTAGCCGTCGCAGCCGGCGTCGCGCAGCCGCGCCTCGTCGCCCTTCATCGCATAGGCGGTGAAGGCCACCACCGGGATGGGCCGGGTGGCGGCGTCGGACTTGAGCCGGCGCGTCAGTTCCAGACCGCTCATGCCGGGCATCTGGATGTCCATCAGGACCAGGTCGGGCGGCTGGACGGCGAGCAGCTCCAGCGCCCGCGCCGCGTCGACGGCCACGTCGACCTCGAAGCCGCCGGCCTCCAGGACGAAGCGCACCAGTTCGTTGTTGATGAGGTTGTCGTCCACGACGAGCACACGGAAGCGGCCGTCGCCGGTGCCGCGGCTCACAGCGGGCTCCTGTCGGACATCGCCACCGGCGGCCGCCAGCCCTGCAGCCGCGCCAGCACTTCCTGCAACTCGCCGCCGCCTTTGTTGAGGACGGCCTTGGCAGAGCGCGCCAGCGCGGCGTTCTCCTCGTCGGTGAGCAGCAGGCTGGTCCAGACGAAAACCGGCAGGTGCTGCCAATGGGGCATGCGGCTGAGCGCGTCCATCACCGCGAAGCCGTCGAAGCCCGGCATCATCAGGTCGAGGATCAACACGTCGGGCTGGTGCAGGTCCAGCTCGTCCAGGGCTCGCCGGGCATCGGTCATGCAGATGGCGCCGCCCACGCCGAGGGCCTGCAGCGTGGCGCGCATCAGGTCCAGCGCCACCGGGTCGTCGTCGATCACCATCACGCGGGCCTCGGGGCGGTCCAGCAGGTGGCAGCGGTCCATCGCCAGCACCACCTCCTCGCTCTTGAGCGGCTTGCTCAGCACGTCGGCGATGACGAAGGCCGCCGGCGGCTCGCCTTCGCCGAAGGGCATGCTGAGCGTGACCACCGGCGCCTGCCGGCTCGGGCCGCGGTTCTCGCGGATGCGGGAGAGCACTTCCAGGCCGTCCTGGTCGGGCAGCACGAGGTCGAGCAGGATGGCGTCGTAGGCGGTGGACGTCGTCCGGCGCAGGGCCTGTTCGCCGGTCAGCGCGGTGTCCACGTCGAAGCCGGCCAGGGTCAGCGCCTGCACCGTTTCGGCCTGGCCGTCCCCCCGGTCCTCGATCAGCAGCCAGCGCCGGTGGGCGGCGCCAGCCGCCGGCGCCGCGCCGGCGGGCCGCGGGGCCGGCGCCTCGCGCGGCAGCACCAGGTGGAACACGCTGCCCTCCCCCGGCACGCTTTCCACGCCGACGCTGCCGCCCTGCGCCTCCACCAGCCGGCGGGTCAGGGCCAGGCCCAGGCCGGTGCCCTGGTGCTGCCGGCTGAGGCCGGCGTCCAGCTGCTGGAATTCGACGAAGAGCCGCGGCAGGTCGGCCGGCTGGATGCCGATGCCGCTGTCCCGCACCTCCAGCCTGAAATGCCGCGCGCCTTCGGGCCGGGCCCTCACCTCGACGCGGCCGCCCTCGGGCGTGAACTTGATCGCGTTGGACAGGTAGTTGTAGAGCGCCTGCTTCAACCGGCCGGCGTCCAGCGCCAGGGGGCCGATGCCGGGGTCGATGTCGATGGACAGGTCCAGCCGCTTGCGCTCCAGCGCATTGCGCATCACGTCGCAGACCTCCTTGACCAACCGGCCCAGGTCCACCGGCTCCGGGTTGAACTCGAACTTGCCCGATTCCACCTTCGACAGGTCGAGCACGTCGTTGATCAGCTGCAAGAGGTGCCTGCCGCTGGTGCCGATGTGGCCGAGGAATTCCTTGTGGCGCGGCGAGTCCGCCGGCACGGCGCCCGAATGCAGCAGGTCGGCGAAACCGATCACCGCGTTCAGCGGCGTGCGCAGCTCGTGCGACATGTTGGCCAGGAACTGGCTCTTCAGCCGGCTCGACTCCTGGATCTGCCGGTTCTCCGCCTCCAGCCGTTCGGAGCGCAAATGGGCCAGCTCGGCCCGCCGCTGCTGGGCCTCGCTTTCGCGCTGGGCCAGTTCCGCCCGCCGCTGGTGGGACACGTCGCGAACGATCTTGGAAGCGCCGACGATGCGCCCGGACGCGTCGCGTATCGGCGAGACGGTGATCGACACCTCCAGAAGCCGGCCGTCCTTGGCCTGTCGCACGGTGTCGAACGGGGGCACGGTGAGCCCGGCGGACAGGTCGGCCAGGATGCGCATCTCCTCCATCTCGCGGTCCGCCGGGATCAGCATCTGCACCGGCCGGCCGATGGCCTCGGCTTCGCTGTAGCCGAACATCGACTCGGCGGCCTGGTTCCAGTCGGTGATGCGGCCGGCCAGTGTCTTGCCGATGATGGCGTCGGTCGACGAGGCGACGATGGCGGCCAGCCGCCGCTGCGCCGCCTCTGCGCTGTTGATGCGCGTCATGTCGCGGAACACCATCGCGATGCCGCGCACCGAGCCGTCGTCGGCCCGTTTGACCGCCGCTTTCACCTCCAGCGGCGTGCGGCCGCCGCCCCGGGCGACGCACACCATGTGGCGCGCCTGGTCGATCGTGACGCCGAGGTCGCTCAACACGTCGACCGGGTTGCGCGACGCCACCGCGGCGTCGCGGTCCTCCCGGTCGAACACGTCCCACAGCACGCGGCCGCGGGCTTCGTCCTGCGGCCAGCCGGTGACTTTCTCCGCCACCTCGTTCATGCGGGTGACCCGGCCCTGGTCGTCGGTGGCGATGAAACCGGCCTCGATGCTGGCCAGGGTCACCGACAGACTCTGCTCGGCGTCGGCCAGGCTCTCCTCGGCGGTCTTGCGCTGCTTGACCTCGGCCTGCAGCGAGGCGATCGCCGATTGCAGCTCGCGCACGGTGGGGATGGCCAGCGCCTTGGGCACCAGGCGCCACAGCGCGACGGCGGTGAACACCGAGACCGCCGCCGTCAGCGCCTTGGCCGCCGCGGCCAGGCCGTAGTGGGGTTGCCAGATCGTCCACACGTCGGTCAGGTGGGTCAGGCCGCAGGCGAAGATGAAAGCGCTGAACATCCAGGGCACCCAGTGGTGGGCGTCGGCGCCCCGCTTGCGCACGAAACGCACCAGGGTCAGCGGGATGGAGAAATAGGCCAGCGCGATCAGCAGGTCGGCGGTGACCAGGGTCCACAGCAGGCCCGGCGTCCATGCGAAGCAATAGCCGTGGGGCAGGAAACCGCCGCGCCCCAGGAAAGAAGAAAGCCACTCCATGACGACCTCCGGCAAAGGATCGAGGGTTCCGCGCTTGCGCGCCGCCCGAGCGGCGCGGGCGCCACTGCATGGTCCGCGCCGCGGCGGGGCGCGTCAAGGGCAGGGGAATATCGGTCCGGTGGACGCCGTCCCGGCGTCCGGCGTCAGCGCTGCAGCTCGTTCACCGTGTAGCCGCCGCCGTCGCGCTGCCACATCACGCCGTCTTCGGTGAGCATGGCGTCCAGGGTGAAGTCGTCGGGCTCCGGGCGCAGCATCGGCAGAAAGCCGTGGGTGTAGCTCACACCCACCGCGGCCGGCCGCGGCGTCATCGACTTCAGCGTGCGTTCGAAAAAGCCGCCGCCGTAACCCAGCCGCACGCCGCCCGGGCCGAAGCCCAGGCAGGGCACCACGAGCAGGTCGGGCACGAACTCCTCGGTGCCTTTGGGTTTGGGGATGTCGTAGGCGTCCAGCTCGGTCTCGCAGCCCGGGTACCAGACATGGAAGCGCAGCGAGCCGTTCTGGCGGTCGGCCACCGGCAGGCCCAGCCGGCGCGTCACGCCTTCGGGTGCGCCTTCGGTCCAGCGGTACAGCGCCGGCAGCGCGTCGAATTCGCCCTTGATCGGCCAATAGGCGCCGATCGACGTCTCCTTGCGGCCCAGCAGCCAGATGCGCAGCACGCTTTGCAGCTGCACCGCGCGCTCCAGCCGGTCGGGCAGGGCTTGCCGGGCTTTGACGAGGCGTTGGCGGATGGCGCTGCGGTCGGAATCAAGCATGGCGTCGTCTTCACAAAGAGGTTGGCGGCGGCTGCGCCGCGGATCCGCGATTGTGCAAGACGGCGCCGGCCCGGGGGTCGCTCGACAGCCCCCTGGGCCGGCGGGAGCGCCCCGTCAGGCGCCGCAGCAGGAGGCGGCCGTGGCGGTCTGCTGCCGGGCGAGCCTGCGGTGCAGTGCCCACGCCAGCAGCCGTTGCGCCATGCCAGGGCGGCCTGCGGCCCGGGGGGCGGGCAGCAGTTGCAATTCCGCCTGGGGCCAGCCGTCCACCCACAGGGTCTGGTTCGGCGCCAGCGGCAGGCTTTGGCCGGCCTGTAACCAGAGGTCGCGGGCTTCATCGCCGCTTTGCCCCGGCAGCGTCACCCAGGCGCAGCCCTGGTGCACCACCAGCACGCTAGGCCGCCGGCCGATGCGCAGGGTGGTGGATTGCGCATGCAGGGAAAACCGCCGCGTGGCCCGGGCTGCAGCCTGGTGTTGCGAAAGGTGCATGACTGAGGTGTTCATCGCGGCTCCTTGGAGAGTGGAAGGAATGGGTGTGATCGTAGGTAAAATCCCGGGGGTGGTCCAATGAGATCGCCGCCGTATATTGATTCCGTTTGCGCATCAATCAGCCCGCATCCTCCGCGCGAAAGCCGCCCATGCCGTCCATCCGCCACCGTCCTTTGTCCGTCGGGCCCATCCGCGCTTTCGAGGCGGTCGCGCGGCACCTCAGCTTCCGGGCGGCGGCCGAGGAGCTGAACCTCACCCAATCGGCCATCAGCCGCCAGATCAGCAGCTTGGAAGAAGAACTCGGCGCGCCGCTGTTCTCGCGCGGCACCCGTCACGTGGCGCTGACCGGCGACGGCCAGGCGCTGCTGCGCGCCGTGGCGCCCAGCCTGGACCGGCTGGACGCCAGCGTGCGCCAGATCCGGCGCGCCCGCGGCCGCCGGCACGTCAACCTCAACACCTTCGCCTCGATGGCGTCGATGTGGCTGATCCCGCAGATGGAAGCCTTCCAGCGCACCCACGCCGACATCGACATCCGCGTCTCGGCCACCGACCAGATGGTGGACGTGGAGGACGGCGACCACGACGTGGTGCTGCGTTACGCCAGCCCCGAAAACGTGCCGCCCGGCGCCTTGCGGCTGTTCGGCGAAGTGCTGACGCCCGTCATCAGCCCCTGGATGGCCGCCCGCATCGCCAGTGGCGACATGCCGCCGCTGGAAAGCGCCGCCGACCTGGCCCACCACACCCTGGCCGAAGAGGACGACGGCCTGCCCGGCAGCCTGTTCCTCAGCTGGCGGCATTGGCTGGAGCAGCAGGGCCAGCCCGGGCTGCAGCCGCGGCGCTGGATGTTCCTCAACTACACCTACCAGCAGGTGCAGGCCGCGCTGGCCGGCCAGGCGGTGGCGCTGGCCCGCATCGGCCTGGTGACCGAGCCGCTGCAACGCGGCGAGCTGGTCGAGCCCTTCGGCAAGGCGGGACGCATCCAGGGCCACTACGCCTACTGGATGCTGGTGGGCAGCGGCAGCGCGCAGCGCGCCGAAGTGAGGCAGTTCTGCGACTGGATCAACGAGCGCGCCGCGCAGACCCGCCTGGCGATGGGCGAGGTGGGTTGAAAGCGG
>CBJNAE010000282.1:0-5756 GCA_966433995.1 uncultured Ideonella sp. | reverse complement strand
GTCCCAGTCGCCTTCGTGCATGCCGTCTTCGATGCTGATGATGGGGTACTTGTCGACCCAGGTGGCCAGCATGTCGGTCCAGGCCTGGCTGCTGAGCTTGATGCCGCCTTCGCCTTCGAGCACGTACTGGCCGTCCTTGTAGAACTCGCTGGCCGCGCAGTCCAGGCCGATGGCGACCTGCTCGCCCGCGGTGTAGCCGGCCTTGTCGATCGCCTGCAGCAGCAGCTGGATGGCCGCTTCGTGGCTCTCGACGCTGGGCGCGAAGCCGCCTTCGTCGCCCACGGCGGTGCTCAAACCCTTGTCGTGCAGGATCTTCTTCAGCGCGTGGAAGACCTCGGCGCCATAGCGCATGGCTTCGCGGAAGCTGGGCGCGCCCACGGGGATGATCATCAGCTCCTGCAGGTCCAGGCTGTTGTTGGCGTGGGCGCCGCCGTTGATGACGTTCATCATCGGCACCGGCATCTGCATCGCGCCGGAACCGCCGAAGTAGCGGTACAGCGGCAGGCCGCTCTCTTCGGCCGCGGCGCGGGCGACGGCCATGCTCACCGCCAGGGTGGCGTTGGCGCCCAGGCGGCTCTTGTTGTCGCTGCCGTCCAGGTCGATCAGGGTGCGGTCGAGGAAGGCCTGCTCGCTGGCGTCCAGGCCGAGGATGGCCTCGGAGATCTCGGTGTTCACGTGCTCCACGGCCTTGAGCACGCCCTTGCCCAGGTAGCGCGACTTGTCGCCGTCGCGCAGCTCGATGGCCTCGCGCGAGCCGGTGGACGCGCCCGAAGGCACGGCGGCGCGGCCCATGGTGCCCGATTCAAGCAGCACGTCGCACTCGACGGTGGGGTTGCCGCGGCTGTCCAGGATTTCCCGGCCGATGATGTCAACGATGGCGCTCATGTTTCAAATCTCCAATTCAAAAGTTGTCAAATCTTCAAAGGGGGCGCTTGGCCGGACCGGCGTCGATTGTGGGCAGCCGGGGTTTCGGGCGGGTTTCTTCCGGCCCGGCAGGCTCAACATGAGAAATCGTTCTCCAAGAAGGGCTGCGACTTCACGACCCGGTCGAGGGCCTGCAGTTGCTCGAGCAACGCCCGCATGTGCCTGAGCGGCACCGCGTTGGGGCCATCGCTCATCGCCTTGGCCGGGTCGGGGTGGGTTTCCATGAAGAGGCCGGCCACGCCGACCGCCACCGCGGCCCGCGCCAGCACCGGCACGAACTCGCGCTGGCCGCCGCTGCTGGTGCCCTGGCCGCCGGGCAGCTGGACCGAATGGGTGGCGTCGAACACCACCGGGGCGCCGGTCTCGCGCATGATGGCCAGGGAGCGCATGTCGCTGACCAGGTTGTTGTAGCCGAAGCTCACGCCGCGTTCGCAGGCCAGGAAGCTGTCTTCCGGCAGGCTCTTCTCGCGGGCGGCGGCGCGCGCCTTGTCGATCACGTTCTTCATGTCGTGGGGCGCCAGGAACTGACCCTTCTTGATGTTCACCGGCTTGCCGCTCTGGGCGACGGCGCGGATGAAATCGGTCTGGCGGCACAGGAAGGCCGGCGTCTGCAGCACGTCGACCACGGCGGCCACGGTGGGGATGTCTTCCTCGTTGTGCACGTCGGTGATCACCGGCACGCCCAGCTCGCGGCGGACCTTGGCGAGGATCTCCAGGCCCTTGTCCATGCCCGGGCCGCGGAAGGTGCTGCCGCTGGAACGGTTGGCCTTGTCGTAGCTGCTCTTGAAAATGAAGGGGATGCCCAGTTCGCCGGTCATCTCCTTCAAGCGCCCCGCAACGTCCATCTGAAGCTGCTCGGATTCGATCACGCAGGGCCCGGCGATGAGGAAAAAGGGCCGGGACAGGCCCACGTCGAAACCGCACAGCTTCATGGTCGTCATGCCGCTTCCTTCTTCCTGCCGCTGGCTTCGTCGGCCGCCTTGCGGTGCGCGAGCGCGGCCTTGATGTAAGAGGTGAACAGGGGATGGCCGCCCCAGGGGGTGGACTTGAATTCCGGGTGGAACTGCACGCCCATGAACCACGGGTGCACGCTGCGCGGCAGCTCGACGATCTCGGTCAGCCGCTCGCGCTGGGTGAGCGCGGAGATCACCAGCCCGGCGTCCTCCAGCTGCTGCAGGTAGTGCTCGTTGGCCTCGTAGCGGTGGCGGTGGCGCTCGGTGACGACCGGGCCGTAGATTTCGAAGGCCAGCGTGCCGGGCTTGACGTCGGAGCTCTGCGCGCCCAGGCGCATCGTGCCGCCGAGGTCGGAATTGGCGTCGCGCTTCTGGATGGAGCCGTCGGCGTCCTGCCATTCGTCGATCAGGGCGATCACCGGGTGCGGCGTGTGCGGTTCGAATTCGGTGCTGTTGGCGCCGGCGAGCGAAGCCATGTGGCGCGCGTATTCGATCGTGGCGACCTGCATGCCCAGGCAGATGCCCAGGTAGGGCACGCGGCTCTCGCGGGCAAAACGGGCGGCCAGGATCTTGCCCTCGACGCCGCGCTTGCCGAAACCGCCGGGCACGAGGATGGCGTCGAAGCGGCCGAGCTGCGAGACGTTGTCGGGCGTGAGCGTCTCGGAGTCGATGTACTCGATGTGCACGCGCGCGTGGTTGTGCAGGCCGGCGTGGCGAAGCGCCTCGTTGAGCGACTTGTAGGAGTCGGACAGCTCGGTGTACTTGCCGCACATCGCGATGGTGATGTGGTGCTGCGGGTGCTCGACCTCGTGCACCAGGGCGTCCCAGCGCTTGAGGTTGGCCGGCGGGGTGGACAGGCGCAGCTTGTCGCAGATCAGGCCGTCCAGGCCCTGCTCGTGCAGCATGCGCGGCACCTTGTAGATGCTGTCGGCGTCCCAGACCGAGATCACGCCCCATTCGGGCACGTTGGTGAAGAGGGAGATCTTCTCGCGCTCCTCCGCCGGCACCGGGCGGTCGGCGCGGCACAGCAGCGCGTCGGCCTGGATGCCGATCTCGCGCAGCTTCTGCACCGTGTGCTGGGTGGGCTTGGTCTTGAGCTCGCCCGCCGCCGCGATGTAGGGCATGTAGGTGAGGTGGACGAAGGCGGTGTTGTTCGGGCCGTTGCGCAGCGCCATCTGCCGCGCGGCCTCCAGGAAGGGCAGGCTCTCGATGTCGCCGACGGTGCCGCCGATCTCGACGATCGCCACGTCCACCGCCTCGGGGGTGCCCAGGCCGGCGCCACGCTTGATGAATTCCTGGATCTCGTTGGTGACGTGCGGGATGACCTGCACCGTCTTGCCGAGGTAGTCGCCGCGGCGCTCCTTCTCGAGCACGCTCTTGTAGATCTGGCCGGTGGTGAAGTTGTTGGCCTTCTTCATCCGGGTGGTGATGTAGCGCTCGTAGTGCCCCAGGTCGAGGTCGGTCTCGGCGCCATCGTCGGTCACGAACACCTCGCCGTGCTGGAACGGCGACATCGTGCCGGGGTCGACGTTGATGTACGGGTCGAGCTTGATGAGGGTGACGTTGAGGCCGCGCGATTCGAGGATCGCCGCCAGGGATGCAGCCGCGATGCCCTTACCCAGCGAGGACACCACACCGCCGGTCACAAAGACAAACTTGGTCATTGCATGCAGCACGCGCTTGGACGCGAATGCCGTGGTGGTAAAAAGAAATTATATCGACGACGCGGCCGGCGGCGATTTCTGGCACGCTCCGGGCTTCCGAAGCCCGCCCGCGCAGCCCCCCGTCCCCGCCCCATGTCCGAGCGCCTGATCGCCCACCTCGACATGGACGCCTTCTACGCGTCCGTCGAGCTGCTGCGCTACCCCGAGCTGCGCGGCCAGGCGGTGGTGATCGGCGGCGGCCGCGACCACCAGCCCGAGCTGCTGGCCGACGGCACACGGCGCTTCGCCCGGCTGCGCCACTACGCCGGCCGCGGCGTGATCACCACCTGCACCTACCCCGCCCGGGCGCTGGGCGCGCATTCCGGCATGGGCGTGATGAAGGCCGCGCTGCTCGCGCCCGACGCGGTGCTGCTGCCTGTGGACTTCGACGAATACCGCCGCTACTCGCGGCTTTTCAAGGCCGCGGTGCGCGGGCTGACGCCGGTGGTGGAGGACCGCGGCATCGACGAGATCTACATCGACCTGAGCGACGTGCCCGGCGCGCGGGCGGACGGCGGGCGGGAAATCGGCATGGCGCTGAAAGCCGCGGTGCACCAGGCCACCGGGTTGACATGCTCGATCGGCATCACGCCCAACAAGCTGCTGTCCAAGATCTGCTCCGACCTGGACAAACCCGACGGCCTGACGCTGCTGCGCCTGGACGAAGTACCTGCCCGCATCTGGCCGCTGCCGGCCAGGAAGGTCAACGGCATCGGCCCCAAGGCCAACGCCAGGCTGGAATCGCTCGGCATCCGCACCATCGGCGAACTGGCGGCCGCGCCGCGGGATTTCCTGAATGCGCACTTCGGCGCCAACTACGGCGCCTGGCTGCACGCCGTCGCCCATGGCCGGGACGACCGCGCCGTGGTCACCTTCAGCGAGCCCAAGAGCATCAGCCGCGAGACGACCTTCGACCGCGACCTGCACGCGGTGCGCGACCGCCCGGCGCTGTCGGCGCTGTTCACCGACCTGTGCACCCGCCTGGCCGGCGACCTGCAGCGCAAGGGCTACGCCGCCAAGACCATCGGCATCAAGCTGCGCTTCGACGATTTCAAGATCGCCACCCGCGACCAGACGCTGCGGGACGCCACCTGGGACGCCGCCCGCATCCGCCGCGCCGCGGGGGAATGCTTGAAGCGCGTCGACCTGACGCGGCGGCTGAGGCTGCTCGGCGTGCGGGCGAGCCAGCTGCAGAAGGTGCCTCACGGCGAAACGCCCGAAACCGGCCGCCCGGCCGTGCCCCCGCTGGGCGACGGCCCTTTGTTCGAGCAACCCGCCGCACCCGGGCCGGCAGGATGACGCGAAAAAAAGGCCGGCAGACTCCGCATCCGACGCCGGCGCGGGCGCGTAAGTGATAAAAGAAACTGGCGCGGACTACCCTCGCCACCGCCCAGGCGGGCGCTCCGCCGCGCCCCACACACCACCGAGGAGGACACCTTGCCCACGCGACGCCCCACCCCCCGTACGTTCATCCAGGCCGCCGCAGGCGCCGCGTTCGCGCTGCTGGCCGCCCAGGCCAGCCTGGCCGGCAGCGTGAACCTGACCGTCACCGACGCCGAGGGCAAACCCGCTCCCGATGTGGTGGTGCTGGTGAAGTCGACGCAAGGCACCGTCGCCAAACCCGGCCCGACCGCCGTGATCGAACAAAGCGGACTGCGCTTCGTGCCTTTCGTCACCGTGGTGGCCAACGGGACGACGGTGCGTTTCGCCAACCGCGACGGCTACGACCACCATGTGCGCTCGATGCCCAGCGGCCCGCTCGGCGCCACGCCCGCCGCGCAGGAGTTCGAGCTGCGGCTGGACGCCGCCTCCGAAGCCGAGCAGGCCAGCGGCGGCGACGGCGGCTACAGCCGCCCCGCCCCCAAACGCAAGGCCGGCGCCGTCAGCAGCGCCGAACTGAAGTTCACCAACCCCGGCGCGATCACGCTCGGCTGCCACCTGCATTCGTCGATGCGCGGCCACCTCTTCGTGTCGGACACGCCCTGGTTCGGCAAGACCGACGCCAAAGGCCAGGTGGTGATCGACAACGTGCCGGACGCGGCGGCGGAGGTGGTGGTCTGGCACCCCGATCAGTTGCAAGCGCAAGCACCGCTGAAACTGCAGGTGTCGGCCGGCGCCAACTCCGGCAGCGCGCGGATCAGCTCTTCGACGCCCCAGAAGCAGCCGCCGGCCAGCG
>CBJNAE010000281.1:0-5759 GCA_966433995.1 uncultured Ideonella sp. | reverse complement strand
CCCAGGATGCGCTTGAAGTCGGTGAAGCCGTTGTTGCCGCCGAAGCCGGTCTCGTTGCGGAAGAACAGCAGCATCGCCGCGAAGGTGAGCGCCTGCGTGATGATCGAGAAGTAGACGCCCTTGATCCGCGATCGGAAGGCGAAATAGCCGAAGGCCAGCGCCAGCAGCCCCGGCACCAGCACCACGAGCAGCAGCGTGGCGGTGAAACTGTCGCTCAGCGCCCAGTGCCACGGCAGCGCCTTCCAGTCGAGGAAGACCATGAAGTCGGGCAGGTCCGACTGGTAGTTGCCATCGCGGCCGATCTGGCGCATCAGGTACATGCCCATCGCGTAGCCGCCCAGCGCGAAGAACACGCCGTGGCCGAGCGACAGGATGCCGGTGTAGCCCCAGATCAGGTCCATCGCCAGCGCGCAGATGGCGTAGCACATGATCTTGCCCAGCAGGGACACCGCGTAGTCGCTCAGGTGCAGCGGGTGGCCTTGCGGCACCGCGAGGTTCAGCACCGGGGCGATCACAAGGATGGCGGCCAGGGCGGCGCAGACGCCCAGCCAGGCGCGGGGGGCGAGGAGCCGGGGCGCGGCAGGCGCCGGGAGGGCTGCGGTCGAGGGACTCATCTCGTCAGGTCTCCGGGTGGGTTGAATGGGTGATGGCCAGACCGTCCCGTTGGCGCTGACCCGCTCAATCCAGGCTGATGGTCAACCTCTGCTGGGTGCACCGCGGCGGGATTCAAGCAGAGGCTCCCCTCCACCAGGGCTTCGACAGGCTCAGCCCGGACGGGAGGGTGAGGCACGCGCGGCTTCGACAGGCTCAGCCCGAACGGAATCCACCTTCTCCGTTCGCCCTGAGCTTGTCGAAGGGCCCCGGTCATGCCTCTTTGCCGGAGCCGGCTGTCCGCATGGAGGGCTTCGACAGGCTCAGCCCGAACGGACGGGGGAGGCGCGCGCGGCTTCGACAAGCTCAGCCCGAACGGAATCCACCTTCTCCGTTCGCCCTGAGCTTGCCGAAGGGCCCGGATCGCGCCTCTTTGTCGGAGCGGGCTGTCCGCATGGAGGGTTTCGACGGGCTCAGCCCGGACGGAGAAAAAGCCAGGCCATGAAATCGCAGGCGTCATGTCAAACCTCCGCGCTCCGGCCCTTCATCGCGAAGATCCCCTGCGGCCGCTTCTGGATGAACACGACGATCAGCAGCAGCACGATGATCTTGGCCATCACCGCGCCGGTCCAGCCTTCCAGGAATTTGTTGAGCACGCCCAAGCCGAGGGCCGCATAGACCGTGCCGGCGAGCTGGCCCACGCCGCCCAGCACCACGACCATGAAAGAGTCGACGATGTAGCCCTGGCCGAGGTCGGGCCCCACGTTGCCCACCTGGGACAGGGCGCAGCCGGCCAGGCCGGCGATGCCGGAGCCGAGCGCGAAGGCGTAGGTGTCCACCCGCGCGGTGTTCACGCCCATGCAGGCGGCCATCGGCCGGTTCTGGGTGACGCCGCGCACGAACAGGCCGAGCCGCGTGCGTGCGATCAGCAGCGACACGCCCAGCAGCACCAGGCCGGCGAAAGCGATGATGGCGATGCGGTTGTAAGGCAGGATCAGGTTGCCCATCGCCTGCACACCGCCCGACAGCCAGGCCGGGTTTTCCACCTGCACGTTCTGCGCGCCGAAGACGGAGCGCACGCCCTGCATCAGCATCAGACTGATGCCCCAGGTGGCCAGCAGCGTTTCCAGCGGCCGGCCGTAGAGCCAGCGGATCACGCCGCGTTCCAGCACCGCGCCGACCAGCGCGGCGCAGAGGAAGGAGGCGGGCACGGCCAGCAGCATGTAAAAGTCGAACCAGTGCGGCGGCAGGTGGGCCCGGAACAGGTTCTGCACCACGTAGGTGGCGTAGGCGCCGATCATCATCAGCTCGCCGTGGGCCATGTTGATGACGCCCATCAACCCGTAGGTGATGGCCAGGCCCAGGGCCACCAGCAGCAGGATGGAGCCCAGGCTCGCGCCGCTGAAGACCGCGCCCAGCCGCTCGCCCCAGGCCAGCCGGGAAGACACCGCGTTCAAGGACGACCGCAGCGCGGCGCGCACGTCGGCGTCGGCCTCCACACCGGGCAGCAGGCGCTCCGCCAGCAGGCCCTGCGTGGCGCCCTGGCCGCTGCGGGCCAGGTCCAGCGCGGCCTGCAGGCGCTTTTCCTTGTCGGACGAAGCGACCAGCATCGCCGAGCGCAGCAGCGAGAGCTCCGCCTTGAGGCCCGGGTCGGCCTCCGCCGCCATGGCCTTCTCGATCAGCGGCAGCCGGCTGTCGTCGGGCTGGTCCTTGAGCTGCCGGATCGCTGCGGCGCGCGCCGGCAGGTCGCCCGACAGCAGCTTGAGCGAGGCCAGCGCGGTCTCGATCTCGGTGCGCATGCGGTTGTTGTTGCTGACGTCCTCGGCATCGGCGGGCAACGGCGCTTCGGCGCCGGTTTCGAGCGAGACCGCCTTGCCGCCGCGCAGCAGGAACACCTGCTCGCCCGAGACCTTCACCTCGTCGTTCAGCAGCGCTTGCAGGAAGGCTTCGAGCGTGGGATCGGCATCGAGCACCGACTGCGCGAGGGCGGCCGATCGCTCGTCGTTGTCGCCGGCGACCATGGCTCGGGCCTGGTCCAGGGTGACGGCATGGGCGGGGCTGAAGGCTGCCAGCAGAAAGATGCTCAGCGCCGAAATGACCGCTTTCAGAGAAGTCCCCGCGGAATTTCGACCGTGATTGGAAAAGGTCATGGTGCTGTGCGTTGCGTGGGCGAGCAAACGAAAGGGGCCGGCTTGAAGTCCGTTCGCCCTGAGCCTGTCGAAGGGCCTTTGCCGCTCCGACTCTCGAAGCGCCGAGGGTTCGCGGATGGGCTCGGATAGGCTCAGCCCCGAACCGAGGTTGGCTCAATCTGGACGGCGGGAGGCGGGAAGAATCTCCTGTCCCGTTTCCCGTTCGCCCTGAGCCTGTCGAAGGGCCCTTGCCACTCCAATTCGTCGAAGCTTTGCAGGTTCGCGCGAAGGCTTCGACAGGCTCAGCCCGAACGGAGATGCGACTCAGCCCGAACGGAGGTGCAACTCAGCCCGAACGGAGGTGCAACTCAGCCCGAACGGAGGTGCAACTCAGGCCGAACGGAGGTGCAACTCAGGCCGCAAGGACTGCCGCCGTCACTTCTTCTCAGGCACGTTCTTCTTCCCCTTGTTCTCATCGATGTAGTCGCTCCACGGGTCGGCCACGACCGGGCCCTTGGTCTTCCACACCACGTTGAACTGGCCGTCGGCCTTGATCTCGCCGATGAAGACGGGCTTGTGCAGGTGGTGGTTCTCTTTGTCCATGGTGGACGTGAAGCCGCCCGGCGCCGGGAAGGTCTGGCCAGCCATGGCGGCGATCACCTTGTCGGTGTCGGTCGACTTGGCTTTGGCCACCGCCTGGGCCCACATGTGGATGCCGATGTAGGTGGCTTCCATGGGGTCGTTGGTCAGCGGTTTGTCCTTGTGGCCGGCGATGCCCTTGGCCTTGGCGTAGTCGCTCCAGGCCTTGACGAAGGCAGTGTTGGTGGGGTTCTTCACCGACATGAAGTAGTTCCACGCGGCCAGGTGGCCGACCAGCGGTTTGGTGTCGACACCGCGCAGTTCCTCTTCGCCCACGCTGAACGCCACCACCGGCACGTCGGTCGCCTTCAGGCCCTGGTTGCCCAGCTCCTTGTAGAAGGGCACGTTGGAGTCGCCGTTGATCGTGGAAACCACCGCCGTCTTCTTGCCCTCGGAGGCGAACTTCTTGATCTTGGCGATGATGGTCTGGTAGTCGCTGTGGCCGAAGGGGGTGTACTCCTCGATGATGTCGGCCTCGGCCACGCCCTTGGACTTCAGGAAGGCGCGCAGGATCTTGTTGGTGGTGCGCGGGTAGACGTAGTCAGTGCCCAGCAGCACGAACCTTTTAGCGGATCCGCCGTCCTTGCTCATCAAGTATTCCACCGCCGGGATGGCCTGCTGGTTGGGCGCCGCACCGGTGTAGAAGACGTTCTTCGACAGCTCCTCGCCTTCGTATTGCACCGGGTAGAAGAGCAGGCTGTTGGTCTCCTCGAACACCGGCAGCACCGACTTGCGCGACACGCTGGTCCAGCAGCCAAACACCGCGGCCACCTTGTCCTGGGTGATCAGCTGCTTGGCCTTCTCGGCGAACAGCGGCCAGTTCGAGGCCGGGTCGACCACCACCGGTTCGAGCTTCTTGCCCAGCACGCCACCTTTGGCGTTGATCTCGTCGATGGCCATCAGGGCCACGTCCTTGAGCACCGTCTCGGAGATGGCCATGGTGCCGGACAGCGAGTGCAGCACGCCGACCTTGATGGTGGCCGACTGGGCGTGGGCCAGGCCCGAGAAGCCCAGCGCTGTGGTGGCCAAGGCGATGGCGCCCAGGCAATGGCGGGCGACGAAACTGCGGCGAGAGGCGTTTTTCATGCGGAAGGCTCCTGGCTGTTTGAAGAGGGTGTGCGGTGGGGGCCCGGCGACGGCGGGCTTTCGTTTAACCGGGGTGCAGCTTAGGGACCGGAGCCGCGCCGGGGAATACGACAGATGGCGTAGGTAGCGCGTCGCCGGGGATCGCGCAGGCCATGCGACAGGGGCGAAAATCCGGTGCGGCGAAAGCGGGTAGGCCAGCCCACCGTGCCACCTCCCTCCGACAACCCCAAACCGTTTCGAATCGATGAGCCTTTCCAACCTCTTCCAGGCATTCAAGAAAAGCGGCCGAATCCCGGCCGGGACTCGGGCGGCGACGCCCGATGGCACAGACCCCTTCCCGGGCGCCCGCACCGGCATCCACCCTTGGCTCCAGACGGGCGACAAACTGGTCGCCCGCCTGGAGGTCGACGGCCAGCCGGTCTGCCACATCGAGGAAATAGCGGCGCACAGCGGCATGAGCCGTCAGCCGAGCGCTGAATTCCACCTACCGGCCGGCGCGAAGAAAGCGCTGCTGACCGGCACGCTGACGCGCGAGGAGGACGGCAAGGCCATCTCCTTCAAGCGCGCCTGGAACCTGGCGGACGCGGCGCCCTATACCTCGGTCTTGCACGACAGCGCGGTCACTTTGGATCAGCGGCTGCTCAAGTTTTCCGCACGGCTGGAAGCGCTAGACCAGGCGAACAGCGACTACCGATTCCGCGAGTTCCGGGCCGAGGCGGGCGAACCGGTGGACGAGGCGTTGGCCGCGGCCGGGCGGCGGCTGGGCATGCAGTGGCCGCCGGCGGTGGCGCAAGTGCTGGGGCTGAAGACCGAGTTGGGCAACTCTTACTTTCACCGCCCCCAGGACTTGACCACCGTCGAGGCAACCCTGCTCTCCGGCATTTGGGGGCACGAGTCGCTGGAAGACCAGCTGGCACCCGAAGTCCTCGCCCGCTACCGGCGCAGCGTGGCGGTGTTCACCGAGGTGGGCGACGGCCTGGGCGCCCTCGCCTACGACCCGCAGGGCGTGGTGCCAGGGGAAGCCTCCAACGCCTGGGGCGACAGCCACGGCCCCGGCGCCGAAGCGGCGCCTGGGCAAGGCGTCTGGTTCTGGCTGCACCAGGAATCGCTCAACGAGCCGACCCTTCTGCTGGACCGTCAAAGGCGCCCCGCCACCGGCGAGGAGGCAGTGATCCGCGTGCTGCGGCGCCTGGTGCTGGGCAGCGTGCTGGAGTCCGCGGTGGAAAGCGGCGACGCGCCGGTGGTGGACAACGAAAAGACGATCTGGGTCGACAGCTCGCACCCCCATGCGCTGATGCAGCTGCATTTCGACGG
>CBJNAE010000280.1:0-5763 GCA_966433995.1 uncultured Ideonella sp. | reverse complement strand
CCGAGGACAAGATCCGCAAGATCATGAAGATCGCCAAGGAGCCGATCTCGATGGAGACCCCCATCGGCGACGACGACGACTCCCACCTCGGAGACTTCATCGAGGACACCAACAACACCGCGCCGATCGAAGCCGCCATGCAGGCCGGCCTGCGCGACGTCGTGAAGGACATCCTCGACAGCCTCACCCCGCGCGAAGCCAAGGTGCTGCGCATGCGCTTCGGCATCGAGATGTCCACCGACCACACCCTGGAAGAAGTGGGCAAACAGTTCGACGTGACCCGCGAGCGCATCCGCCAGATCGAGGCCAAGGCGATCCGCAAACTCAAACACCCCAGCCGCTCGGACAAGCTGAGGACTTACCTGGACAATCTCTGATTGGCCAGGTAGTGCCGCCGCAGGCGGCCGCGGTCGCCTTGGCGACTGCGCCTCAGCTTGCGGTGGAGCCACAAGTTGCGTACCTATCTGGACAATCTTTGATTGGCCGGATAGGGCCGCCGAAGGCGGCGGCGATTGCTCAGCAAGCGCCTGGCAACTTGCGGCGGAGCCACAAGCTGAGGACCTACTTGGACAATCTCTGATTGGCAAAGTAGGTGCCGCCGCAGGCGGCCGCGGTCGCCTTGGCGGCCGTGCCTCAGCTTGCGGTGGAGCCACAAGTTGCGTACCTATCTGGACAATCTTTGATTGGCCGGACAGGCGTCGCGGAAGCGGCCCTTCACGCCGCCCCCACCCCGGCAAACCCGCCGCGGTGGGGTTTTTTCATGGCTTTTCCGCCGCGACGGCCTGCGGCGGATCGTTAAACTTCGCACATTCCTCCATGAATCCGCACCTGACCCCATGTCGGAGATGATCGAACGCACGGTGCTTTTCGCCGACCTGCGCGGCAGCACCGCCCTCTATGAGTTGATGGGCAACGCCAACGCCACGGCCGTGGTCACGCAGAGTGTCGCCCTGGCCTGCCGGGTCGTGAACCACTGCGGCGGCACCGTGGTCAAGACCCTGGGCGACGGCCTGATGGCCATGTTCTCGGATTCCGCCTCGGCGATCCAGGCCGCCGACGGCATGCACGACTCGCTCGAACGCATCGCCACGCACGGCCACGGCTCCGGCCCGATGACACTGCCTGGCGGCGATTTCTCCGCCGCCAAGCTGCCCGCCTTGAAGCTGCAGGTCGGCCTGGCGCGCGGCGAAGTCGTCGAGATGGCGGGGGATTGCTTCGGCGACGCGGTGAACGTCGCCGCCCGCTTGCTCGACCACGCCGGCGACAACGAGACCCTCGCCACCTCAGTGGTGGTGGAAGACCTCCCCGCCATCACCCGCTCGCGCTTCCGCAGCCTCGACCGCATGCAACTGCGCGGCCGGGTAGAGCCGGTGCACGTCTACCTGCTCGAAACGCTGCGGCCCAGCGATTCGGCGGCCACCGCCTACGGCGACATCATGCTTTCGCCCGACCCGGAGGGCATCCGCCTCACCTGGCTCGACCTGAACCGGGTCTATTCCCCGCAAAGCCTGCCGGTGGTGCTGGGGCGCAGTTCGCAGGCCACCTATTGCATCGACGACAGCCGCGTCTCGCGCTCGCACGCCCGCATCGACTGGCACGGCGGCACCTTCTCGCTCAGCGACCTCAGCTACAACGGCACCTACGTGCGCTTCGCCAACGACAAGGAAGTGGTCAACCTGCGGCGCAGCAGCTGCACGCTGCACGGCAGCGGCGTGATCGGCCTGGGCGCGCCGCCGAGCGACATCACCGCGCCCTGCGTGCATTTCGAAGTGCTGAAGTTCTCGGACACGCAGCCGCGCGACCTGTAGTCTCGGCGGCCGGTGCCCGGCCTGCGCCTCAGCGCCTCAGCAACCCAGCCAACTCGCCAGCGCGTGCAGGTCGGCCACCTTGTGCACGCCATCGGGCTTCGGCCGGTGTGCATGGGCCGAGCGGTGGCGGCACACCCAGGCGGCGTGCATGCCCGAGGACAGCGCGCCGGCCACGTCCGTGTCGAGGTCGTCCCCGACGTGCAGCACCTGCTTGGCCGGCAGGCGAAGGGCGGTGCAGGCCCTCATGAAGATGTAGGGGTGCGGCTTGCCGATGCCGGCCTGGCGCGCGCTCACGATGCCGGCGAACCAGTGGGACAGCCCCAGGCGGCCCAGGTCGGCGTTGCCGTTGGTCAGGGCCAGCAGCTTGAAGCGCGAGGCCAGTCGCTGGATGGCAGGGCGCGCGTCGGGGTAGAAGTCCACCCGCTGGCGCGCCGCCAGGAAGATTTCGAAGGCGGGCTCCGCCAGGTCGGCGCTGTGCCCGTGCTGCACCAGCCCGCGACGCAGGCTTTCCAGGCGGATGGCGCTCAGATCGTGGGCCCATTCGGGGCGCTCCCGGGCCACCTCGTCGCGAAGGCGGCGCAGGCCGGCCGCGTCCAGCGCCGCGGCCATCTCCGGCGCGTGCTCCCGCAGCCAGGCGTGCAGGTGGTGCTCCGCCCGCTCGATCGCCGGCCACACGGGCCACAAGGTGTCGTCCAAATCCAGGGTGATGGCAGAAATTTTCGGTGGGTTCATGGAAATCTGTGGTCAATCGAGGACGCGTTCGCCGCGTCAGCAAAGTGTGTATGCATTGTCCGTTACAGTGCGCCGCGGATGTCGCGCGGAAATTTCCATCCGTTCCCTCGCAGCGCTCGCTGCGGCAATGCAACCGTTGGCCCGGCTCGACGACCATGACCCAAAACCTTCCGGCGCATGCGCCCGCCCTGCGCATGCTCTACGTCGAAGACAACCGCCTGAACGCCATCTTGTTCGAAGAGGCGATGCGCCTGCGCGGCGACATCGACCTGCGGTGCGCGGAAACCGGCGAAGAGGCCCTGGCCTGCCTGGTCGACTGGATGCCGCAGGTGCTGGTGCTGGACGCGCACCTGCCCGATACCACCGGCTACGAGCTGCTGGCGCGGCTGCGCGCCATCGCCGGGCTGGCCCAGGCCCCGGCCTTCATGTGTTCCGCCGACGCCTACGCCGACGACCTCGCCCGCGCTCAAGCGGCCGGCTTCGCCGGCTACTGGACCAAGCCGCTGGACCTGGCGGTGGTTCACGCCGACATCGAAGCCTGGCGCGCCAGGCTGGGGCCGGCGTAGCCCATCGCGCCGGCCCGCCGCGGCGACAATCGATGCCCCTCCCGCGCAGGACGCGCCGGCCGCCGCCGGCGGCGACACGCCCGCCGTCCTGAATACCACCGACCCGCCACCGACCACCATGCGTTTCGCCCCCGAGCCCAACCACACCCACGGCCAGGCGCCGGCGGGGCCCCGCACCGCCGTGCTGCTTTGCAACCTGGGTACGCCGGACGAACCGACGGCCCCGGCGCTCAGGCGCTACCTGGCCGAGTTCCTCGGCGACCCGCGGGTGGTCGAGATCCCGCGCTTGCTGTGGCTGCTGATCCTGCACGGCATCATCCTGCGGGTGCGGCCGGCCAAGTCCGCACGCAAATACGCCAGCATCTGGACGCCCGAAGGCTCGCCGCTTCGCGTCTGGACGGAAAAGCAGGCGAAGCTGCTGCAGGGCCACCTCGGCGAGCGCGGGCACCGGGTGGCGGTGCGCCACGCGATGCGCTACGGCCAGCCGTCGATCGCCTCGGTGCTCGACGAACTCAAGCAAGGCGGGGTGCGCCAGGTGCTGGTGCTGCCGCTGTACCCGCAGTACTCCGGCACCACGACGGCCAGCGTCTGCGACGCGGTCTACGCCTGGGGCCGCCGCACCCGCGCGCTGCCCGAGCTGCGCTTCGTCAACCGCTACCACGATGACGCCGGCTATATCGACGCCCTGGCCCAGCGCATCCGCGGCCACTGGCAGGCCAACGGCCGCGGCGAGAAGCTGGTGCTGAGCTTCCACGGCGTGCCCGAGCGCACGCTTCTGCTGGGGGACCCCTACCACTGCGAATGCCTGAAGACCGCGCGGTTGCTCGGCGAAGCGCTGGGGCTGGGGGATGGGCAGGTGCTGGTGACGTTCCAGAGCCGCTTCGGCAAGGCCAAGTGGTTGCAGCCCTACACCGAGCCGACCCTGGTCGAGCTCGCGCAGCAAGGCATCCAGCGCGTCGACCTGGCCTGCCCCGGCTTCACCTCGGATTGCCTCGAAACGCTGGAAGAGATCGGCATGGAAGCCCGCGCCGCCTTCCTGGGGGCGGGGGGAAAGCATTTCGAATACATCCCCTGCCTGAACGACCAGCCGGCGTGGATCGCCGCCCTGGGCGGCGTGGCGACCCGCCACCTGCAGGGTTGGGACACGCAGGCCCCCGAGGAGGGCGCCGAATCGCTGGCGCGACAGCGCGAGCGCGCACTGGCCGCAGGCGCAGCGCGTTGAACGTGGCCCCGCGGGGCGGCCGCGTCAGCCGCCGTCCTTGCGCAGCTTCAGCACCTTGACCAGGGCGAGCGACATCGCCATGTCCAGGTCGATCACCTCCTGGAACTCCTTGCCGGTGGCCCAGGCGGGTTGCCAGGCGTTGCGCGCCAGCGCCTCTTTCCACGAAGCGTGCTGCGTCGCCTTGAAGACGGATTCGCGCAGGGCCTCCACCTGCGCTGGCGCGATGCCGCGGCCGGCGAACACGCCGCGCCAGTTGCTCAGGTCCACGTTCACCCCCTGCTCGCGCAGCGAAGGGATGCCGAAACTGGATTTCACCGAGGTGATGCCCAGCGCCCGCAGGTGGCCGTCCTGCAACGCCTGCTTCAACTCGCCGTAGCCGGAGATGACGGCCTGGGCGCGGCCGTCGGCCAGCGCTTTCAACGCGTCGGCGCCACTGGACAGCGGCAGGTAGTTGAGCTGCGCCGGGTCGGCCCCCGCGGCGCGTGCCACCATGGCGGTGCACATGTGGTCCACGCCGCCAGCGCCGCCACCGGTGATCGGCACCGCCGCAGTCCGCGTCGCCAGCTCGCGCATCAGGCTGGCGCAATCCTTGTGGGGAGAATTGCGCGGCACGGCCACCACCAGCAGGTCGGTGCTCAGTCTGGCCACCGGCGCGAGCTGGCGCAAGTCGACCGCCGGCCGGTTCAAGGCGATCGAGCCGACCATCACCAGGCCGCCGACGAAGAGCGCCTGCGGGTCGCCGGCGTGCTGCTGGACGAACTCCGGCAAGCCCACCAGGCCGCCCTGCCCGCCCTTGTTGGTGTAGGCCACGGCGGACGCCTGGTCGGCGCCTTGCAAGGCGTTGCCCAGCGCACGGCCGGTGGCGTCCCAGCCGCCGCCGGCGTTGGCGGGGATGTAGACGCGCAGCTGGTTGAAAGCGGCCGCCCGGGCGGGCCATGCCGCCACGAGCGAGGCCGCCGCCAGGCCGGCGCTGCAGGAGCGGTGCAGGAACAAGCGTCTGCGCATGGTGGACCTCTCTGCTGTGGATGTATGGGTTCGCCAGGCGCCCTGTCAAAGGGGTTTGCCGAGAAGCCCCAGTTTGCTCATCAAGGCCCGCAGGCGCACCGTCTCGTCGTCGACGAAGGCGGAGAACTTGTCGCCCAGCAACACCGACTGGCCCCAGCGGTTCTTCTGCACCGTCTCGGCCCAGCCGGGCGTGCGGATGGCCTTGGCCACCGCGTCGACCAGCACCTTGCGCTGCTCGGGCGTGATGCCGGGCGCCGCGTAGATGCCGCGCCAGTTGCCGATCTCCACGTCGATGCCCTGCTCCATCAGCGTGGGCACGTTCACGCCTTTTTGGCGCGCCGGGGCGGTGAAGCCGATCGCGCGCAGCTGTCCCGACTGCACCTGGGCCTCGAATTCCGCGAAGCCGCTGGTGCCGATCGTGATCTGGCCT
>CBJNAE010000279.1:0-5767 GCA_966433995.1 uncultured Ideonella sp. | reverse complement strand
TTGCGGCTGCGGGCGGGGCTCACGCAGGGGCAGTTTTTTGACACAGTAAGATTAACCGACTGCCTGGCGCTCCACGGTGCCCCGGCAGGCCGGAACGGGCCGCCCGGCCTGCAGGGCGACGCGGGCTTCATGCATGCGGTTGAGCAGCTCCGGCATCCGGTGCCATTTGCCGCCGTGCGCCAATTCTTGGGCGATCTGGCGCTTGAGCAAGGTGTGTTGCTGCCTTTGCGTGGTCTGCATGGCTTGCGCGGTCATCTTGAACCTCTCTTTCGAATCGGGTGGACGGCCGCGATGGTGGGGCGTCTCCGTGACAGCATGATGATGGTGCGGCAGCGCCGCCATGCCTTCGATCAGAGCGGGCACCGCCTGTCACACGCCCGTCAACGCGGTTTCACATTGCCCCGGAAAACTCCTGCCCATGCGAACAGGAGTCAACCCAGTGCAGGCGTTTTCTGAAGCCCTGCCCCCCCACCCCGGGATCGAGGACGGCGTGGCGCCGGCGGTGTTCCTCCCAGTCCCCGAGTCCTCCGGCGCCTGGGAGAACGCGGTCGGCGGGCCCTGCCCGGTGGTCTTGCGCGGTGCCGCGCGGCACTGGCCAGCGCTGGAGCGTTGGACTTTCGCCCACCTGGCCAAATGCGGCGGCCCGCGCCCGGTCACGCTGGTCCACGGCAACCGCGAACTCGGCGCGACGCTCTTTTCCGCGTCGACCTGGTCCGACTACCTCGCCAGGCTCGACACGGCCGGCGGGAACCCCGACGCCACCGGCCACCTCAAGGAATTCGACCTTTTCAAGGAACTGCCCGCACTGGCGCAAGACGCGCCAGTCGACGGCCTTTTCCCGCCCGGCCAGCCCATCGTGCGCAGCGCATGGATCGGCCCCAAGGCCGCACGCACCGGCCTTCACTACGACCTGGTCGACAACCTCGCCGTTCTGGTGCGTGGCGCCAAGCGCTTCCAGTTGGCCCGCCCCGGCACGGTGGAGACCCTGGGCGCTCTCTCGCGGAAATACGACCGCTGGGCGCGCCTGGCCCGCATCGGCATGCGCGACCTCGCCGGCGAGCCCGGCGCCGCCGGGGCGCTCTTCCAGGCAGATCTCGGCCCCGGCGACGCCATCTATGTACCCCACGGCTGGTGGCACGAAGTGTCCAACCTGCGGGCAAGCGTGTTCGTCAGCGGCTTTTTCGGCCCGGCTTCGCGGTTGCGCGCCCTGTGGCTGGCCACCGGCGCCCGGCAGTTCCTGCATGACATCAACCTGTTCGGCCGTCGGCACGGCTGCACCTGCCACGCCGGCCGCAAGCTTTTCTCCAACTCGCCAACCACACCACCATGATGCAAAGGCAGAAAAAGACCCTCGGCCCCGCCCGGCGCCGCCGCTACGTCACGCGTTTCCTGCGCCTGGGCGACGTGCCTGCCTTGCTCGACCTGGAACGCAAGCAGTGGACCGACGAGCAATCGGCCACCGCACAAGACTTCCAGACGCGCATCCAGGCCAACCCTTTGCTGTGCGGCGGCGCCTTCTGCGCCGAAACAGGCGAACTGATGGCTTCGCTGTTCTGCAAACCGACCAGCGCCGAGCAGTGGGTCCGTCCGTCCGACTGGGCGAAAAGCGCAGCGCTCGACCTGGCCTGCGGCGAGAAGAACCGCCGCACCGGCGCGCTCTTCGGCATCAGCCTGACGAGCGTCGACCCGGACGCCGCGATGCAATTGATCGCGTTCGCCTACCTCTACTCGGTCAAGCGCGGCGATCGCGAGGTCTACCTCGGCTCGCCGATGCCGGGCCTGAGGCGACACCTGGAACGCAACCCCGGCGCGTCGCCGCTCGCCTACGCACGGTCGACGCGCGGCGGCCTACCGCTGGACCCCCAACTGCGCTACTACCACGGGAAAGGCTTCAATGAACTGGTCGCCGTGGTGCCCGACTATTTCCCGCACGAGGCTTCGTGCGACTACGGCGCCGTCATCAAGACCCGGGTGCCGCACAGCTGGCTGCATCCCTTGATGCGCCATGTCCCCACGAGCCTGCTGCGGTGGCTCGCCGCCATGGCCCCGCGCCTGTACATCCCGCAACGCGAGGGGCGGGAAGACCACACGCGTGGAGGGTTCGCGACGGAATCGGCGTGAGGCCGGGGCGGCACCCCGGGGGTCCGGGGCCGGCGGCCACGGCTGCCTAAAATCGTGCGATGACCGCTGCCCTCCAAGACGCCCCGCGCCGCCCCATCCGCGAACTGCCCGACGAACTGGTGAGCCAGATCGCCGCCGGCGAAGTCGTCGAGCGGCCCGCCTCGGTGGTGCGAGAACTGGTGGACAACGCCCTCGATTCGGGCGCCGCCCAGGTCACGCTCAAGCTGGTGGCCGGCGGCATCCGCGCGGTGGTGGTCGAAGACGACGGCTGCGGCATCCCGGCCGACGAGCTGCCGCTGGCTCTGAAGCGCCATGCCACCAGCAAGATCGGCAGCCTGGACGACCTGGAACAGGTCGCCACCATGGGGTTCCGCGGCGAGGCGCTGGCAGCGATCAGCTCGGTGGCCGAGGTCGCGCTGGCCAGCAGGCCGCGCGGCGAAGGCCATGCGCTGCGCCTGGACGCCCGCTCCGGCGAGCTGCAGCCGGTGGCGCGCGGCGTGGGCACCAGCGTCGAGGTGCGAGAACTCTTCTTCAACACGCCGGCACGCCGCAAGTTCCTGAAGTCCGAGGCGACGGAACTGGCGCACTGCGTCGAAGCGGTGCGGCGCCATGCCCTGGCCCGGCCTGGCGTCGGCTTCGCCATCTGGCACGAAGGCAAGCTGTCGCAGCAGTGGCGCACCGCCGTCCCCGAGACGCGCCTGCAGGACGTGCTCGGCCGCGACTTCATCGCGCAGAGCCGCCCGGTGGCGTGGGACGCCGGCGTGATGCGCATCAGCGGCCGCGTCGGCACGCCGGAGGCCGCGCGTTCGCGCAGCGACCAGCAATACGTCTACGTCAACGGCCGCTATGTGCGCGACAAGCTGATCGCCCACGCGGTGCGTTCCGCCTTCGACGACGTGCTGCACGGCCAGCGCCAGCCGAGCTATGTGCTGTTCATCGACATCGCGCCCGAGCAGGTCGACGTGAACGTGCACCCCACCAAGATCGAGGTGCGCTTCCGCGAGTCGCGCGCCGTGCACCAGGCGGTGCACAAGGCGGTGGTGTCGGTGCTGGCGCCGTCCAAGGCGCTGGCCGCCTCGCCCGGCGCCAGCCCGGTCGATGAAGGCCAATCCGCCTTGCCGCAGCGCCCGCTGGCGTTCGCCCCGGCGGCGGATGCCCCGGTCGACGATGGCGCCAGCCGTGCCGCGGGCGCGGGACCGGCCGCGTGGACCGGCGGTTTCGCCAACCGCCCCTACCAGCAAGGCCGCCTCGGGTTGCAGCAGGCATCGGTGCTGCATGCGCAGGAAGTGCCTGCCGCGTGGCGGCCGGCGCCGCCGGCCATGGCAGGCGCCGGTGCGGCCGACCGCGCCGGCGTTCCGCTAGATGGCGACTCGGCTGGCCCGCGCCACGATGCCCAGACCCCGGCCCCGGCCGGCCCGCAGACCGGCGCGCCGGCAGGCGTCCCCTCCCCCGTCGGCACCGAAGTCCATCCCGACGACTGGCCACTCGGCCGGGCGATCGCCCAGATAGCCGGCATCTACATCCTGGCCGAGAACCGCGAAGGGCTGGTGGTGGTCGACATGCACGCCGCCCACGAGCGTGTGGTTTACGAACGGCTCAAAGCCGGCCTGGGCGCGGCGGCGATCGAATCCCAGCCTTTGCTGATCCCGGTCACCTTTTCAGCGACGCCCGCCGAACTGGCCGCCGCGCAGGCCCACACCGCCACGCTGCAGACCCTGGGCCTGGACATCTCGCCCCTTGGCCCGCAAACGCTGGCGGTGCGCTCGCGCCCGGCCGCGCTGTCGCAGGGGGACGTGGTCGAGTTGGCGCGCAGCGTGCTGGCGGACCTGGCGCAGTTCGAGGCCAGCAACCTGGTCGAACGCGCCCAGCACGAGATCCTCGCCACCATGGCCTGCCATGGCGCGGTGCGGGCCAACCGCCAGCTGACGCTGGCCGAGATGAACGCCCTGCTGCGCGACATGGAGCGCACCGAGCGTTCCGACCAATGCAACCACGGCCGCCCCACCTGGCGCCAGGTCACCGTCAAGGAACTCGACGCCCTGTTCCTGCGCGGCCGCTGAGGCCGGGACAGCCTCTGCGCACCTTTTCGCGGCCCGCCGCCGCACCCTGCCCCGCCCGGCTTCTTCCCCGCCACGGCGCGGCCGGGCGTGTTCCAATCCCAACCCGCTTCCCGAGACGACCCACGCATGGCCACCACGCTGAAACTCAAGAAAAGCCCGACGGAGTCATCCGACAACACCCGCCGGCCCGGTGCCAAGCCGTCCCGGCCTCCGGTGCGCGGCGCCGGCAGCGGCGTGCGCCAACGCCCCACGTTGGCCGAAGCCCAGGCCCAGCGCGCGGAACGGGAAGCCGCGATGCGGCAGGAACGGCAAGAACCGCGGCGCGAGCCCAAGAACCCTGCGCCGGGCCAGCGGCCGGATGCCCGGCGGCCCCGGCCGGCCGATGACCGCCGCCCTTCCCCACCTTCGCGGGGCCCTGGGCGCACGGAAGCGGGCCGCGGACAGCGGGGTGATGCCCGGCCCGGCACCGGCGAGACCCGCGACCGACCCTCGCCGCGGTCCACACGCCCTGCGGCACCACCGAGCCGCGACACGCGCCCACCGGCGCATGCCGGCTCTCCATCCAAAGCTTTCGAGCCATCCCGGCGCGACGACGCACCTCCGCGGCCAAGAAGCGGCAACACCGCCTTCGGCCGCGTCAGCGCCCCGCCCCGTGAAGCGTCGGACGCCTCCGAAAAATCACCGCCGGCACGCGCGTACGGTGACAGCGGGCGCGTCAGCGACCCGGCCCGGCCGGCAACCCGCGGCGCGGCCCAAGCGCGGCAGCCTCGCACCGCGGAACCCACCTTCAAGGAAGACCGCGCGCCGAAACGGTCCACCGCGCGCCCGGCGCCGCCGGTCGCCGCGACTGTCTCCTCCCGGGCCAGGAAACCCGCGTCCGCCGCGGAAACCGAAAGGCGAACCCCGGAGCAACCGGCGCCCGAGCACGCCCTGGGCAGCGTGCGCCTGTCCAAGCGCATGAGCGAGCTGGGCCTGGCTTCGCGCCGCGAAGCCGACGAATGGATCGAAAAAGGCTGGGTGCGCGTCGACGGCGAAGTGGTGCGCGAACTGGGCTCGCGCGTGCTGCCCGGCCAGGCGGTGACCATCGACGGCCAGGCCCGCCAGCAGCAGGCCAGGCAGGTCACGGTGCTGTTGAACAAGCCGATCGGCTTCGTCAGCGGCCAGGCGGAAGACGGCTACGAGCCCGCCTTCGTGCTGGTCACGCCGCAGAACCAGTGGCGCGAAGACGGCAGCGGCGTGCGCTTCCACCGCGACCACCTGCGCAGCCTGGTGCCCGCGGGCCGGCTGGACATCGACTCCACCGGCCTGCTGGTGCTGACGCAGGACGGGCGCGTCGCCAAGGCGCTGATCGGCGAAGACAGCCCCGTCGACAAGGAATACCTGGTGCGCGTGCAGAGCCTGGACGGCCAGTTGCCCGCGCAGCAAGCCCTTTCGGCGCGGCAGCTGGCCCAGCTGAACCACGGCCTGGAACTGGACGGCCAGCCGCTACGCCCGGCCAAGGTGGAATGGGTCAACGAAGACCAACTGCGATTCGTGCTGGTGGAAGGCAAGAAGCGCCAGATCCGCCGCATGTGCGAAGCCGTGGG
>CBJNAE010000278.1:0-5792 GCA_966433995.1 uncultured Ideonella sp. | reverse complement strand
TGTTCCTGTTCCTGTTCCTGTTCCTGTTCCGTTCGCCCTGAGCTTGTCGAAGGGCCCTTGTCACTCCGGCTTCTCGGAGCACGGGAGGCTTGCCGATAAGGCTTCGACACCCCCAGCGCGAACGGCCAGATTGGATTCAACGCGAACGAAGGCACGACTCCCCGCCTGAACGATGATGGCGCCGAGCGTCCGGGAATCATCATCCTCCCTCCCTGCGCCTCTTCTCCGACCATCCCAAAGCGGTGCCCACCATGCCGAAGCCCGATATCCAACCCAGGAAGATCGTTGTCTTCTCAGGCTCGGGTGTCAGTGCTGAGAGCGGCTTGCCGACTTTCCGCGACGCCAAGGGCCTGTGGAACAACTACGCCTGGGAGGAGGTGGCCAGTCCCGAAGGCTGGGCACGCCATCCGCAAGTCGTCCTGGACTTCTACAACGAGCGGCGGCGGAAGGCCTGGTTGGCCGAGCCGAACGCCGGGCACAGGGCCATCGCCTCGCTGGAGGCCGCTTACGAAGTCGTGGTGATCACACAGAACGTCGACGCGCTGCATGAGCGCGCGGGGTCGACCCGCGTGGTGCATGTGCACGGCGAACTGGCCTACGCGCGCGGGACGTCGCCCGCGCGGCACCGATACCGCATCGACAGCGAGCCGCTCTCGATCGGCCAGCTTTGCGAAGACGGCTCGCAACTAAGGCCGGACATCGTCTGGTTCGGCGAGAACGTGCAGCATTTCGAAGAGGCGCGCTGGCATGTGGCCTCTGCTGCGAAGGTGCTGGTGGTCGGCACCTCCTTGTCGGTGTTTCCGGTCGCCTCGCTGGTGAAGCTCGCGCGGGGCAGGGCGGAGAAGATCCTGGTGTCGCTCGACGTCGACCGGCCGCCATACGGTTTCAAGTTCCTTCGCGGCCAGGCGACTTCGCTGCTGCCGCCTTTGGCGCAGCGTTGGCTGGACGAGGCGGCTACCGGCGGCGGTTGATTCCCCCCATCGCCTGGCGACGGCTATCCGATCGACTCGGGGCACAGCGGCGGACCACGCAAGCTTGTTCTGGGCGCAGACGAAAAGGGCTTTGATCATGCGGGCCGGGACGACGGCGCTGCGGTGGCGCCGGAAGACTGTCGGGCGCGCAGGGCGTGCAACCGCTCTTCCCATGCCGCCTGGGTTGCCCCGGTCAACGCCGCCTTGGGAACGATCACGGCTTGCAACCCGTCCAGGAAGAGGTAGTGGTTGTGGGCGTCCTGCTCGACCGCGGCGAAACCTGACCAGGGGAACCGGTGCTGCCCATGGGCGTTTTCGACCGTGAGGCCGCTGTCGGACCAGTGCAGGGCCTTTTCCGCCAGGAAGCCGCCGCCGGGATCCGGCATGCGTTTGAACAGCACGTTCTGCCGCAACAGAGGTTTGGCCCATTGCAGCGTCCATGCGAGACCCGCGAAAAGGACGAGCAGCCTGAGCGGCCAGGCCGCCTGCGGGTGGCGGTCCATCAGGTGGAAGAAGCTCATGAACGCCAGCACGAGGAAAAACCAGGAAGCCGCCTGGGCAAAAACCAGGCCGAAATGGCGGTTCATCTGGCGGTCGACGCGCTGGCCGATCAACTTCTGGAAGCGCTTGAAATCATCCCGGGTCAGCGCGAAACGCAGGGGTGCGGCGAGCCCGCCCGGGCCCTCGCCGCCGACGTGGGCGGCGGCCAGCAACACCTCCCGCACCTGCCGGTATTCCTCCATCCGCGCCAGGTCCTTGGCGGTGGAGTGGGGGATGCGGGAGAGGTCCATGTTCTCGGCGTTGTCGGCCAGCTTCACCACGCGGGCGATAGGGTCGGCGGCGGCGCGGTGGGCGGCTTGCAGGCGGGTTTCGCCGGGGCGCTTGGTCAGCGCGTCCACCGCGGCGAGCACCCCGGGCGGGAAGCCTTCGCCGGCCAGGTCGGCGAGGGTGACATCCGAGTCTTCCACCACGTCGTGCAGCACCGCGGCGATGCGTTGCTCGGGCGTGTGCACGCGCAGCATCACCCGCAGCGGATGCAGGATGTAGGGCTGGCCGGCTTTGTCCAGTTGGCCGCCGTGGGCCTGGGCAGCGATGGCAATGGCGCGTTCTAGGGTGGCCATGGTGTTCCTTGCCGACCCAATTCAGGTCCGCTGTTGCTCAATTTTCTTCTTGCGCCGCTCTTCGATGGCTTGGGTCGCCTTGGCCGCTTTCTCGGCGGCATGGGCCAGGTTGCCATTGAGGTTGACTTTCGTTGGCGGGCATCCGCGGCGCCGAGTGGTTGGGCTCACCATGCGGCGGGCCGCGGCGACCAGGCGTCGCTGGCTGGCACTTCGAGCAAGGCCGCGGCGTGGGAGCCCAAATCGATTGACAGCGCGGCCTGCGCCGCGGTCGCCCCGGCATCTTCGCGCCTGGCGGTGCGGACGAACTCCGCGAAGCCTTCCCATTGACCTGCCATCTGCTCCACGAGGATGCGCGCCAGCTCATAGGACAGCAGGTTGCCGTCGTCGGTCCTGTCGAACGAGGCACCCGACCAAAATCCCTGGATCCTGTCCGGGTTCCAGAACCGCAGGTGCATCTCGTGCAGCTCATGCGGTGTCTGCAACAGGCGCTTGGCGCCGGCGACTTTGTATTCGGTGTTGACGGCCAGCCCTTCGTCCAGCCATCTGGGCAGCCGCAGGTAGGCCAGGGCGCTGTGGGTCAGTTCATGGGCGATGACCGGTTCGGCGGCCGAAAGGTCGGCACGCACCAGGACGAAATGCGGGCACCCGGCGTCGATGTGCATGCCGCCGCTGAAGGAGAACTCGCCGCTGTCGGGGTAGTAGATCGAAACGTAGCGGTAGTAGTCCTCCTCGCTGTCGAGCACGACCAGGATGCTGCGCTCGCCAGGCGGGAACCGCGCCAGGTCGCCAAGCACGCGGGAAATCCTTTGCCGCGCGGTCGAGATGTATTTCGCGGTGGCGCGCAGCACGCGGTCGTCCAGGGTGGAAAGGATGTAGGCGTCGGCCGTGGCGTGCAGGTGGGCATGCGGCCCCAGCACGTCCCGCAGCTGCAACAGCCAGGCGCGGCGCCCTTCGTCGATGGCCTGGGCGGCCGCTTGGGCGTCGCCGGGGTGCTGGGCCTGGGCCCATTCGTGCAGGGCGCGCCAGTCCAGTACCGGGACGTTGTCCACCACGGTCAGGTGGTCCGCGATGACGAAGGGGCCCGTGCCCCGTCCTGCGAGGGCTTCCGGCGCCGGGTCTTCCGTTCCCCGCCGGGGGGCTTGCGGTGGTCGGCCCTCGACCGGGATATGGCCCTTGGCGCTGAACGCGCCGGCGATCGGTATGAGCCAGATGCCGGCGATCAGCATGCCTTTGGGGATGCCCAACCCACCGGGCGCTGCCAGGACCAGGCGGGTCGCCCACCCATTCAAGGCGACCAGTGCGACAAGCGCGGCGAGAAATATTTCCATTCTGTTGAGCCTTGTCGCGCATGGTTCATGCCGCGGCGCCGAAGGCCGGCAAGGCTGCATTCTGGCGCTTGCTGCCGCGTGGGATGTCCCGTCACCCTTCCCCGTGCAACACCTTCAACCGCCGATGCCTGTGCAGGAAGACGAACCGGTAGACCGGCATCATCAGCGTCGCCGCGCCCGGCAGCCGGCTCTCGACCGTGAGGTGGTCTTGCACCACGAGGCCGCCCGCTGCGGTGGGTGTGGTGGTGCGCTCGTGCCGCCATCGGCGGTTCCACAGTGTGTGAGAGTTTTCGAGGAAGCCGCGCGGACCGGGGTGGAGGGCTTCCAGGCGCAGCGAATGCAGGTCGACCGGCAGCACGCCGAAGAGCCAGATCGTGCTGCGGAACAGCGTCCGGCCGGTCGTCCACTGGTCGAGCGGGCAGCGCCGCCACGCGGTGGGCGCGCCCATGCGCGCCAGGGGCCGCAGCTCGGCGTTCACCGCGTCGATCGACATGCCGGCCCAGAACGCTTCGGGCGTGGTTCGAGGCAATTCGGTGCGGATCGTGAAGCTGGGCATGGGGCGGGCCGGCTCTGGCGCGGTGGGATGGTGGTGTCCGGTGGCGGTTGGGGAACGAAAGTCAGGCGCCGGCTTTGGCCTGTTGCCCGATGGCTTGCAGCTGCCGCTCCAGCAGCGCCTTGAACTCGCCCGTGGCCGCGGCTTTGGGGATGATCACGGCTTGCGCGGTGTCGAGGAAGAAGTAGTAGTTGCGCTCGTCCTGCGCGGCGTCGAGGAAGCCCGACCACAGCATGTCGGCGCAGCCGCGCGAGGCGTCGATGCGTAGCATGGTTTCGGAGAGGGTGACGGTCTGCTCGGCCAGGAAGGAGCCTTGGGCCATCAGCAAGTGCTTGCGGATCAGCGCCTGCTGCAGGTAGGGCATGAGCATCACCGCGAGCAGCGCGAGGCCGGCGAAGAGGCCGAAGATGCGCATCGGCCAGGCGACGTCGGGGTGGTCCTCCAGCAGGCGGAAGAAGCTCGCCACGGCCAGGCCGATCAGCACCCACACGCCGAGCTGGCAGGCGCCCAGCAGTGAGTAATTGCCGATGCGCAGGGCGATGCGCCTGGCGATCAGTTTCTGGAAGTGGTTGAAGTCGTCGCGGGTGAGGGAGAAGCGGGTTTGCATGGTGTCGAGGTCGGGGTGGCCTAGAAACTCAGGCGCAGCAGTCGGGGCTGGGTGTGCGCCATGTGGCCGACCGGCGGCAGGCCGGTGGCCAGCACGCAGATCTCGGCGTGCGGGTATCGGGCCACGGGCAAGGCCCTGCTCTTGATGGCTTCGTACTGGTCCAGGATGGTTTCCACCGCCCGTGTGGCCGTCGCGCGGCCCGCCGGCGCGGGCTTGACCTGCTGGAAGCTGTGGATGTCGTTGGCGTCGTCCTCGCCCCAGGCGTGCGCTGTGGCTTCGTTGGCTTCGATGACGGCGGGTGCGTTGACGGTGAGGAAGGTGTTGCCCGCCGCCGCGCCCTCGGCGGCGATGTTGGTCGGGCGAATCGCTTCACCGATCAGGTTGGGCCTGCGCAGCAGCCCTTCCAGGTGCAGGCAGTTCGACGCCGCCAGGATGCCGAAACCCATGTCCTTGGGCCCGGTGAAGGCCAGGCTGAACGGGGCGCGCCGCAGCCGCACTTTGCCGTCCTTCGGCGAGGGCTGGAGCGGTTTTCTGTCTTGTTGGACGGAGACCGTCCAGCTGTCTGGCGGCTCGGCGGCGAAGGCGCTGGACGACAGGGCGGCGAGCAGCAGTGCGGCGCCTTGGATGGCGAGGAGGTTTTTCTTCTTCATGAATGTGGCGGCGCCGGTCGGGCTGCACGGAAAGAATGAATTGTGACTTTGCGGCGCAGCGGAGATGGGCCACGGCTTGCCCAATCCGTCGGGCTGGGCCGAACTCCGCTCGGGCCTGAGCCCCGTTCCGTTCGGGTTGAGCCCAACTCCGTTCGTGTTGAGCCCAAGTCCGTTCGAGCTGAGCCCAACTCCGTTCGGGCTGAGCCTGTCGAAGCCTTCGTTGCGAGCCTGAGAAGCTTCGGAAACGGAAGTGGCAAAGGCCCTTCGACAGGCTCAGGGCGAACGGGACGGTGGGCGTGTTCTCACCCCGGTTGGGCTAAGTACCACTCCGTTCCCGATCGAGCACCACTCCATTCGGGTCGAGCCCCCCACCGTTCGGGCTGAGCCTGTCGAAGCCTTCGTTGCGAGCCTGAAAAGATTCGGAACGGAATTGGCAAAGGCCCTTCGACAGACTCAGGGCGAAGGCGGCGGCGAGCGTCTGTCCTTCCATCGGGTGGCGCTTGTTTATTTCGGTCGTACCCAGCCTTGCTTCATCGTCCGACCCGCCCCCGCCCCCGCCCCC
>CBJNAE010000277.1:0-5803 GCA_966433995.1 uncultured Ideonella sp. | reverse complement strand
ACCTGATGGAGAAGTTCGCGGGCTACGGCTTCAACAAGTCGCACGCCGCCGCCTATGCGCTCCTGGCCTACCAGACGGCCTGGCTCAAGGTGCACTACCCGGCCGAATTCACAGCGGCCAACATGAGCGTCGCGCTCGACGACACCGACAAGCTCAAAGTCTTCCACGACGACGCCGTCGCCCTCGGCCAGAAGTTCGAGCCGCCCAACATCAACACCGGCACGGTGTTCTTCCACCCAGTGGCCGACGGCGTGGTGCGCTACGGCCTGGGCGCGGTCAAGGGCACCGGCCAGAGCGCGGTCGAGGCCATCGTCGCGGCGCGCGAGAAGGACGGTCCGTTCAAGTCGCTGTTCGACTTCTGCGCCCGCGTCGACCGCGGCCGCATCAACAAGCGCTCGGTCGAGGCGCTGATCAAGGCCGGCGCATTCGACACGCTCCACCCCGAACGCTCGCAGCTGGTCGCCAGCATCGGCCTGGCCTTCGAATACGGCGACAGCCAGGCGGCCCACGCGGACCAGGGCGGGCTCTTCGATTTTGGCGACGACGCCCACGGCGCTTCGCACCAGGAGCCCGAGCTGGTGGCGGTGCCGCCCTGGAGCATCAAGGAGCGCCTCACCCACGAGAAGGCCGCGCTGGGCTTCTACCTGTCGGGGCACATGTTCGACGAAAGCGCCGCCGAGGTCCGCCGCTTCGTCAAGCGCAAGATCGCCGACCTGATCGACAGTCGGGAGCCGCAGCTGCTGGCCGGCATCGTCGGCGACCTGCGGATCATCAATGGCCAGCGCGGCCGCGTGGCCATCTTCAAGCTCGACGACAAGAGCGAGCAGATCGAGGCGGTCGTCAGCGAAGACCTGCTCAACGCCAGCAAAGAGCTGCTCAAGGACGACGAACTCGTCATCGCCCAGGGCAAGGTGCAGCCGGACCGCTTCTCCGGCGGCGTGCGCCTGAACGTCACCCAGCTCTGGGACCTGCCCACCGCCCGTTGCCGCTTCGGCAAACACCTGCAGCTCGCGGTGGACGGCGCCGCCGCGCCACCGGTGGCCGAGTTACTGAGGGACCACCCGGCCAAGCGCGTCAGCACCGAGCAGGGCGACGTCTCCCAAGGCCTGGGTCTGCGGTTGAAGCTCACCCGGCCGAAGGCGGTCGCCGAGCTGGACCTGGGCGAGGACGCGCGCTTCTACCCGAGCGACGCGGCCCTGGCCTTCCTGGCATCGGCCGTCCAGGCTGGGCAGATGCAGATCGTCTACGACTGACCCCTCACCCCTCACCCCAGCCCTCTCCCGCAAGCGGGAGAGGGGCGAAACCTTTCTTGCGCCGCCGCGAGTGGGAAAAGGCGAAGAAGCTCCCTCGCCCCCGGCTCGGGGGAGAGGGCGGGGGTGAGGGGGCGTTGGCGGACCAATACTCCGGCGAACGTTCCTCGTTCGCCGGACCGGGTCGAAGCGCCCGCGCGGATCCGCGGAAATCGGCGGTTCGTGGGCGGGTACTCACCATATCGGCAGCAGGACCTTCATTGAATAATCTTTGAATGGATCCCGCGCCTCCTCTTTCAGCGTCCGCCGTCGCCAGCGTCGCCGCCGCGGCGGCGTCCCCCACCGCCGCGGCGCCACCGCCACCGCCCGCCGTCCGGCGCACCGGCTTGATCCTCACCGGCGGCGGCGCGCGGGCCGCCTACCAGGTCGGCGTGCTCAAGGCCATCGACAAGATCCGCCGCGACTGCAACGCCTCCGACCGCAATCCCTTCCCCGTCATCGCGGGCACGTCGGCGGGCGCCATCAACGCCGCGTCGCTGGCCTGCAACGCCGATTTCTTCGAGGCCTCGGTGCAGGGGCTGGTCGACGTCTGGAGCAACTTCCACGCCGACCAGGTCTACCTTTCGGATTCCCTCGGCGTGGTGCGCACCGGCGCGCGCTGGCTCACCATGATGTCGATCGGCTGGATGGTGGCGCGCTGGCGCAAGGCCCGCCCGAAGTCGCTGCTGGACAACAGCCCACTGCGCGAATTGCTCGGCAAGCTGGTGCCGGTGCACCGGCTGCCCGACCTGATGCGCGGCGGCCACCTGCACGCCTTGGCGGTGACGGCGTCGAGCTACGGCTCGGGCCAGCACGTGACCTTCTACGACGCCGTCGAACCGATCGAGCCCTGGACGCGTTCGCAGCGCCTGGCGGTACCCGACGCGATCACGGTCGAGCACCTGCTCGCGTCGGCCGCGATCCCCTTCGTCTTCCCGGCCACCGCCCTGCCGATCCACGGGCGCTCGGAGTACTTCGGCGACGGCTCGATGCGCCAATCGGCGCCGATCTCCCCCGCGGTGCACCTGGGCGCCGAGCGCATCCTGGTGGTGGGGGCGGGCCGCATGCACGAGCCGACGGTGCCGCAGCCCGAGGGCCGCTCGGGCAGCGACGAATACCCCAACCTGGCGCAAATCGCCGGCCATGCGCTGTCGAGCATCTTCCTGGACGCCCTGGCGGTGGACGTCGAGCGCCTGCAGCGCATCAACAACACGCTGGCCATGCTGCCGCCTGAGATCCGCGCCCGCAGCCACCTCAAGCCGATCGAAGTGCTGGTCATCGCGCCCAGCCAGCGGCTGGACGACATCGCGGCCCGGCACCTGCACGCGCTGCCGCCCGCGGTCAGGGCGCTGCTGCGCGGTGTCGGCGTCTCGGGCGAAGGCCGTGCGGCGCGCGGCGCGGCGCTGGCGAGCTACCTGTTGTTCGAGGCGCCTTACACGCAGGAGCTGCTGGCCCTGGGCGAGGCGGACACCATGAGCCGCCGCGACGAGGTGGTGAAATTCTTCGGCTGGGAGCGCCGCAACCGCAACCGCGGGCCGGTCACCGGCGCCGAGTTCAGGACGACGAAGCTGGAGTGACCGGCCGGCGCCGGGCCCGCGCAACGAAAAAGGGCGCCCACGGACGCCCTTTCTTTCTCCAGCTCTTTGCGGCGGCCTCAGTCCTCGCCGCCGTCTTCCTTCTTCTTCGCGACGCGGGGTTTGCGGACGGCTTTCGGCTTGGGCTCTTCGGCCGTCGCCGCGGCGGCATCTTCAGCCGGCGCCTCGGCGGCCTTGGCGGAGGCCTTCTTCCTGGCGGCTGGCTTTTTGGCCGCGGCGGGCGCGGCGGTTTCCACAGTCTCGCCTTCGGCCGCCTTGCGCGCGGTGACGAGGAAGCCGTTGACCGGCTGGTCGCCTTCCAGGCGGATGGTGGTGTCCTGCACCGCCACCTCGGCGAAGCCCGCCGCCCTGCACAGGGCCTCGACATGGCTTTGCTTGTGCGCATAGCGCCGGCTCGGACGCAGCAGCCAGTCGGCCTCGGTCTCCAGCGCGCGTTCGCAGGAGAAGACGAAATGGCCGCCGGGCTTGGCGACGCGGTGCGCGTCGGCCACAGCCTGGGCCAGGTCGCCGATGTAGGTGAAGACGTCCAGCGCGGCCACCAATTCGTACAGGTTCTCCGGCGTTCCTTTCAGCGCGTCCAGCACGCCGACCTGGTGGAAGCGGTAGTAGACGTTGTGGCGGGCCGCCTGCTCGATCATCTTGGTCGACAGGTCGACGCCGATGATGTAGCCGTTGAGCGGGCCCAGGCAAGCGCCGAGCAGGCCGGTGCCGCAGCCCAGGTCGAGCACATTGAACTCACGCGTCGGGTGTTTCTTCAACGCCCAATCGGCCACCTGCTGCGGCAGCTGGTAACCCAGGTTCTTGACCAAGTGGGCGTCGAAGACGCCGGCCATGCCGTCGAAGAGCGCGCGCGGCATGCTGTCGGGCAGTGCCGCCGGCGTGCGGCCGTAGGCGACCTCGCGGTGGAATTTGTAGTCTTCGTTGGCGGGGTCCAGGGCGACGAGGGCGTCCCAGTCGCGCTGGGCGGACGCGCTGTCGCCGCTGGCCAGCGCGGCATGGGCCCGGCCTTGCAGCGAAGAGGCGTCGTTCGCGTCGGCCTCCAGCAGCTCGTCGAACAGCGGGATGGCTTCGGCGTTGCGGCCGAGAGCGGCCAGATCGTGGGCCATCTGCCGTTTGTAGACCCGGTTGTCCGGCGCCGAGAGCTCGATGGCCTTCGGCAGGAATTTCAGGGCCAGTTCCACATAGCCGGCACGGTGGGCGATGTCGATCGCGCCTTGCAGGGTGATGCGGTCGCCGGGCGACATGGCCACGGCTTTCTCAGCCTCTTGCGCGGCCTCCTGGAACTGGTTCTGGCGCGCCAGCAGCAGCGCCAGGTTCATCACGGCAGGGGTGAACTGCGGCGCGATCTTGACCGCATGCCGCGCGGCCTTCAGCGCGCTGGCCGGCTGGCCGGCCGCTTCGGCCAGCTGGGTGCCCATCATGTACACCCGCGGGTCGCCGATGACGCGCGTCTGCAGCTGGTTCAAGAGCCCGGCCGCTTGCTGGAGCCGGCCGGCCTTGATGAGGCGTTCAACCTCGATCAATCCGTTCAGGTTGGGGTCTTGAAGGGCTGTGGAAGCGGATTTTGAGCTGGTCATGGTCGGTCGGGGCAATGGCCGCTTGGGCATGAAAACGCGCCGGGGCACTGTGGTGCAGGGCCCCGGCGCGCGGTTGGGCGAAGCTGGGATTATCCCGCGATCACACCACCGTCAGGTTCACGTCGATGTTGCCGCGGGTGGCGTTGGAGTACGGGCAGACGCCGTGCGCGGCCTGCACCAGCTTCTCGGCGTCGGCGCGCGCCATGCCGGGAATGGTGATGGCCATGGCCACCTGGATGCCGAAGCCGGCGGGGATGGGGCCGATCGAGACGTCCGCAGTGATCGAGGTGTCGGCCGGCAGGCTGATCTTCTGCTGGCCGGCGACGAACTTCATCGCACCGAGGAAGCAGGCGGAATAACCGGCGGCGAAGAGCTGCTCGGGGTTGGTGCCGTCGCCGTTGCCGCCCATTTCCTTCGGCGGGGCCAGCTTGACGTCGACCTTGCCGTCGTCGGAGCGCGACCGGCCGTCGCGGCCGCCGGTGGAGGTGGCGTGGGCGGTGTAGAGGATTTTTTCGAGTGCCATGGCTTGGATCCTTTGTGGCTTTCTAAGGTTGAGGGGGAACACAGCGGGTGTGGATGATGCCTGGGTCGCAAGACACCGGGCGGCATGGGGTTTCGGGGCGCATTCGACGTCTCTGTCTTTTGTAGGAGCGGCTTCAGCCGCGATGCGGGGCACCGCGATCGCGGCTGAACCCGCTCCTACAGAAAAACAGCCTCAGCCGGCTTCCAAGCCCTCGATTTCCGTGCTCAGCTCCAGCCACCGCCCCTCCAGCTCGGCGATCTCGTCGCCCACGGCCTTGAGCTTCCTGCCCGCCTCGGCCAGATCCTTGGGTGGAGTGGCGCCATCTGACAGCGCGGCCTCCAGCTTGTCGCGCTCGGTGAACAGCACGCCGAGCCGGTTGTCGACCTTGTTCAACTCCTTGCGCAGCGGCTTCAGGTCTTCGATGCGCTGTTGGCGCGCCTGGGCGGCGGCTTTGCGGTCTTCCTTGTTGCTGGGTGAAGAAGGCGTCGCGGCGGGTTTCGCTGTGGCCCCGTCCTGGCGGGTCTTGCCGACGGCCGCCTGGGCGCTGTTGGCGCCCGCTTCTCGCAGCGCCTTGGCCTGTTCGCGCGAGTTGTCCAGCAGCCATTTCTGGTAGTCGTCCAGGTCGCCGTCGAAAGGCTCGACCTTGCCCTTGGCGACGAGCCAGAACTCGTCGCACACCTCGCGCAGCAGGGCGCGGTCGTGGCTGACGAGCATCACGGTGCCCTCGAATTCGTTCAGCGCCATCGAGAGCGCCTCGCGGGTGTCGAGGTCGAGGTGGTTGGTCGGCTCGTCCAGCAGCAGCAGGTTGGGGCGCTGCCA
>CBJNAE010000276.1:0-5819 GCA_966433995.1 uncultured Ideonella sp. | reverse complement strand
TTCCTCAGCGCCACCGCCACGGCGGCGGCGGGCAACTACTCGGTCTCGGTGACGAGCCTGGCGGCCGCGCAGACCTTGGTCAGCCCGGTGGGCCAGTTCACCGCCGCCACCGACGTGGTGGGCACCGGCACGATGACGATCCGCCTGGGCGACTGGAACAACACCGACCCACCCACCACCTTCACGCCCAAGACCGGCAGCAGCGACATCGCGATCACCATCGATGCGGCCAGCCAGACGCTGGAGGGCATCCGCGACAAGATCAATGGCGCCAACGCCGGCGTGACGGCGTCCATCATCAACGACGCCAGCGGCTCGCGGCTGTCGATCCGCTCGAACACCACCGGCGAAGTCAACGGCTTCCGCATCAGCGTGGCCGAGACCGGCGCGCCTGGGCTGGCACGGCTGCAGTACGACCCCGAGAACGTGCCCGCGCCGGCCTCCAACATGACTTATGCCCAGGCGGCGTCCAACAGCGAAGGCACCATCAACGGCATACAGGTCAGCTCGACCACGGACACCCTCACAGACGCCATCCCGGGTTTGACTTTCAAGTTCACCAAGAAGACCACTTCCCCGGTGAACGCCACCGTGAGCACCAACGTGGACGCCATCCGCGCCGCGATCAACAAGTTCGTCAACGCCTACAACGATTTCTCCAAGACGCTGGGCGCGGCGACCAGCTACGACGCCAGCACCAAGCAGGCCGGCCAGTTCCAGGGCGACGCGACCACCGTGGGCATGCTCAGCCAGGTTCGCTCGATGATCGCGCAGGGCACCAGCGCCTCGACGACTTTCGGCAGCTTCAGCAGCATCGGCCTGGAACTGCAGAAGGACGGCACGCTCAAGGTCAACTCCAGCAAGCTCGAAGGCGCGCTGACCAAGCTGCCCGAGCTTTCCAAGGCTTTGACGTCGGCCGGCACCGGCACCTCGGGCAGCATGGGGCTGGCCAAGCGCATGGGCGCCTACACCGATGGGTTGCTGTCGGCCAGCGGCGCGTTCCAGACGCGCACGAAGTCGCTGCAGGCCAGCATCGCGGCGAACAACAAGGACCAGGACCGCGTGAGCGACAAGCTCGCCGTGACCGAGCAGCGCCTGCGCGCCCAGTACACCGCCCTGGACGCGACGATGTCCAAGTACACGGCGCTGAACAAGTACGTGACGCAGCAGTTCGCGAACTACAACAGCAGCGGCGACAAATAACGCGCCGCGTGCCGGCCACCCACGGCCGCGCCGCATCGTGCCCCACCGCCGGAACGGCGGCGGGCGCGCCCTTCCTCCCCTCCCCGCAACCGACACGCCTGGCACAAGCGGCCGCGCGAGTGCGTCGTCGTAAACCCTTGCCCGCTCAAGTTTGCCGGCCTGGGGCCGAAGTGCAATGCATGAGGGAATAAAAGGGCAATCACCATGCCTATGAACATCAATACCAATCTGGGCTCGCTGGCGGTGCAGGGAAAGATGTCCCGGCAGCAAGGTGACCTGTCGACCACGATCCAGCGGCTGTCGTCGGGACTGCGCATCAACAGCGCCAAGGACGACGCGGCCGGCCTGGCCATCTCCGACCGGATGACCTCCAAGGTGCGCGGCATGACGCAGGCCGGGCGCAACCTGAACGACGGCATCTCGATGCTGCAGGTGGCCGAGGGCGGCCTGGCCGGCATCGCGTCCAACCTGCAGCGTGCCCGCGAACTGGCGGTGCAGGCGGCCAACGGCTCGCTCTCCCAGGGAGACCGCATGATGCTGCAGCAGGAAGTCTCGCAGCTCGTCGCCGAGGTCGACCGCATCGGCACCTCCACGCAGTTCAACGGCATGAACGTGTACAACCAGTCAACGTCCAGCGCCGTGGGCGACCCCAACCAGATCGCTGTGCTGCAAGGCCTGCAGGGCGGCTGGCTGGAGAACGCCGAGAAGATGATCACGCAGTACTACGGCCTGACCGCCGACAACGCCACGCTGTCGATCGAACTGACCACGTTCACCGACGGCGCCGGCGGCACCGCCGCGCGGGTGATGTCGTCGGTGGGTGGCGCCCCCGGCAAAGGCACCAACCTGCGCCTGCAGATCGACATGGCCGACTTCACCCCGCCGAATCTGCCCAACGGCGGAACCGCGCCCTTCTACAACGACCGCATCATCGCCCACGAGATGGCGCACGCGGTGATGGCGCGCACGATGAACTGGGCCGACCTGCAGAACCACACCTGGTTCATCGAAGGTGCCGCCGAATTCATCCACGGCGCCGACGAGCGGGTCGCCGCCGACCTGGCGGCGGCCGGCGGCAACGCGGCGGCCCTGGTGACCGCGGTGACCAACGGCTGGCAATCCACCAGCACCGACTACTCCGGAGCGTACTCCGCGGTGCGCTACCTCCACGACCAGATCCAGGCGGCGGGCGGCTCCGGCATCCGCGAGGTCATGGACTACCTGAGCGCCAACCAGAACGCCACCTTCGACCAGGCTTTCGCCAACGCTGTGGCGACGCTGGGTGGCCCGGTGGCCGGCTACACCTCGGCCGCCAACTTCCTCACCGACTTCGGCACCAACGGCGCGGCGTACATCGGTGCCATGAACCTGGGCAACGCCGACACGGGCGCGATCGGCGGCCTGGACGCCGACGGCGGCGCCGTCAAGACGGCCGAAAGTGTCGTCGACGACGTGGGCACGACAAGCGGCACCAACGTGATGGCCGGCTTCAGCGAGACATTCGAGGCCATCGCCATGGGCAACGGGGCGCGCACCCAGCTGGCCATGCAGGCCGGGGCCGACGCCCACCAGACGCTGGATGTCACCGTCGGCGCCGCCAACGCCACCGCACTCGGCGTGAACACCGCCGACGTGGTCAACAACGCCAACCTGGCCATCCAGCAGATCGACCGGGCGCTGGACTATGTCAGCGGCGAGCGCACCAAGCTCGGCGCGCAGATGAACCGCATGGAAGCCTCGATCGGCAACCTGGCCGTCACCACCGAGAACCTGGTCGGCAGCCGCGCCCGGATCCAGGACGCCGACTTCGCCATCGAGACCGCCAACCTCGCCCGCCAGCAGGTGCTGCAGCAGGCCGCCACCGCGATCCTGGCCCAGACCAACGTCAGCGGCCGCGAGGTGCTCGCGCTGCTGCGCTGAAAGCGCTCGCTTCCCTCCCATTCCCCCGCACCGCCATGCGCCGGCCCGTTCCCCGGAAAAAGGGGGCGTTCGCCGGCCCTATCGGGGTTCGCGCGCGCTGTACCGCGCGGCGCCCCTGCCCCGGGGTGCAAGGGCGCGAAGTGGCCGGTTTATCCGCCTCATATCCGGTCAAGCCCCGGCGCCGCAACGCTAAAGATGTGCATTGGGGTTCCGATAAATAAGGTACCTCGCAGGAGACCGATCATGATGTTCACAGCCCCCACCCATGCCTTCGCTTCCAACAACGGCCGCGCCATGCCCGGCGCCTACCGCCAGATCGGCGTGACCACCGCGGTGGACGGCGCAAGCCCCCACAAGCTCGTCAGCCTGCTGTTCGACGCTTTGATGAGCGACATCGCCAGCGCCCGCGGCGCGATGGCCCGCGGCGACATCGCCGAGAAGGGCCGCGCCATCGGGCACGCGGTGCGCATCCTGCAGGAAGGCCTGATCGCGCCCCTGGACATGCAGGCCGGCGGCGCCATCGCCTCCAACCTGCGCGACGTCTACGACTACGTCGTGACGAAGCTGACCGTCGCCAACCTGCGCAACGACCCCCAAGCCCTGGTCGAGTGCCAGGAACTCATCACCCCCATCCAGGAAGCCTGGGCCCAGATCCAATCCGCCGTGACGCCCCAAGCCGCCGCCGCCTGAGCCCGAGCCTCCAAGCAACACGATGAAATACGCATACGAATACCACCATTTCCCGGAGGCCATCATGACGGGCAACAACTTGCTGGGCTATTACGAGGCCATCGAAAAGGCCAGCACCGACATGCTGGAGGCCGCCCGCACCGGCAACTGGGACCACGTGGTCAAGCTGGAAGGCGCCTGCGCCCTGCTGATCTCCCAGCTCAAGCACGCCGCGGCCCAGCAGCCGCTCGGCGCCGAGGAAGCTCAGCTGAAGTCGCGCATCATGCAGCGCATCCTGATCAACGACGCCGAGATCCGCCACCTGGCCGAGCCCTGGCTGGAAAGCCTGGACGACCTGCTCGCCGCCCGCCCCAAAACCATCCACTGACCCCAGCGCGACCTTCCGGCACACCGCCGCCCCGGCCAACCGTTCAACCGCCGAAACAAAAAAGACACCGCGCCATGGACACTGCCCCCATGCCCCTGGACACCCTCGCCGCCGCGCACGGCGGCCTGGGCGACTTCCGGATCGACAAGCCCAGCGAGGTCGTCTCCATGCTGCGCAAGCTGCAGGAAGGCAACGTGGTGCTCAACGTGAATGCGCCGAACGGCTCCGCGATCACCGCCATGCTGTGGTCCATCGACAGCGACCGCCAGACGATCAGCCTGAGCGTGGACCACGCCGACCCCCAGCTCCAAGCCGTGCTCGACGGCAACGAGGCGGTGATCGTCGGCTACCTGGACAGCGTCAAGCTGCAGTTCGACCTGCAGAGCATGGTGCTCGTGCGCGGCCACAACAGCTGCGCTCTGAGCTGCAATCTGCCGCGCGAGATGTTCCGCTTCCAGCGGCGCAGCGCCTACCGCGTGCGCCCGCTGCTGCGCAACTCGCCGATGGCCAAGCTGCGCCACCCGATGTTCGGCGACATGCACCTGTCGCTGCGCATCCTGGACGTCAGCCTGTCCGGCTGCGCTCTCTTCCTGCCCGACGACGTGCCCGCCCTCGAACCGGGCGTGCTGATGAACAGCGTGCACATCGACCTGGACGCCGACACCCACTTCAATGCCAACCTGCGCCTGCAGCACATCACCGCCCTGAACGCCGAGGCCCAGGGCATGCGGCTGGGTTGCGAGCTGGTCAACCTGGCCCGCGACGCCGAGCGCGCGCTACAGCGCTACATCGACCAGACGCAGAAGCGGCGACGGTTGATGTCGCTGGATTGACTCCACTGCGCCGCCGTTCGGTTCGGCGGAGCCTGCAAGGGCTGATCCTGCCGAAGGGCCAGCGTCATTTCATGTTGCTGGAGCTTTTTTGGCCCGCGCAAAGGGCTTCGACAAGCCTGTCCTGAGCCTGTCGAAGGGCTCAGCCCGAACGGTGGGCGCTCAGCCCGAACGGTGGTGGACGACGCCAGGGGACGATGGAGGGAAAGAAAAAGCCTCCAAGGGAGGCCGCAGGCATCAGGTGAGAACACGGGGCAGCCGCCCCCGGCGGCTCAATAGTCCCGCAGCTTCACCCGCAGCCGCGCGATCGACTGGCTGTGCAGCTGGCACACCCTCGACTCGGTGACCTTGAGCACCGCGGCGATCTCCTTGAGGTTCATGTCGTGCTCGTAGTACATGCTCATCACGTACTGCTCGCGCTCGGGCAGGATCTTGATCGCCTCGACCAGGGCCTCGCGCATGCGGTGGTCCTGGAGCTGGGCCAGGGGGTTCAGGGCCTCGTCGGCCACGTGGCGGTCGAGGTAGTCGTTGTCGCCGTCGTCGCCGGACATGTCCTCCAGGTAGACGAGCTGGGTGCCGCGCACGCGGCCGAGCATTTCCTGGTATTCGGGCAGGGACATGCCCATTTCGCGGGCGATCTCGCTTTCGGCCGGGGCGCGGCCGAGCCTCTGCTCCAGCTTGTGGACGGCGGTCTCGATGCTGCGCTGCTGCTTGCGGGTGCCGCGGGAGAGGTAGTCGTTGCCGCGCAGCTCGTCGAGCATGGCGCCGCGGATGCGCTGGGTGGCGAAGGTCTCGAACTGCACGCCCTG
>CBJNAE010000275.1:0-5823 GCA_966433995.1 uncultured Ideonella sp. | reverse complement strand
ACGGCGGCGGCGTGCGCAACCGCGACTCCCTCGGCGACGACCGGGTGATCGGCCCCGGCGCACTGCACTGGACGCAGGCCGGGCGCGGCATGCTGCACGAGGAACTGCCGGCGGTGCCGGGCGTGGCCGCGCACGGCCTGCAGCTGTTCGTCAACTCGCGCGCTGCCGACAAAGACGCGCCGCCGGCCGCCTTCCACCGGCGCGCCGACGAAGTGCCCGTGGCCTCGCTGCCCGACGGCACGACCGTGCGCGTGGTGCGCGGCGAATTCGGCGGGCACCGCGCCCCGTTGCCGGCCCACACCGGCCTGCTGCTCCTGGACGCCAGCCTGCCGGCGGGCGCCAGCCTCGCCGTGCCGGTCGCCAAGGGGAACCGCGCTTTCGCCATCGTCGTGTCCGGCTCGCTGGTCGCGCCCGGCGGCGAGGTGCCGGCCCACCATGCGCTGGTCTATTCGGACGACGGCCAGGCGTTGAACCTGCAGGCCGGCGGCCAGGGCGCCCAGGTGGCGGTGCTGGCGGGCGAGCCGATCGGCGAACCGATTTTCCCGCGCGGGCCTTTCATCGCCAACACGCCCCAGCAAGCCCTGGACATGGTGCGCCGCTTCTCGCGGGGCGAGATGGGCGCGCTCGAACCTTCCCAGCCGCCGCCGGTGCCCGTGGCGTGACCGCCCGGCGCGGCGCCTGAACTTCGCCGCCCGCGGGGGCGTCCGCACCTTGCACCTTGTCAGACCTTTCCGACCCACCCTTCCACCCACAAAGAAAGACATGCACATGAACCAAAACTCCGCATCCTCCGCCGCGAACGACGCCCTGGCCCTGGCAGGCCGCATCTTGCTGGCCTTGATGTTCCTGACCGCCGGCCTCAAGAAGATCGGCGGCTTCGAAGGCACCGTCGGCTACATCGCCTCAAAGGGGCTGCCGATGGCCTCCCTGCTGGCCGTGGGCACGATCCTGGTCGAGGTGGTGGGCAGCGTGGCGCTGATCGTGGGCTGGAAGACGCGCTGGGCCGGCCTGGCGCTGGCGGGTTTCACGCTGGTCGCCTCGTTCATCTTCCACAACTACTGGGCCATGCCGGCCGAGATGCAGGGCACGCAGACGCTGATGTTCTGGAAGAACATCTCCGTGGCCGGCGGCATGCTGATGGTGGCGGCCTTCGGCGCGGGCGCGTTCAGCCTGGACGGGCGCGGCCGCGGGGCCTGATCCGCGCGGCCAGGCGCTTGCACCGAGCGGGCCGCTTTTTCATTTGTAAACGCCGCCGCAGACCACCATGTCGTCCAGGCGCTCGCAGTACATGCGCTTGGGCTCGATCCTGCCGGACGCTGGGTTGCGGAACTGGTAGTCCTGCCAGAACGATTCGCTCGCCTTGGCCAGCGCCATCCGCTCCTGGATGAATTTCTTGCCGTCGATGTCCGTCAACCCGATCAGGTTGCGCCCCACCATCTTGGGGCTCGCGCCATGGGCGCGCACCATGCCGTCGAGCGCCCAGACGGTGAGGTACAGGTCGCGGTCGATGTATTTCTGGTGCTTCCCTGTGATTTCGGCGAACGCCATCTCCTTGTTGGTTTTGATGGCGGCCACGCCGCTCTTGACCATGGCGACGGCTTCGTCCGGCGTGGCATTGCCGGCATGGACGTGGAAAGCGATAAATCCGGCCAGTGTGGCGGTCAGAGTGCGACGCAATGCATGTTTGTTCATGGATTCTCCGGTGCCGAGGTGAACCTGGGGCCGGGCGTTGGAGCGCGCGGTCGCCGGGCGAGATGGGTGGTTTCCCTGGTATCGACGCATCGCGCGTGGACTTGAGCGGCCTTTCGCGCGCTGGCGGGGATTCGGTCACCCGCCCGCCGGGCATGGGGCTTGCTAAAGTGCCCGGATGAACACCGTCGTCCTCCTCTTCAACGTCCTGCCGCTGATCGACTGGCTGGCCCTGCTGGTGTTTGTCGGCGGCTGGGCCGGCTATGCCTGGTTCGCGCGGCGCCGGGCGGGCAGCCGCCCGTCGATCCTGGCCAGCACCAACCGCATCCGCCACCAGTGGATGCTCCAGACCACTTACCGCGAAGTCCGCGTGGTCGACGGCGTGGTAGTGCAGAACCTGTCCACCAGCCCGTCCTTCTTTGCGTCCACCACCATCCTGATCATCGGCGGCCTGGTGGCGGTGCTGGGCATCACCGACAAGGCCACCGAGCTGGTGCGGGAGATCCCCTTCGCGGCGCGCACCTCCAACCTGGTCTTCGACATGAAGATCCTGGTGCTGCTGGTGATCTTCGTCTACACCTTCTTCCGCTTCACCTGGTCGATGCGCCAGTACACCTTCGGCGCGCTGATGGTGGCCTCGGCGCCCGAGGCCAGGCAGTTCGATGCGCTGGGGCTGTCGCGCGAGGCGTTCGCCGCCAAGGCCGGCAGCATCGTCAGCCTGGCCGCCGAGACCTTCAACGACGGCCTGCGCGGCTACTACTTCGCCTTCGCCGTCATGGCCTGGTTCTTCTCGCCCTGGGTCTTCATGCTGGGCACGCTGACGGTGGTGAACATCCTGTACCGCCGGGAATTTCACTCCGAGGTGCTGGCGGTGCTGGACGGCTTCCCGGACGTCAGCATCGGCCAGCCGGCCGCGTCCATCCGGGTGGACGCGCCGCGCCCGCCCGGCGAGTGAGCAGGCGGCGGGCGCGCCGCTTCAGGCGCGGCGCGCGGGTTCACCGGCCGCGTCCGCGCCACCGCCCCCGCTGACCGCCAGCCGCGAGTCGACCGCGCGGCGCCCGTCGAAGACGAAGCAGTCGCCGGTGTAATGCCGGCCACCCTGCGATTCGAAGTACTTGAGGATGCCGCCGTCCAGCTGCAGCACGTGGGGCACGCCGGCCTCGGCCATGAAGATCGCCGCCTTTTCGCAGCGGATGCCGCCGGTGCAATAGCTCACCACCGTTTTGCCGGAAAGCTCGGCGCGGTGGGCCAGCACCGCGGCGGGGAAGTCGCTGAACTTCTCGATGTTCCAGTGCACCGCGCCCTCGAAATGGCCGTGGCCCACCTCGAAAGCATTGCGGGTGTCGAGCATGACGACGGGCCTGCCTTCGTCGTCGGCGCCCTGGTCGAGCCAGCGTGCCAGCGTGGCGGCGTCCACCGCCGGCGCGCGGCCTGCGGCCGGCCGGATGGCGGGGTGGTTCATGCGGATGATCTCGGGCTTGACCTTCACCAGCAGCTTGCCGAAGGGCATGCCGGCGGATTCGCTTTCCTTCGCCTCCAGGGGCGCCAGGCGCGGGTCCTGCCGGAGCCAGTCCATCATGCCGCGCACTTTCTCCGGCGGGCCGGCGAGGAAAAGGTTGATGCCTTCCTCGGCGATCAGCACGGTGCCGAGCAGGCCCAGGGCCTGGGCCTGGCCATGGATGCGCTCGCGCAGGGCGGCGGTGTCGTCCAGCGGGACGAAGAGGTAGGCGGAGACGTTGAGTACGGTGTTCACGCCTGGATTTTAAAAGGCCGACCCCGGCGGGTGGGGCGCCGCTCCGGGGCGCTTCCCTAAAATGCCGGGATGGCCTTTGTTCACCTGCGTCTGCATTCCGAGTTTTCAGTGGTCGACGGCACCTTGCGCGTCGACGAGGCGGTCTCCCTGGCCGCCAAGGACGGCCAGGCGGCGCTGGCCATCACCGACCTGGGCAACCTCTTCGGCGGGGTGAAGTTCTACGGCAAGGCGCGCAAGGCCGGGGTCAAGCCGCTGCTCGGCGCCGACGTCTGGCTGCAGCCGCAAGGCGGTGAGAAGCAGCCCTCGCGCCTGCTGCTGCTGGCCCAGCACAAGCAGGGCTACCTCAACCTGTGCGAACTGCTCTCGCGGGCCTGGCTGTCCAACCAGCAGCGTTCCCACGCCTGGGTCGAATGGGACTGGCTGGCGCAATTCGGCGACGGGTTGATCGCCCTGTCGGGCGCCGACATGGGCGCCGTCGGCCAGGCCTTGCTGGCGCGCGACACGGACCGCGCGCAGGCCGCCGCCCAGAGGCTTTCGCAGCTCTTTCCACAGCGCTTCTACGTGGAGCTGCAGCGCGCCGGCCTGCCCGGCCAGGAGGCCCATGTGCGCGCGGCGGTCAAGCTCGCGGCGGCGCTGCAGCTGCCGGTGGTGGCCACCCACCCCGTCCAATTCGCCGGGCCGGACGACTTCGAGGCGCACGAGGCGCGGGTGTGCGTCGCCGAGGGCGAAACGCTCACCAACCCGAGGCGCGTCAAGCGCTTTTCCACCGAGCAGTATTTCAAGACCCAGGCGCAGATGGAGGCGCTTTTCGCCGACATCCCGAGCGCCGTCGCCAACACGGTGGAGATCGCCCGGCGTTGCAGCCTGACCCTGGTGCTGGGCCAGCCCCGGCTGCCCGACTTCGCCACGCCGGCCGGCCAGGACGGCGCGCCGATGCCGATGGCGGACTACTTCCGCCTGGCTTCGCACGAGGGCCTGGTGGAGCGCATGGCGACGCTCTTCCCGGACGAGGCCGAGCGCGAGCGCCAGATGCCGCGCTACGTGGAGCGGCTGGACTTCGAGATCAGCACCATCCTGAAGATGGGCTTCCCCGGCTACTTCCTGATCGTGGCCGACTTCATCAACTGGGCCAAGCAGAACGGCTGCCCGGTGGGCCCGGGCCGGGGCTCGGGCGCGGGCTCGCTCGTGGCCTACGCGCTGAAGATCACCGACCTGGACCCGCTGCGCTACAACCTGCTGTTCGAACGCTTCCTCAACCCGGAGCGGGTGTCGATGCCCGACTTCGACATCGACTTTTGCCAGTCCAACCGCGACCGCGTCATCGACTACGTCAAGCAGAAGTACGGCCGCGACGCCGTGAGCCAGATCGCCACCTTCGGCACCATGGCCGCCAAGGCGGCGCTGCGCGACGTGGGCCGGGTGCTGGGCATGGGCTACGGCCACGTCGACGGCATCGCCAAGCTGGTGCCGGCGCCGCCGGGCAAGTCGGTCACGCTGGCGCGCGTGCCCGAGAACCCCGACTCCGGCGTCATCTACGCCCGCAAGGAATCGCCCGAGATCGACGAGCGCGAGAAGAACGAGGAGGAAGTCGCCGAGCTGCTGAAGCTGGCGATGAGCCTGGAGGGCGTCACCCGCAACATCGGCATGCACGCCGGCGGCGTGCTCATCGCGCCGGGCAAGATCACCGACTTCTGCCCGCTGTACATGCAGCCCGGCAGCGACAGCGCGGTGAGCCAGTTCGACAAGGACGACGTCGAGGCCATCGGCCTGGTGAAGTTCGACTTCCTCGGCCTGGCCACGCTGACCATCCTGGAGATGGCCAAGGACTTCATCCGCGCCCGCCACCCCGACCAGAAGGACTTCCTGCTCGAAAACATCCCGCTGGACGACAAGCCCGCCTACCGGCTGATGAGCGAAGGCAAGACCGTGGCCGTGTTCCAGCTGGAAAGCTCGGGCATGCAGCGCATGCTGAAGGACGCCAAGCCCAGCGTCTTCGAGGACATCATCGCGTTGGTGGCGCTGTACCGCCCGGGGCCGATGGACTTGATCCCCACCTTCTGCGCCCGCAAGCACGGCCGCGAGGAAGTGGAGTACCCGCACCCGCTGATGCGCGAGGTGCTGGAGGAGACCTACGGGATCATGGTCTACCAGGAGCAGGTGATGCAGGTGGCGCAGCGCCTGGGCGGCTACTCGCTCGGCGGCGCCGACCTGCTGCGCCGCGCCATGGGCAAGAAGAAGCTCGAAGAGATGGTGGCCCACCGCGCCACTTTCGCCGAAGGCGCGGCCAAGAACGACATCCCCGAGCCCAAGGCCAACGAGATCTTCGACCTGATGGAGAAGTTCGCGGGCTACGGCTTCAACAAGTCGCACGCCGCCGCCTA
>CBJNAE010000274.1:0-5859 GCA_966433995.1 uncultured Ideonella sp. | reverse complement strand
GCCTGCCCCGTATGACCGCCCAGCCACCACCGTCGCCGCCTCCACCCCCAGCCGCCGCAGCGGCGGCCGTCAACCCGGCGCGGCTGCGGGAAGACCTGATCCATGCAGACCCGCTGCTGGACTGCCTGGTCACGGTGTGCCAGTTGCACGGCGTCTCGGCGTCGCGCGCGTCGCTGTCCAGCGGCCTGCCGCTCAACCATGAGCCCCTGAGCCTCCTGCTGGCCGAGCGCGCCGCGGCCAAGGCGGGCATGTCGGCCCGGCTGCAGCGCATCGCGCTGCAGGCGCTGGACCCGCACAGCCTGCCCGCCGTGCTGATCTTGAAGGACAACCAGGCCTGCGTGCTGCTCGGCTGGGACGAAAGCGACGGCGAGCGCCTGGCGCGCGTGCTGCTGCCCGAGACCGGCCAGGGCTCGGTCAAGCTGCCGGCCGCCGAACTCGCGTCGCGCTACGCCGGGCTGACGCTTTTCGTGCGACCGCATTTCCGCTTCGACCAGCGCACGCCCGAGCTGCATTCCGTCAAGGCGCGGCACTGGTTCTGGAGCGCCATCCGGGCGCAGCGCTTCGTCTACCGCGACGTGCTGTGCGCGGCCGCGCTGGTCAACCTCTTCGCGGTGGCCTTCCCGCTGTTCTCGATGAACGTCTACGACCGGGTGGTGCCCAACCACGCGGTCGAGACCCTCTGGGCGCTGGCCGCCGGCATGCTGCTGGTGCTCGGCGCTGACCTGTTCATGCGCCTCTTGCGCAGCCGCTTCGTCGACGAGGCCAGCGCCCGGGTCGACGTGCAGATATCCAGCGGCCTGATGGAAAAGGTGCTGGGCATGCGGTTGGAGCACCGCCCCGAGTCGGTGGGCTCCTTCGCCTCCAACCTGCGTGGCTTCGAGCAGGTGCGCGACTTCATCGCCTCCAGCACCGTCACCGCGCTGATCGACCTGCCCTTCGCGCTGATCTTCCTCGGCGTGATGCTGTGGATCTCGCCCTGGCTGGCCGTCCCGGTGGTGGCGGGTTTCCTGGTGATCCTGCTGGTGGGCCACCTGCTGCAGGGCCGCCTGCACGAACTGGCCGAGACCACCTACCGCGCGCAGGCGCAGCGCAACGCCACGCTGATCGAGAGCCTGACCGGCATCGAGACCATCAAGTCGCAGGGCGCCCAGGGCGTCATCCAGGCCAAGTGGGAGCGCGCCAACCAGTTCCTCGCCGCCACCGGCGTGAAGATGCGGCGGCTGTCCAGCGGCGCGATGTTCGGCACCAATTTCGTCTCGCAGCTGGTGTCGGTGGTCATCATCATCGTCGGCGTCTACCTCATCGGCGAGCGCCAGTTGACGATGGGCGCGCTGATCGCCTGCACCACGCTGGCCTCGCGCGCGCTGGCGCCGGCCGGGCAGATCGTCGGCCTCTTGATGCAATACCAGGGCGTGCGCACCGCGATGGCCTCGCTCAACCAGATCATGGACAAGCCGGTCGAGCGCCCCGAGGGCGAAAGCTTCGTGCAGCGCCCCCAGTTGCGCGGCGACATCGAGTTCCGCGGCGTCAAGTTCGCCTACCCCAACCGCACCGATGCCGCGCTGGAAGGCTTGAGCTTCAAGATCGCCGCCGGCGAGCGGGTGGCGCTGATCGGCCGCGTCGGCTCCGGCAAGTCGACCATCCACCGCCTGATGATGGGCCTGTACCGGCCCACCGAAGGCTCGGTGCTGCTGGACGGCATCGACCTGCGCCAGCTCGACCCCGCCGACCTGCGCCGCAACGTGGCCTGCGTGTCGCAGGACGTGACGCTCTTCTACGGCAGCCTGCGCGACAACATCACCTTCGGCCAGCCCTACGCCGACGACGCCGCCCTGGTCGCCGCGGCCGACGTGGCCTGCATGGGCGACTTCGTCAACCGCCACCCGCGCGGCTTCGACATGATGGTGGGCGAGCGCGGCGAATCGCTGTCGGGCGGCCAGCGCCAAAGCGTCGGCCTGGCCCGGGCGGTGCTGCACAACTCGCCCATCCTGCTGCTGGACGAGCCGACCAGCGCGATGGACTTCTCCACCGAGGCGCAGATCACCCAGCGCATGTCGCAGTTCGCCGCCGGCAAGACCGTGGTGCTGGTCACCCACCGCACCTCGATGCTGGCGATGGTCGACCGCGTGATCGTCATCGACGGCGGCAAGATCGTCGCCGACGGCCCGCGCGACCGCATCATGGAAGCGCTGGCCAGCGGGCGCGTGGCCAAGGCGGCTTGAAATGGCCCTCGAGCGGACCAGGCACCACCGCGCCCTCACCCCACCCCTCTCCCACAAGTGGGAGAGGGAGTGCTCAGCCCGCACCCCCTCAGTCAACACCCGGTCTTTGCCCCCTCTCCCCCGGCACCGGGGGAGAGGGCTGGGGTGAGGGGGCGGTGGAAAACCGCGCCGAACGCCACATCCAACCGACACCTGCCATGAAGCAGACCCTCCAGATGGCCTCCGCCACGCCCGCCCCCCACCCCGACCCCGCCGGCTTCCGCCGCTTCGAGCTGGAAGCCGACGCGGTCATGTCGCGCCATGAGACCCATCGCGCCCAACTCATCGTGCGCACCGCGCTGGCGGTGCTGGTGCTGCTGATCGCCTGGGCCGCCATCGCCAGGGTCGACGAAGTGACCAAAGGCGACGGCCGCGTCATCCCTTCCCGCCAGTTGCAGGTGGTGCAGAGCCTGGACGGCGGCGTGGTCGTCGAGATCCTCGTGCGCGAAGGCGAGGTCGTCGAAGCCAACCAGTTGCTGCTGAAGATCGACGAGACCCGCGCCACCTCGGGTGTGCGGGAAAGCGCAGCCCAGACCTTCTCGCTGCGCGCCCGCGCGGCGCGACTGCGTGCGCTGGCGGAAAGCCTCCCTTTCGCGCCACCCTCCAGCCAGGACCCCGAGGAAATCCGCACCGTGGAGGAGGAGCGCCGGCTCTACCTCAACAAGATCACCGAATTGAACAACCTGATCGGCATCAACCAGCAGCAACTCGCCCAGCGCCAGCAGGAGCTGTCGGAAATGCGGGCGCGCAAGGGCACCGCCGACCGCGCGGTCGAATTCAACCAGCAGGAACTCGCCAAGACCCGGCCGCTGCTGGCCACCGGTGCTGTCTCGGAAGTCGACTTGCTGCGCCTGGAGCGGGAGCTGTCGCGCAGCCGCGGCGAATCGGAACAGGCCGGCGCCCAGATCGCCCGGGTGCAGGCGGCGATCGGCGAAGCGCAGCGCAAGATCCAGGAAACCGAGCTGGCTTTCCGCAATGAAGCACGCAAGGAGCTTTCCGAGGTCACCGGCAAGCTCAATGCGCTGAACGAGGGTGCGGTGGCCCTGGCCGACAAGGTGGACAAGTCCCAGGTGAAGAGCCCGGTGCGCGGCCGGGTCCAGCGGCTCCTGGCCAACACCGTCGGCGGCGTGGTCCAGCCGGGCAAGGACATCGTCGAGATCGTGCCGCTGGACGACACCCTGGTGCTGGAAGCCAAGGTGCTGCCCAAGGACATCGCCTTCATCCGGCCCGGCCAGACCGCCAACGTGAAATTCACCGCCTACGACTTCTCCGTCTACGGCGGACTGGAAGCCAAGGTCGAGAACATCAGCCCCGACACCGTGGTCGACGAGAAAGGCAACGCCTATTACCTGGTGCGGGTGCGCACCACCCAGGCCAATTTCGGCGAAAAGATGCCGGTCATCCCCGGCATGACGGCCGAAGTCGACATCCTGACCGGCCAGAAAACCGTGCTGTCCTACCTGCTCAAACCAGTGCTCAAGGCCAAGGCCTACGCCTTCACCGAACGCTGAAAAAACCGCCGGAAATCACGGCTGGCAGGCGCTGGAACATCGAAAGCGTGAATCCTTATCGCGCCGAATCCTTGGGCTTTCGGCGCAACAGTTCACGAATCGAGGCCGATTTCGGCGCGATAAGCCGCCCCGCGGCATGGCCATTCCTGAAACAATCACCCATCGCCGCTGCCGTGACAGGGGAGTGGTCCGTGTCCACGCATTGATTGATCGACCGACCGAGGATTCCACATGCCCACCATCGTCAAAACGCAAGTCAGCACGGTCACCGGCCTTTGGGGCCAAGCCTTGATCCGGGGCAGCGACGGCGTGATGCGCCCCTTGAAGATGGGCGACATCGTCCACCAGGGCGACCAGATCCTGACCACCCAGGACGGCATCGTCCGCCTGACCCACGAAGGCACCGAAACCGCCGGCCAGGCCAAGGAAGAACCTTCGGTCGCGCAGAAGGTGCTGAACACGGAAACCGACCGCGTCATCAGCGCCCTGGAGCAAGGCCTGCCCGACGCCGCGACGGCCGCCGGCCTGACCGGTGGCGACGGCGGCTCGCTCGGCGAGGGCCTGCGCGTGGAGCGCGTCTCGGAAGCCACCACGCCCGGCGGCGCCGGCCAGACTTCCGCCCTGCAAGCCGGCGGCGCGCCGGCCGCCGCGGCCGACCAGCAGCCCCAGACGATCCCGAACGAGGCACCCACCGCCTCCTCCGGCAGCGTCACCGGCAATGAAGACGCTGCCCTGCCGATCGCCCTGCTCGGCACCGACGCCGATGGCAGCGTCGCCAGCGTGCGCATCATCGGCGTGCCAGGTGGCGGCACGCTGCTGAGCAACGGCGTGCCGGTGGCGGGCGGCGCGGTGCTGACGCCCGACCAGGCAGCCAGCTTGCTCTTCCAGCCCGCGCCCAACCTCAACGGCAACCCGGGTTCCGTGACCTTCGCCGTCACCGACGACGACGGTGCCGAGTCGGCCCCGGCCAGCGTCTCGCTGCTGCTGCTGCCGGTGCAGGACGCGCCGACCAGCGCGGCCGATTTCGCCAGCACCCCGGAAGACACCGCGCTGACCCTGGCGGCCTCGACTCTGCTGGCCAACGACGGCGACGTCGACGGCAACACGCTCGCCATCGCGTCGGTGCAGGACGCCAGCGTCGGCACGGTCGCCCTGGTCAACGGCAACGTCGTCTTCACGCCCCCGGCCAACTACAACGGCCCAGCCTCGTTCACCTACACCGTCTCCGACGGCCAGGGCGGCAACTCGACTTCCACCGTCTTCATCACGGTGACCTCGGTCAACGACCTGCCCACCGCCGGCAACGACGCCGGCACCACCCGGCTCAACACGCCGGTGTCATTCAGCCCGAACGACCTGCTGTTCAACGACTCCGACCCGGAGGGCGACCCGCTGAGCATCGTCTCGGTGCAGGACGCCGTCAACGGCTCGGTGACGATCGTCAACGGCAGCCCGATGTTCCAGCCCACGCCCGGCTACATCGGCCCCGCTTCGTTCACCTACACGGTGTCGGACGGCCAGGGCGGCACCGCCACCGCCACGGTCAGCATCGACGTGACGGCGCCGCCGCCTCCCTTCTTGCAGCCGGGGAAGTTCGGCGGGCAGTCGCCCGTGTCCGCGCACTGCGTCGGAGGCGAAGCGTTCGGGAGATGCGGAGGCTCGGCGACCGGCTCACGCGAGACCTTCACCTTGTACGGGTTGTTTCGATCGCCCGCGGTCGCGACCGGGTCGTTGTTCGAGTCGAAGCCCTGGATGTAGTACTGCGTCGTGCCCTGCTGGACGTCGGCGCACGGAAGCAGGCCGCCCCAGCCCTTCTCACCGGACTTCTTGAGCTCGGTGGTCTTCCACTCCGTCATGCCGAAGCCCTTGTATCGGACGATGACGCGAACGAGCGGAGTGTCGCCGCCGTACTCGACGTAGACCGGGATCGGCGTGCGGATCTGCTGCTCGGCCGCGGGCTCGTGCGTGAAGTCTCCGGCCGGCTGTGCACCGCCGCCTCCGCCTGCGCCGCCACCACCGCCGCCACCTCCGCCGCCACCTCCGCCTCCGCCGCCGGCCGCGCGCTTCTTCGCTTCGGCGAACGCTGC
>CBJNAE010000273.1:0-5864 GCA_966433995.1 uncultured Ideonella sp. | reverse complement strand
AAGGGGCATTCGCTCGGGTCGATGGGCGCCAGGCGGGAAGCGCCGGCCCACTAGCGGTGTTTTTGCTCAGGTCGGTGGCGCTGTCAAGTCAAAGGCCATTCGGCGGGAACGGTGGGCGGTGCGCCTCCAGCGTGGCGTTCAGCGACTGGAGCGCGGCTTCGGCCTTCTTGATGACGGCGGCAAGGGCTCTCGCGCCCAAGGGCATACCGGCTGCCAGAACCTTCCTGAACGATGGTGGGGAAACCGCGTTGCTCCGGGCAGGAATGGTGCCCACCGGACCTGTCGCCAGTATCAGCGCCACCCGCGGCTGCGATCCAGCCTGCCGACCGCGCGAACCGGATGCCGCAGGCGCTCACCGGCCGCAGGGGCGTAGGCGATGGGCCTGGATGCCGCCCCACTGACCGCGCCGTCGGCGAGCTCGTGCTTCTAAGGAGCGCGGCCCGCCCCCCCTGCCATCAACCGCAGGTTCTGCAGCGCGGCGCCCGCGGCGCCCTTGCCCAGGTTGTCGAGCACGGCGCCCAGGACGACCTGGCCCGTGCGTTCGTTGAATGAGACGGCCAGGCTCATGTCGTTGGAGCCGTTGTGGACCTGCGGGTCCAGTTCGGTCACCGGCGTGTCGGGCGACATCGGCAGCACCCGCACATGGGTCGCGCCGCGGTAGCGCTCCGCGAGGCATTCGTGGATGCGCGCGCCGCTGGCTTGCGCGGGCAGCAGCCGCGCGTGCAGGCCGATGGTGAGCACGATGCCCTGGCGGTAGCTGCCGTAGGCCGGCACGAACAGGGGCGGCGCGGCCAGGCCGGCGTACGCCGCGATCTCCGGCACGTGCTTGTGCGCCAGGTCCAGGCCATAGACCTTCAGGGCGTGCGTCCCCGCGGCGGCCCCCGACTCATAGGCTTGAACGCCCGCCCGGCCTTGGCCCGAATAACCCGAGACCGCGTGGATGACGAGGGGGTACTCGGCGGGCAGCAGGCCCGCGTCCGTCAGCGGCCGCAGCAGGGCGACGGCGGCGGTGGGGTAGCAGCCCGGGTTGGTGACACGCGCCGCCGCGGCGATGCGCCCGCCCTGGCCCGCGTCAAGCTCCGGCAGGCCGTAGACCCAGCCCGGGCTGGTGCGGTGGGCCGAACTGGCGTCGATGACACGGACCGAAGGGTTCTCGACCATGGCCACGGCTTCCCGCGCCGCCGCGTCGGGCAGGCAGAGGATGGCGATGTCGCAGGCGTTGAGCGCGGCGCGGCGGGCCGCGGCGTCCTTGCGCGAGTCCGGGGGCAGCGTGCGGACGCGGAATTCGCCGCCCCGCAGCCGGTTTTGAAGGTCAAGGCCGGTGGTGCCCTGGTCGCCGTCGATGAAGATGTTGAGGTCCATGGAGCGTGATCGTAGGGAAGCCGCACCGATGCTTCCAGATAAATATATGAAATGCCGAATTAAGAAAAGTTAAATTAACGGCATGCGTGAACTCAGCCTCGACCACCTGCGCACCCTGGTCGCCGTCGCCGACCTCGGCTCCCTGGCCAACGCCGCCCGCGCGCTCCACCTGGCGGCGCCCACCGTCACCGTCCAGCTCGCCGAGCTGGAGTCGCGCCTGGGCGGCCAATTGCTCGTCCGCGGGCGCGGACCGGCCCAGGCGACCGCGCTGGGCGAGCGTTTCATCGCGCGGGCCCGCAGGCTGCTGGCCGACGCGGACGACGCGGTGGAGGAAGTCCGGCGCCAGCTCGCCGGCCAGACCGGCCGGGTGCGGGTGGGCGCCTCGACCGGCGCCATCGCGCACCTGCTGCCGCCCGCGCTCGAACGGCTGGCCCGCGACCACCCCGGCATCGACGTGAACGTGCAGGTGCTCACCTCCAACGAAAGCATGGCCCGGCTGGCCGCCGGGGGCCTGGAGCTGGCGGTGGTGGCGCTGCCGCAGGCGCCGGTGCGCGGCGTGCACGTCACCCCGCTGCGCCGCGAGGCGGTCCTGGCTTTCCTGCCTGCGTCGTGGGAGGCGCCCAAGCGGCTGACGCCGCAATGGCTGGCCCAGCGTCCGCTGATCATGAACGACGCTTCCACGCGGCTCTACCGCCTGACCGCCGAATGGTTCTCCGCGGCCGGCGTCCACTGCCGGCCGCGCATCGAACTCAACTACAACGACGCCATCCGGACGCTCGTCGCCGCGGGCTACGGCGCGGCGCTGCTGCCGGAGGAATCGCAAGCCGGGGCACGCGACCACCGCGTCGCCGTCCGCCCGCTCAGCCCGGCGCTGTGGCGCCAGCTCGGCCTGGCGGTGGGCGAGCAGGGCGCCGGCGGGCCGGCGCGCTTCGTCCTGGAGGCTTTGCTGTCCGAAGGGGAAGGTCCCGTCCGCGCGGCGCGCCGCCAGGGCTGGTAGGCACGCGCGGCTGGGCTCACGGCGCCACCCCTTCCGGCCGGCCTTGCGCGAGCAGTCCGCGGGTGCGTCTCAAGGTCGACGCCAGCGCGCTCGGCCACGGGCCGTCGCGGCTGGATGGTCCTGGTGGAGGCTCCGGACCGATCGTGCCAATCTGGAGGCATGGCCTGATCGGCGGCACCCGAGGGCGCTCAAGTTGCCCGCGCAAGCGCCGATGAATTGATCGATCACCTCTGGAGTCCTCCCGTGCGCCGTCCCCTGTCCGTTGCCGCCCAACTCGCCACTTCCTTCGGTCTCCTTCTCGTTGTCCTCGCGATGGTTTCGATGGCCGCCTGGCTGGGGCTGGGCAGGACCAACGCGTTCATGAACACGCTCTACGACGACCGGGTGGTGCCCCTGGGGCAGCTCGCCGAAGTTCAGCGCACGGCGCTGCGCGACCGGATCCTCGTGATGGACATGATCCGCAACCCCGAGGCGGCCAACATCGCCAAGCGTTCCAAGGAAATCGAGGCCAACCGGTCCTTGGCCGGCAAGCTGTGGGAAGCCTACGTGGGCACCTACCTCACGCCCGAGGAGAAGTCGCTCGTGGACCAGCACGCCGCGGCGCACAAGGCCTACATCGTCGACGGCATCGAGGCTGCGGCGAAGAAGCTCCAGGCCGGCGATGTGGACGGCGCCAATGAACTGGCCGGCAAGGGCATCAGCGCGGCTGCCCCTGCCTACACCGGACTCCTGGAAGAACTCCTGGCGCTGCAGGTGCGCGTCGCCGACGAGATCCACGGCGAGTCGCAAGCCTCGTTTGGCAGGCTGAAAGCGGTGTTCGCGGCGGCCTGCGCCGCAGGGCTGGCGCTGGGCCTGGCCGCGGCCGCCTTCATCACGCGCCGCCTGACGCGGCAGCTCGGTGCGGAGCCGGTGGACTTGTGCGACATGTCGAACGCGATCGCGTCGGGCGACCTCGGCCGGTCGCACACCGCGGCGGCCGTGCCCGGCAGCGTCATGGACGCGATGCAGCGAATGCGCGGCTCACTGGTCGAGGTGGTGACCACCGTCCGCTCGGGTGTCGACAACGTGGCCAGCGCCAGCGCCCAGATCTCGCTCGGCAATTCCGACCTCAGCAGCCGGACAGAGCAGCAGGCGTCCAGCCTGCAGCAGACCGCGGCCTCGGTCGAGCAGCTCACCGGGACGGTGTCGAGCAGCTCGGAGAACGCGCGCCAGGCCCTGGCGTTGTCGCAAGACGCCTCGACGGCCGCCGCCGACGGCGCGGAGATCGTCAAAGAGGTCGTGAAAACGATGAACGACATCGCGGAGCGGTCCAGGAAGATCGGCGACATCACCTCGGTCATCGACAGCATCTCCTTCCAGACCAACATCCTGGCGCTGAACGCCGCGGTGGAGGCCGCGCGCGCCGGCGAGCAAGGGCGCGGCTTCTCGGTGGTGGCGGCGGAGGTCCGGGTGCTCGCCCAGCGCAGCGCCCAGGCCGCCAAGGAGATCAAGTCGCTCATCAATTCCTCGAACGAAGTCGTCGAATCGGGCAACGCGCGCGCCGAAACGGCTGGCCGCGCCATGCAGGCGATCACCGAACGCGTGGGCAGCGTCACGACCCTCATCTCCGAACTCAGCGCCGCCGCCGGCGAGCAGTCGGACGGCATCGGCCAGATCAACCAGGCGATCTCGTCGATCGACCAGGCCACGCAGTCCAACGCGGCCCTGGTCGAGGAATCGGCCGCCGCGGCGGACAGTCTGAAGTCCCAGGCCGAGCGGCTGGCGAATGCGGTGGCGACGTTCCGGTTGCCGCAGGCGGCCTGAAACGTTGTCGCTGCGGCTTCATCCGCTGCTGCGTGGGGCATGGCCGTTCCGGCGGGCCCCGTTTTTCGCCCTTGACACGGTCTGCCGAAGAAATACCGCGACACGCCGCCCGGCTTGGGGTACATTCAACCGGTTGACATGCACAAGACCATTTGCTAGCAGGTCTTTCTTCCCTCTCCGGCTTCTCACCCGCGGTTGAGTCGAATCCCCTCCTGAAGATTTTCTTGGCGTCTCTTCGCTCGACGCGCTTTTGCGTCTTCATTTTTCAAAGGATTCGACATGACAACCCAAACCGGCACCGTGAAATGGTTCAACGAAAGCAAAGGCTTCGGCTTCATCGCCCCCGATGACGGCGGCAAGGACCTTTTCGCCCATTTCAAGGAAATTCAAGGCGGCGGTTTCAAAACGCTGGCCGAGAACCAGCGCGTGGAATTCGAAGTGACGCAAGGCCAGAAGGGCCCGCAAGCTTCGAACATCCGCAGCGTGGGCTGACCTTCAACGGTCTCGGGTGCTGGCAGACTCCGGCGCCCTCCCGATGAGTGCGCGGCTTGCCGCGCTTTTCTTTTTCAGCTCCAGGGAATCCGCTTGAAAAACCTCCAGGAAGCCACCGAGCGCATCTGCGAACTCAAGGGCAGCTTGATTGCGCTCGATGCCCTCGTGCCGGCGCTTATCGAGGCCTTTCCTCCGTCCGCCAGGGCCAGGCTGATCGAGTCTTTCGAAGCCCGGGCGGAAGCCGCGCGCACGGTGATGCTGCACGCCGACATTTCGGACGTCGTGCTGTCGGCGTTCGAGCGCGACGTTGCGCGCGCGCGCACCGTGATTCAAGAGTGCGGGGATTCCGGCGGAACCTGCTGAGCGTCACCGGGCGCGCAAGGCCGTCAATGCGCAGGGGCGCGGCCGCTCGACCGGTCGCTGCCGCTCCTGAAATTCGCGCCTCAGGCGGCGCGGCGCACCATCGCCGGCGCTGCGCCGGTTGCGGCCACGGCCGGCGCCGGTGCAGGCTGGGCCCGGCCGTCCAGCGCGGCGGCCAGCTGCCTGCGGTCCAGGGCGTTCTCCCAGCGCGAGACCACCACGGTCGCCACCGCGTTGCCGATGAAGTTGGTCAGCGAGCGGCATTCGCTCATGAAGCGGTCCACGCCCAGGATCAGCGCCATGCCGGCCACCGGCACTTCCGGCACCACCGCCAGCGTGGCGGCCAGGGTGATGAAGCCGGCGCCGGTCACGCCCGCGGCGCCCTTGGAGCTCAGCATCGCGACGAGCAGCAGGGCGACCTGGTGGCCCAGCGTCAGTTCGGTGTTCGTCGCCTGGGCGATGAACAGGGCCGCCAGCGTCATGTAGATGTTGGTGCCGTCGAGGTTGAAGGAATAACCGGTCGGCACGACCAGGCCGACCACCGACTTGCCGCAGCCGGCCTTCTCCATCTTCTCCATCAGCGAGGGCAGGGCGGATTCCGACGACGACGTGCCCAGCACCAGCAGCAGCTCGGCCTTCAGGTAGCGGCAGAGCTTGAGCACCGAGAAGCCGCACAGGCGCGCCACCAGGCCCAGCACCACGACCACGAAGAGCAGCGACGTCGCGTAGAAGGAGCCCACCAGCCAGGCCAGGTTCACAAGCGAGCCCAGGCCGAACTTGCCGATCGTGAAAGCGATGGCGCCGAAGGCGCCGATGGGCGCGGCCTTCATGACGATGTTCACCAGCTTGA
>CBJNAE010000272.1:0-5904 GCA_966433995.1 uncultured Ideonella sp. | reverse complement strand
GTCATGAACTGCACGTTGGCCGACAGCGGCAGGCCGGCCATGTGCACCACCGCCTGCGCGGCGTGGGCCACGTCCATCCGCGGCTCTGCGGCGACCTGGCCGTTGGCCTGCAGGATGCCGGCGGCCATCGGGCCGGTCATGTCGGTCTCGGCGTTGCCCAGGTCGATCTGGCCGCAGGCGATGCCGAAGGCGCGGCCGTCGAGCGAGGTGGCCTTGGTCAGGCCGGTGATGGCGTGCTTGGTGGCGGTGTACGGCGCGCTGAAGGGGCGCGGCGCATGGGCGGCGATCGAACCGTTGTTGATGATGCGGCCGCCGCGCGGCGACTGCTTCTTCATCAGCCGCATGGCCTGCTGGGTGCACAGGAAGGCGCCGGTGAGATTGACGTCGACCACCGCCTTCCACTGCGCGAAGCTCAGCTCTTCCATCGGCACCGCCGGTGCCCCGAGGCCGGCGTTGTTGAACAGCAGGTCGAGGCGGCCGAAGCGCGATTCCACCTGGGCGAACAGCGCGGCCACGGAATCCGGGTCGGCCACGTCGGTGGCGATTGCCAGGGTGTCGGGCGTGGAGCCGAGCGCTGCGGTTTCCTGCAGCGCGGCCAGGCGGCGGCCCGCCAGCACAACCTGGTAACCCGCGTCGAGCAGGGCCAGCGCGCAGGCGCGGCCGATGCCGCTGCCGGCGCCGGTGACGACTGCGACTTTCTTCATTTGCGCCATGGCGTGGGTCTCCTCAAGCCGCCGCAGGGCCGGGGGGGGTGCCACCCGGCTGCGTCGCACCGGCGGCTTCGCCTTCGTCGAAGCAGTCGGCGTAGGTGTAGTAAAGCGAGGCGTAGAAAGCGGTGGAGAACATCAGCACCGCCGGCGCCGTCGCATACGCGGGCGGCAGGCCAAGGATGCCGAGCACCACCTGGCTGAAAAGGGTGAAGAACATCATCAGCGCCATCCAGGCGACGCCGTACACCAGGAAGGCGCCCTTGTTGCGCCAGCAGGCCATCCAGCTGAAGAACAGCGACCGCACCGTGCCCTGGCCGCCCCAGTGGGCCAGCGCCGGGGCATGCCAGAAAACGGCCGAGACCAGGCCCATCAAGGCCGTGGGGAACGCCAGGCTCGCCAGCAGGCCGGGGGTCTGCAGCAGGGCCTGCGCCTCGGCCGGCGTGAGTGTCGGGTTGGTCATCACGGCGAACAGCTTCTGGTAGACGCCGCCGTAGAGCAGGTGGGCCAGGCCGCTGGCAGCTGCCAGGCTGGCCAGGTAGGCGAAACCGATCTGGACCAGCGCCCTGCGCGACGGCGAGGCGGTGCGCAGCAGCGCCAGGCTGGCGAACGGGGCCAAGGGCTCGCCGCGCACCGCCTGCCGCGTCGTGGCCATGAAGGACAGCGAGATCAGCGGCAGCGACCAGATAGCGACGAGGTTGCCGACCCAGGGCACGGCGTAGGCCAGCAACCACGACGACAGCATGAAGCCGGTGAACAGCGCGGTGAACTGCAGCGGGTTCTTGAGGAGCGCGGACAGGCCTTGCCGCACCCATGCGGCGCCTTGCCGCGCCGGGACCTGCTTGAGCTTCATGCCGTCGCCCCGCCGGCCGGCTCGCCGCGCACGAAATGCCAGGGCGACTCGACGCGGCACCTGAGCACCCGCTCGAAATGGCTGGGGTCGTGGGGCTTGAGCACGCTGGCCTGGCGCGGCAGGTGGTAGTCCCACAGCCGCGAGATCCAGAAGCGCAGCGCGCCGGCGCGCAACAGCGCCGGCAGCAGCCGGGCCTCGTTGGCGCAGATCGGCCGCTCGGCGTCGTAGGCGGCGACGAAGGCTTGCGCGCGTTCCTCCACCAGCCGGCCGGTCTCCAGGTCGATGCACCAGTCGTTCAGGCAGACCGCGATGTCGAAGAGGTCGGTGTCGATGCCGGCGAAGTAGAAGTCGAAGAAGCCGCTCAGGCGGTCGCCGTCGAACATCACGTTGTCGCGGAACAGGTCGGCGTGGATCGGCCCCTTCGGCAACTGCTGGTAGGCGGGGGATGCGGCCAACTGCTGCTGGAAATGCAGCTCCGACTCGATCAGCTCCTGCTGCGGCGGTGTCAGGAAGGGCAGCACGACCGGCACGGCTTCCGTCCACCAGTCCAGGCCGCGCAGGTTGGGCTGCCTGAGCGGGTAGTCGCGGCCGGCCAGGTGCATGCGGCCGAGCGCCGCGCCCACCTGGGCGCAGTGGTCGGCGGTCGGTGCCAGGTGGTGGCCGCCGACCAGGCGGTCGACCACCGCGGCGGGCTTGCCTTGCAGGCTGTGGAGGATCTGTCCCCCGGCGTCGGCCTGCGGGTCGGGAACGGCCACGCCTTTGCGCGCCAGGTGCTTCATCAGGTGCAGGTAGAAGGGCAACTGCTCGAAATTCAGGCGCTCGAAGACGGTGAGCACGTAGCGGCCCTTGTCGGTATCGGCGAAGTAGTTGGTGTTCTCGATGCCGGCGGCGATGCCTTTGAGGTCGGTCAGCCGGCCGAGGTTCAGGCGGGCCAGCAGCTCGGCGGCTTCTTCAAAAGAGACTTCGGTGAATACGGCCATGGCAAGGCGTCGGTCGGACGCGGGCAGATGATGTGGGAAGGTTCGTCGGCGTTCAGGACGGCGTGGCCAGGGGCGGGAACGTCAGAAGGACAGGACCTGCCACACGCGCTGGCCCGCGGCGCCGCGGCCTTCACCCGGGGCGTGGCCGCCCTCGCCGGGAAGGATCTCGTAGGCCTTGGCGCCACCGACCTTCGGTTGCACCGTGATGCGCTGGACCTGCCCCCGCACGCGCAGCTCGCTGATGCGCGAGCCTTCGTCCTCCACGACGGTGCGCTGCACCACCGGCTCGGCGGAATCCGCGGCGGCTGGGCCGGCCAGGGGCTGTGTGGCCGGTCGGCTTTGCGACCATGCCGCGCCGCTGGCGAGCGCCGAGCACAGCAAAAGCAAGGAGAGGGGCGGTTTCATGCGAAGGGATTCTAGTAGGGCCCTTTACGGGCCCGGAAGGCCCGCCGCCCGGCACGGCGATTCGGCGCTTTGCCTATCGACGGGCGCTCGCCGTCGCTGCTGCCCGTGGACGAAAGCGCGGTCTACGCCAAGCAGGCGCCGCTCGCGACGAGGCCGGAAAAACCGTCTTAAAGGGACCTGTCGATGCGGAGGCTGGGGCCAGCCTGTAGATCGGCCCGCCTCAGCGGCTGGCGGCAGCGCCCGGCGAAGACAAGGCGGCCGTCAGCGTCGGCGGCACCTGGCCGCGCCAGCTGCGGTCCATCTCTTCGAAGACCGAGTGGCTGACTTCGCAGACGTCGGCGCGCTGGGACGGGTCCATCTCCGTCATCGGCGCGTCGCGGCCGAGGTGCTGGGCGACGATCTGTTTGTTCTTGACCAGCACCGACAGCCGCGAGCGCGCTTCGCCCAGGCCGCTGGCCGACCAGTTGACGACCAGGGTTTCCAGCTGTTCCAGCGCCTTGGAAAGCACCTCCAGCGGAAGGTCGTCCATGGCTTGCACGCCGTCGTGGCGCAGGGTGTGCTCGACATAGGCCAGGTGGCGCAGCAGGTTCTTCGTCTGCGGGTGCTGGCGAAGCAGGCGGCGCAGGTCCTTGCGCATGGTTTCCTGCTTCTCGGCGGACAACGTTTTCAGCTTGACCATGCCAGGGAATTCGGGGGCGGCGGGGACCACAGGCATTTTCTCGACCACCAGGCGCATCTGCATGCCCTGGCCCTGCACACGGATGCTGCGGCCCAGGCGTTTTTGCAACCAGACGAGCAGCCTGCCACCGACACCGGCGCCGTGGGGGCGGCGGGTTTTCTTCCGGCTACCCGCTGAGCGGCGGGGCTGGGCGGAGGATGCGGGGGAGGGGGCGCGGAGTGATGACATGGGAGAACCTTCATCGGCTGGCGACTGCCCCGGCAAGCCGGGCGGCGCAGCGGTCAAGTCAAGTCTTGGGATGCGGCAGGTCGGGAAGTGAGTGGTCTCGGCTCTGGCAGGGCCCGATAGTAAGTTTGAACCTTGGTCGCGAAACCCTCGAGGGATTGCAACCGAGGGTTAACACGGGTGCGGGGTTGTAACCGACCGCAGCAAGGTCAATGCCTGGCCTGATCGGAGGGGTTCCACCCCGGCAGTCCCGCCACGGCGTCTTTCATCGCTTGCACGTAAACGGGGAATTCATGCACATCGTTGTGCCCCGCCTGCGGAACGCGCAGCAATTTGGAGCGCGGCGAGCGTTCCAGGATGCGTTCGCTGTGGTGGGGCGGTATCACCGTGTCCAGGCCGCCATGGACCAGGACCAGCGGGCCGCGCAGCGCCGCGGCGTCGTCGCAGGTGCGCAGCGGGTAGCGCAGCAGCAGCGACGCGGGCACCCAGGGGAAATGCTCGCCGGCCAGAGAGGCCATGTCGCAATAGGGCGAGACCAGCACCGTGAGCGACGGGTCGATCTCGCGCGCCAGGCCCGCCGCCAGGCCGGTGCCGATCGAACGCCCGTAGACGACGACGGCCTTGCCGCGGTAGCGGCCCGCCACGGTGTCCCACACCGCTTTCACGTCGGCGCGCAGTTGCGCCTCGCTTTCGATCTTCCCGGTGCTTTTGCCGTAGCCGCGGTAGTCGGGCATGACCAGGTCGTAGCCGGCCTCGCGGTAAAAGCGCGGGTTGGTGAACCAGCTGTCCAGGTTGCCGGCGTTCCCATGCAGGAAGAACACCACGCCCCTGGGCTGGGGCAGCCGCAGCTCCAGCACCGACAAGCTGGCGCCGGGCACCTCAACGCGCCGCTCGTGCACGTCGGGCTCGCCCGGCAGGAAGCGGTGGTCCGCCGGGAGCGGTTCCGGATGGAAAAGCAGCGACTCCTGCCGGAAATAGACCCAGGCCAGCAAGGCCAGGTAGAGGCACAGGGCGAGCAGCGCGAGGCCCGCCAGCACACGGGTGGCCGCGCCGCCCGTCATGAGGCGATCGCGTCCAGCAGGTCGCTCTCCAGGCGCAGTTGCAGCTTGTTCTGCTGCAGCGCCGAGCCGTCGACCAGGAAGCTGTCCTCCACCCGCTCGCCCAGCGTGGTGACTTTGGCCAGCTGCAGGTTCACCTGGTAGCGCGCCAGCACGCGGGCGATGGCGTAGAGCAGGCCCGAGCGGTCGTTGGCCGACACGGTGAGCAGCCAGCGCTGGGCGCGCTCGTCGGGCTTGAGGGTGACGCGCGGCGTGACCGGGAAGGAACGCACGCGGCGCGACAGCCGGCCGCGGCTGGGTTCGGGCAGCGGGCCCTCCTGCTTGAGCGCCAGCGCCAGTTGGTTCTCCACCAGCGAGATCAGGTCGCGGGGGTGCTGGCCGGTGTCGGGGCCGATGAGCTGGAAGGTGTCCAGCGCGTAGCCGGCGCGCGTGGTGTGCACCTTCGCGTCCAGGATGTTGAAGTGGGCGGCGTCGAAGTAGCCGCAGATGCGTGCGAACAGGTCGGGCCGGTCGGGCGAATACACCAGCACCTGCAGGCCTTCGCCCAGCGTCGACGGCCGGGCGCAGACGACGGGCGCCTCGGTGTGGATGTGGCGGAACAGCGAGCGCGCGTGCCAGGCGATGTCGGCCGCGTCGTGGCGCGCGAAGTAGCTCACGTCGAGCGTGTTCCACAGCGGCACCTCGGTGCCAGGCAGCATCGACGCCAGGTTCAGCGCGTGGCGGGCCTCCTGCTTGCGGGCCTCCATCTCGGCGTCCATGTTGGGGCGCGCGCCGCCCAGCGCGCGCAGCGTGGCGCGGTAGAGGTCTTCCAGCAGCTTGCCCTTCCAGGCGTTCCATACCTTGGGGCCGGTGCCGCGGATGTCGGCCACCGTCAGCAGGTAGAGCGCGGTGAGCGTGCGCTCGTCCTTCACCAGGCGGGTGAAGTTCTCGATGACCTCCGGGTCGGACATGTCCTCCTTCTGGGCCACCCGCGACATCGTGAGATGGTTCTGCACCA
>CBJNAE010000271.1:0-5952 GCA_966433995.1 uncultured Ideonella sp. | reverse complement strand
TCTTCCTTCTCGTGCTTGACCTCGGCGCTGATCGACACGAAGTTGCCGTTGACGTTGACGTGGATGTCCTCCTTGCGGGCGCCGGGAACTTCCGCGCGCACTTCGTAAGACTTGTCGGTTTCCGAAACATCGATGCGGATGTCTGCCGGGAGTTCGTTCATGGTTCTCGGGAAGCGCGAGAAGCGGCGGAACAGTTGGGGGAAGAAGTCGTCGAAATCTTCGAGACGGGTCAATGCGCTCATGTTGCTCTCCTGAAAAAGTTGATCGAGGCCGGCTTGTTCGTATCTACTGGGGCCGACGCGATCGATGCTAGGCAGCACCGCGTGCAAGGCCTTGCGCTGGATCAATCGCCGGCGTTGCCGGGCTTGCGCGACGACACCCGCGCGCCATCCCGCACCGCGGGAGGCGGATAGACGATGACCGTGTCGCCGGGGCGAAGGCCTTTTGCGATCCACGCCTCTTCGCCGTTTCTCGCCTGCACCTCCACGGGCACTTTCCTCGCGTGGCCGTCCTCCACCACGAAAGCGGCATGGCGTGCCGCGCCGTCCGGCCGGGGCAGGGGGAACACGGCGCCCACCGGCAGCTTCACGGCGCCGTCCACCGCGCGCGTGACGATGCGGGCAGATACGCGGTAGCCGTCGCCCAGTTGGCCCCAGGCGGAAGGCTCGCTGGTGATGTCGACCAACGCCTCGACGCGCTGCTCTTCCACGCCCAGCGCGGAAATCTTGGTGAAGCCGGCCGGTTCGACCAGGCGCACCACGCCCTGCAAGGCCCGTGGCCCTCCCCAGCGTTCGATGGACACTTGGCTGCCGGGCGGCGCCTGCAGGGCGTCGGTGGTCAGCAGTTCCACCACCACCTCGAGGCGCCGCGTGTCGCCGATGTCGAGCAGCGGCGCGCCGAGCGGCACCGCGGCTTCGCTGGCCTGGTGCACTTTCAGCACGCGGCCTTCGATCGGCGCCTTGACGACGAAGCCGCCATGCATCTCACCGCCGCGCGCGGCCACCAGCGCGGCGCGGGCTTGCTCCACCTCATGGGCGGCCACGCGGGTCTGTTCGAGCGCAGCGGTCAGCTCGGCCTTGGCGGCCTGTTCGGCGAAGCGGTCGGTTTCCAGCTTGTTGGGCGAGGCGAATTGTTCCTTTGCGAGCCGCTCGGTCCTCGCCAGTTCGGCCTGGGCTTGAGAGACCGAGATCCGCGCACGGCCCACGCGGGCGTCCGCCAGGCTTTGCTGGGATCGCGCGGCTTCCAGGCGGGCGGCCTGCTCGCGCAGACTGCGCTCGTCCAGCATGGGCGGCAGGGCCGGGGCGATCACGGCCAACGGCTGGCCGGCGGCGACCGCATCGCCTTCGCGCAGCTGGATGCGCGCCAGCCGGCCAGCCAGCGGGGCGGACACCGCATAGCGGTCCCGCAGCCGGGTGCGACCATCCTCCTCGATGCTGGACTCGAAACGGCCACTCGTCACGGGGGCGGTCTCCACTTCGATGGGCCTGGGCGCGAAGGCCCAGGCCAGTGCGGCGGCCGCCGCCAGGCCGGCAAGTGCGAAGGTAGCCTGGTGAATGCGCTTCATCGTCTCTCCTCGTCTGCCCGCCGTCAGGCCTTCATTCACGCGTCTTCAAGGCCATCACCATGTCCAGCTTGTCGACACGGCGCCGCACCACCATTGCGCTGGCCACGGCCGCGGCCAGGACGCAGAGCGCCGACCACGCATACGTCGGCGCTCGCACCACGACCGGAAAATGGAATTGATCGGACTTCAGCAGTTCGACGACCAGGCGCGTGAGCCCATGGCCCAGCAGCATGCCCAGCGGCAGCGCCAGCAGCACCAACGCGGCCATTTCGCCCAGCAGGATCGACGACACCTCGCCGCGCGTGAAGCCCAGCACCCGCAGGCTCGCCATCTCCCAGGATCGTTCGGCCAGGGCGACCCGGGCGTTGTTGTAGACCACGCCCACCGCGATCACGCAGGCGAACGCGGTGAGCACCGTGCTCATGATGCGCACGTTGCGGGCGCTGATCTCCTGCATGTTTCGCAGCATCGTCGCCTTGCTCCAAGCGCCCGCGAACAAGGGAATCGCCTTGAGCTGCCGCAGGACCGCGGCTTCAGCGCCGGCATCCACCGAGAGAACGAAGCCGCTGGCAAGATCGCCTTCGCCGAGCAGGCGGTCCAGCGCCTCGCGCTCCAGGTAGGCGTTCATGCCCATCATCTCGCGCACGACCGAAGCCACCGGAACGAGCAAGCGGCGCTCTCGGCCCTCCAGCACCTCCAGGTCCACCCAATCGCCAGGCTTGACGTCCAACTTCTCCGCCAGACGCTCGCTGAGCACCAGCCCGCGCTCGCGCAAAGGCTGTTCCCGCTGGCTGGCGTCGATGAGGCGATACAGGCTGGCCTGGCCGGCGTAGCCCCGCAGCAATGCCTGCTCGCCGTGGTGCCCGCGCCGGACTTTGACCGGCACCATGCGGATGGATTCCACTTGCTTGACATGGGGCAAGCGCCCGAGTTCGTGGCGCACCGAGTCGTCGACCGGCTCTGCGGTCCACAGCGTGATGTCCCCGCGCAGCGACAGCACCATCTGCGTGTCGACCACCACGTCCATCGCGTCGCGCACGAAGTTGCCCAGCACGACGATGGCCACCGAAGCCGCCACGCCTGCGACCGACAACAGGCTGCGCAAGGGCTTTCGCTCCAGGTTGCGGGCCAACATGCGTAACGCCGGGGCCATGGCTTGCGGGCCCAGGCGTTCCAGCAGCGCGCGGCGGTAGCGCCCCGGCGCCGGCGGCCGCATCGCCTCGGCCGGCGGCAGCCGCAGTATCGACAGGACGGCGCCGAGCGCGCCCGCCACCGCGGTGGCCAGCGCGATGGCCGCGCTCACCGCCAGCAGCCATGGCGCGATCCGGTGCTCGAAGCTGGAGAAATGGAAAAGCTGCGCGAACAGGCCGGTGAACATCGCACCTAGCCGGTCCCCGATGAAAACGCCGAGGGCCAATCCCATCAGCACGATCAGCAGCACCAGCTTGAGGTAGTGCGACGCGATGGCCTTCGAGCCGTAACCCAGGGCCTTGAGCACCGCGATCTGCTCGCGCTGGGTGGCCACCACGCGTGAAACCACCACGTTGAGCAGGAAGGCGGCGACAACGAGGAAGATCACAGGCAGCACCGTGCCGAGCACGCGCTGCTCCTTGATCTCGTTGTCGAGCATCGCGTGGGAGGTCTGCTGGGCCCGGCCGTGGGCCTGCCGGCCGCCATATGGGGAGAGCAGTGTCGAGAGGCGGTCCACCACCGCCTGTTCGGACGCGCCCGGCGCCAGCTTGAATGCCACCCGGTTGAAGGCGCCTTCCATGTCATAGGCCGCGTCGAGCACCGCCCGGTCGATCCAGAAGATGCCGAAGCCCCGGGTGTCCGGCATGCCCCACAACCCCGCGAAAACGTATTCGGGCGATAGTGCGGTGCCGGCGACGACCAATGTGCGCCGCTTGCCATTGATCAAGGCCTGCAGGCGGGCGCCCGGCTTCAAACCGCGAGCCTGCGCGAACGCCTCCGACACCAGGGCCTCGATGCTGCCGTCGCCGCGCAGCCCGGTTTCGCTGGACAGGGGCTGGCCGCCGCTGAGGCGCACGCGGTTCATGCGGGGCGGGTGACGCCGGTCCAGGCCGATGAGCTGGCCGATGATCGGGTCGTCCACGCCCGGCAGTTCCACGCGCACGAGCTGCTCTGTCGAAATCTGGGCGTCCGCGACACCCGGTACCTCGAGCAAACGTTCCACCAAGGACGAGGGGGCGCGCTTGACGCTGGCGAACACATCGGCGAAGCGGTCCTGCGCGTAGAAGCGGTCGCGGGCGAGCGCCAGCGAGTCCACCGCCGAAAGGCTGGTGATGAACCCGCCGATGCCGCTGGCCACCACCAGCGCGATCGTGAGCGCCTGGCTCCATAGCAGGCGCAGGTCGCGCAGCAGCTTCAGGTCCAGTGCCTTCACGCCGGGTTTTCCCTACCAGCTCAACTCAGCCGGTTCGCGCTTGCGGGCGTTCCGCTCGACGCGCTGCACCCCGCCGTTGGCCAGAGTGACCACCCGATCGGCCATGCCCGCGATCGCGGCGTTGTGGGTGATGACCACCGCGGTGGTGCCGAGCTCGCGGTTGACTTTGGCGATGGCGTCCAGCACCAGCTTGCCGGTGCGGTAGTCCAAGGCGCCTGTGGGTTCGTCGCAGAGCAGGACTTCGGGCTGCTTGACGATCGCCCGCGCGATCGCCACCCGCTGCTGCTCGCCGCCCGAGAGCTGGGCCGGGAAGTGGTCGCGCCGGGGCGCCAGGTCCACCAGCGCGATCGCGTCGTCCACCGGCATCGGGCGGTCTGAGATGTCGGTCACCAGCGCGATGTTCTCGCGCACCGTGAGGCTGGGGATCAGGTTGTAGAACTGAAACACGAACCCCACATGCTTGCGCCGATAGGCGGTCAGTTCCGCCTCGCTGGCACGGCTCAGGTTCTGCGCGCCGAACCAGACCTCGCCGGCGCTGGGCGTGTCCAGTCCGCCGAGGATGTTGAGCAAGGTCGACTTGCCGCTGCCGGACGGACCGAGCAGCACGATGAACTCCCTTGGCTGGATCTCCAGGCACACGTCGCTCAACGCGACGACTTCCACCTCGCCAGCCAGGTAGCTCTTCGTCAGGCCGGAAACCCGGAACACCGGTGTATCGCCACCCGCGGCAGTTTCACCCATCGATCGGCGCCCCGCCGAAGAACCGGACGCGCCATTCGTCCCACAGCTCTTCTTGCCAGGCCTTCCAGGTGGCCGGGCCCTCCGCGAGCAACTGCAGCCACAGGATCTGCAGGTTGAAACAGACACCTGCCATTTCGCCGCAAGACTGTGCCGCGACTTGCAGGCCCCCGAGAAGTGCTTCGCCCTCGCTCGCCGGCGCTGGTGCCATCTGTAGTAGTAGGGCGGCCTTTGCCATGACGAGCTCCTTGGTTCGGATTGGAGCGCCAATTTAGTTTCTGCTGTTGGGCTGCGCGTTGATCTCGCGCAAGGAAGCAGTTTCCGGACGGTGTCTCGGCATTGGGCGGGAACATGACCGCTTGTCGAAGCCACCCTACGGCATCGTGTCCCGGTTCGGGAACCGGCGGTCGTAGGAGCTGAGTTTGAGCTGGCGGGTGCGCGCGCAGATGTGGCTGATGAGGGCAGTACCTAGGCGCCGCGCATGGGAGAAGAAGATCCAGGCGTGCGCCCCATTTCCGGAACGGGACATCTCGAGTGCGACCGGCAGGCCCAGCGCATCGCAGGAGCCGGCGAAAACGCGGGCGTCTTCATCCATTCGGCGTCGTCGAAGTCCAGCGCCAGGAAGTGGCAGGTGTCATCGGTCAGCAGCGGATAAACGCCCACGGTCTGCTGGCCGGCAAGGTGGTTGAAGACCGTTGGCCAGTGACCGGTACTGTGATAAGAAAAATTCTTACGGATTGAGCATCAATTTCCTCTACTGGCTCACGCAGTGAGCTTGTTGAGAGAAACAATGGAATCTTCCATCAGGAGCCAAGCATGTCGATCCAACGAGTTCAGCAGCAAATGAACCTCGCGTTGTCACTAGGTCAACCTCACCCAGCCGCATCGTGGTCACTGATCTGATACAGCGATTGGTCCTGCGCGAGGGCCTGCCGCGTTAGTCGTCCCAGTGATTGCTGCGTCGCAACTCCTTCCTGCCGGCTTCTCCTTGGGCCCGCGGTTTGGATAGCGTTTGCTCGAATCGTCGCTAAGTCGCAGGGCTGCTTCTAGTGGGCAACTTACCCCGTTAAACGAAAATACGAAACGTTACGTCAAAGTGATTAAATTTCAGAACGCCCCCAAACTATCCCTCGTTCGGGGGAATGACTTTGCAATTCCTTACGCTAAAGTCCGCTTCGGTTTGGTTGGTTCACTCTAAAAAGACAAAGCGTGAGTAACAAGTCACGGGAAAAATGTCAGAAAAATG
>CBJNAE010000270.1:0-5982 GCA_966433995.1 uncultured Ideonella sp. | reverse complement strand
CATGGGAGCCGCGGCTGCTCGCCGCCCTGCCCGAAGCGCTGCGCGACGGGTTCCGCGCCCGCTCGCGCCACGCCTTGCTCCGGCAAGACTTGCAGGCGCTGTCGGCGCACCTGCCCATGCGGCAAAGGGCGCCGGGCGGCAACGGCGCTGTCATGGCCTTGCCCCTGCCGGACAAGGCCGCGGCGCTGGGTTCGATGTACGTGCTGGAGGGCTCGGCCCTGGGCGGCCAGGTGATCGCACGGGCGCTGCGGCAATCGCACGGTCTGGACGCGGTGCAGGACACCAGGTATTTCTCGGGCCACGGCGCGGAAACCGGCCGCCTGTGGCGCGAGTTCCGCGACCTGCTGTCGCGGGAACTCGATCAAGATCCGGCCGCCACTCAAAGCGCATGCCGCGCGGCCGTCGACACCTTCGATGCGTTGATAGCCTGTTTCCGGGAAACCCCGGCGGCGGCCCGCCGCTGACGGTCGGGCATTCGGCAGCCGCGCACCGGCGGTGCCCCCATGGCCGGCCCGTGGTTCATTCTTCGCCTGCGTCGTCCCCGGCATCCTGGTCGTCGGCGGCCGGGGCGTTGTTCGCGCGCACGCCGGGCACCAGCGGCACGGGGACTGGCTTGTCCAGCGGCCGGCAGATGCGGCTCTTCAGGCGCCCCAGGCGGTCAGAGCGGTTGACTGCAGCAATCACGGCCTCGGGGTTCATCATCAAGGCGAAAGGATTGGCGACGACTTCGGATTGCTGCATGACGGTCTCCAAAGGAGGGGTGGATCGGTGCTTTGCACGATACGCCGCAGCCCCAGGAATGCGAGTCGGGACGCCGCCAAACGGCCTGTCAGAAAAAAACTGACAAGGATTACCCTGGCCCGGCGGCGACAGCCGCCCCTTCGTCGCGCCTCAGGAACCGATGGCCGCCCGCAGTTGCGCCGCCAGCTTGTCGCGCCCGGCGCGGTCGGCGAAATCCGCCACGGTCAGGCCCAGGTCGTTCTTGCGCTTCAAGTCGGCGCCCCGCGCCATCAGCACCTTCACGCTGGCTTCGGAGCCGTACATCGCGGCCATCATCACCGGCGTCGTGCCGTTGGGCGAGGGCGCGTTGATCGCGGCGCCGGCATCGAGCAGCAGCGTGATGGCCTGGCCCGAGGATTCCTTGTTGCTCGCCGCGTAGTGCAGCGGGGTCCACCCCGCCTTGTTGACCACCGCGCCGCGCTCCAGGAGCCTGGCCATCCAGGCGCGCTGGTCTTTCAGCGCCGCCAGCATCAAGGGTGATTCGTCCTTGTCGTTCAAGGCATTCACGTTGAGCTGCGGGTGGCGCAGCAGCGCCGCCACCACCTCGTCCGATTCCGTCTGCAGCGCCACGGACAAGGCCGGCCGGCCTTCCGTGTCGAGGCTGTTGGGGTCGAAACCACGCTCCAGCAGTCGATTGACGGTGGAGCCGTCATTACGCTGCAGCGCTTTGAAAAAGTCTTCGTATGACCCGGCGACGGCCATTGAAAACCCAACAACAGCAAATAGATAGACGACTTTCTTGAAGTATTTTGTGAAGTTCACTTTTGATGTCTTTCAGTTCAATACCCGAGGGAAAAGCCGGTCGAAATTGGCCGTGGTGGCCTGCGCGACGGTCTCCAGGCTGCAGCCTTTGAGGTCCGCCAACTGCTGGGCCACATAAGGCACCCAGGCCGGCGTGTTGGTTTTCCCGCGGAAAGGATGCGGCGCCAGGTAGGGGCTGTCGGTCTCGATCAGGCAGCGGTCCAGGGGCACCCAGCGTGCCACCTCCTGCAGCTCGCGCGCACTCTTGAAAGTGAGGATCCCGGAAAAAGAGATGAAGAAGCCCATCTCGACCGCGGAACGGGCCACCTCCATGCTTTCGGTGAAGCAATGGAAGACGCCGTGGCTGGCGCCCTCTTCCTTCAGGATCTGTAGCGTGTCCCTGGAGCTGCTGCGGGTGTGGATGACCAGCGGCAGGCCGGAATCGAGCCCGGCCCGGATGTGCGTGCGGAAGCGGTCGCGCTGCCAGTCCATGTCGGCCTCGGTGCGGCCGTTGAGCCGGTAGTAGTCCAGGCCGGTTTCGCCGATCGCCACCACACGGGGCAAGTCGGCGAGCGCCAGCAGGTCTTCCAGCGTCGGTTCACGCACGCCCTCGTTGTCGGGGTGCACGCCGGCGCTGGCCCAGAAATTGTCGAACTGCAGCGCCAGTTGGTGCACCTGGTCGAACTCTTCCAGCGTGGTGCAGATGCACAGCGCGCGTTCGACCTTGGCGGCGGCCATGTCGGCCCGGATGGCGTCGAGGTTGCCCCGCAGCTCGGGGAAATTCAAATGGCAATGGGAATCCACGAACATGGCGGAAAACTCGGAGAGGGGGCCGTGCCCCCGCAGATCAGAGGGTCTGCGTGGGACGCGAAGACGACAGCGCGGTTCCCAGGATTTCTTCGATGCGCAGCTTGAGCACCCGGGTCTTCTCGTCGTTCGGGAATTTCACGCCCACGCCCTGGGTGCGGCCGCCGGAGGCGTTGGCCGGGGTGATCCAGGCGACTTTGCCCGCGACGGGGTAGCGCTGGGGGTCGTCGGGCAGGGACAGCAGGAGGTAGATGTCTTCGCCCAGGTGGTACTCGCGGGTCGTCGGCACGAACAGGCCGCCGTCGCTGAGCAACGGGATGTAAGCCGCGTAGAGCGCACCCTTCTCGCGGAACACCAGCTGGATCACGCTCGGGCGCGCGCCGGTGGGCGGGTTGTTGGCGGCGCCGGCCGCGTTCATGGCCGACAAGTTGGTGCGCAAGGGTACGTTGCTCATCGCCGCAGTTTAACTAACGATTGCCCGCGGCGGCGGGCGATTGCGGCCTCGCGGCGCGGGCCACCGGGCCCTCCATGGGCGCCAGGGCCAAGGCCGCGGCGTTGACCAGGGCCTGCACCGCCAACGCCTGGCTCCAGGGGTGCTCGGCGTGCCGGGCTTCGGCCTGCAGGGCCCGGGCCCAGCGCGTGAGCGAGGGCAGATCGAAGTCGGCCTTCGCCGGCCACGCGGCCGGAGGGAAATAGCGCGGCTCGGCGCCGACGGCCAGGCGCATGGCGTCGTGGCACACCTTCTGCAGGGTTTCGACGATGCGGCCCAGCGGCCAGTTGGCCAGCGCGGCGCCCTGCCCCTGCCGGAGCTGCTTCGGCAGCGCCAACCAGTTCTGCGCGGTGACGCCCTCCCCGTGCCAGGCCAGCGCGTCCTGCGGCTGCCCGCCGGCCGCGGCCAGCAGGACTTCGGCGTCCGGGACACCCTGCCGGGCCAGCCAGGCGCTGGCGTCGCCAGTGGAAGGGATCTGCAAGGCGAACGCCCTGCAGCGGCTGCGGATGGTGGGCAGCAAAGCGTCGGGCGCCGAGCTGCAGATGAGGAACCGCGCCTGCCCGGGCGGCTCTTCCAGTGTTTTGAGCAAGGCGTTGGCGGCCACCGCGTTCATGCGCTCGGCCGGATGGACCACCAGCACCTTGGCCCGGCCGCGCGCCGAGGTGGTCTGGGCGAAAACCACCGCCTGGCGCACCGCCTCCACCTTGATGTCCTTGCTGGGTTTGGCGCTGGAGGACTTGCCCTCGCCGCCGGACGCGTCGCCGTCGTCGCCCGCCCAACCCAGTTCTTCACGCAGCGCCTCCGGCACCATGACCAGCAGGTCGGGATGGGTGTGGGCGCCAAACAGCCGGCAACCGGCGCAGGTGCCGCAGGCGATGGCGTGGCCGCCACCGGCCCGTCCCGGGTCGTCCTGCTCGCAAAGCCAGGCCTGCGCCGCCGCCATCGCCAGCTCGAACTGGCCGACGCCCGGGGGCCCTTGCAGCAACAAGGCGTGATGGCCTTTGGCGGATTGGAGGAGCCGGCGCAGCGAATCGCCGAGCCAGGGGTGGAGGCTTTCTTCTGCCGCTGCGCCGGCGGCGGCGTCCGTCACCATCCCCGAGACTCCAGCGCTTGCTCAACTTGCTCCCAGACCCGGGGCACCGGCAAGTCGGCGTCCAGCCGGGCGAAGCGTCGCGGCGACTCGGCCATGCGGCGCGCGTAGCCTTGGCGGACGCGCTCGAAGAAGGCCAGGTCGAGGCTTTCGAAGCGGTCGGGCGCGCGCGCGGCGGCCCGCCGCTGTTCGGCCACCGCGGCGGGCACGTCGAACCACAAGGTCAGGTCGGGTTGGCGGTCCCCCTGCACCGAACGCTCCAGTTGAAGCAGCGCCTGCCAGTCCAGGCCGCGACCGCCGCCCTGGTAGGCGAAGGTGGCGTCGGAGAAACGGTCGCACAACACGGTGTCGCCGCGCGCCAGGGCGGGTTCGATGACGGCCTGCAGGTGGTCGCGCCGGGCGGCGAAGACCAGCAGGGCTTCGGTGAGCGCGTCCATGCCCTGGTTCAACAGCAGCGCGCGTACCTGCTCGGCCAGCGCGGTGCCGCCGGGCTCGCGCGTCACCACGACTTGCCCGCCCTTGGCTCGAAGCCGGCCCGCCAAGGCCTCGATGTGGGTGGACTTCCCGGCCCCGTCGATGCCTTCAAAAGTGATGAATTTTCCCGGCAAGGCGAGTCACTTTCCGCGTTGGTATTTGTTGACGGCGCGATTATGCGCGGCGAGGTTGTCGCTGAATTCGCTGCTGCCGTCGCCCCGCGCCACGAAGTACAGCGCGCGGCTCGGGTCCGGCCGCACCGCGGCCAGCAGGGACGCCTTGCCCGGCATCGCGATCGGCGTGGGCGGCAGGCCGGCGCGGGTGTAAGTGTTGTAGGGCGTGTCCGCCAGCAGGTCTCTCTTGCGCAGGTTGCCGTCGAAGGCCGTGCCCAAGCCGTAGATCACCGTCGGGTCGGTCTGCAGCATCATGCCGCTGCGCAGCCGGTTGACGAACACCGCGGCGACCTTGCCGCGGTCCTGTGGCACGCCAGTCTCCTTCTCGACGATCGAAGCCAGCACCAGCGCCTCTTGCGGGCCGGCCAAGGGCAGGTCCGGCGCGCGCTGGGCCCAGGCGGCTTCCAGCCGCGCCGCCATCGCCCGGTGGGCGCGCCTGAGCACGTCGATGTCGGCGCTGCCCTTGCTGTAGGCGTAGGTGTCGGGGAAGAAAGCGCCCTCGGCCGGCTGTCCGGGCGCGCCCAGCGCTTCCATGATCTGGGCGTCGCTCCACCCGGCCGTGGTCGGCTGCAGCCTGTCCGCCTTGGCGAGTTCGGCGCGGAACTGCCGCAGCGTCCAACCTTCGATCAGGCGCACGATGGCCTGGCTTTCGTCGCCCTGGACCATCTTGGCCAGCAGCATGCGCGGCGTGGCCCCGGTCTTGATCTCGTAACTGCCGGCGCGGATCTTTCTCGCCTGGCCCGACCAGCGGAACCACTCATAGAGCAGTAGCGGGGGCTCCTGGACGCCGGCTTGGACCCAGGCGTTGGCGATTTCCCGGGGCGTGGCGCCGAGTTCGATGGACAGCTCGACCACCCCGGCGCGCAACGACATCGGCCGGTTCAGCCAAAAGGCCGCCGCCGCCGCGGCGACGGCACCGAGCAGCAGCGCAGCCATCAAAAGCCGGCGCAGGGCTTTCATCTCGGCACTCCGGTGGGTGGGTGAACCGAGTACACGGCAGCGCTTCGTGCATCGATGGCGGGGTTTCGGGGAGTCACGCGGGCTTCTTTCGAGTGTCGATTCACCCTAGGGGCCGGGCATGATACGGCAGCACTTACAAGGGGAAAGTCAAGCCCCCATAATGAGTGCATGACCATTCTTCACGATGCCGCCTTCGACGGCGCGGTCCGTTTGTCCCATTGGGGATTGATCCGCGCCCAGGGCGCCGACGCCGCTTCATTCCTGCACGGCCAGCTCACCAACGATGTGGCCCACCTGGCCACCGGCCAGGCGAGGCTGGCGGGTTATTGCTCCGCCAAAGGCCGGCTGCTGGCCAGCTTCATCGTCTGGCGCGACAGCCCCGAGGACCTGCTGCTGGCCTGCGACGCCAGCGTGCTCGCGGCCACCGTCAAGCGCCTGTCGATGTTCGTGCTGCGCGCCAAGTGCAA
>CBJNAE010000269.1:0-5988 GCA_966433995.1 uncultured Ideonella sp. | reverse complement strand
GCTCGGTCTTCTCGTCGGCCATGAAGGCGTCGAAGTCCAGGCCCTTCTTGCCGAAGTAGTTCTTCAGCGAGGCCAGGTAGCCGATCGGGGCGTCGAGCCAGACGTAGAAGTATTTGCCCGGCGCGTCGGGGATCTCGATGCCGAAGTAAGGCGCGTCGCGGCTGATGTCCCAGTCGCTCAGGCCGATCTTGCCGTCCTCGCCGGGGGCGAACCATTCCTTGATCTTGTTCAGCACCTCGCTTTGCAGCCGGCCGGGCTGGTGCGTCCAGTCCTGCAGGAACTGCACGCAGCGCGGGTCGGACAGCGCGAAGAAATGGTGGTCGCTGCTTTTCATCACCGGCGTGGCGCCGGTCAACGTGGAGAACGGGTTCTTCAGGTCGGTCGGCGCGTAGACAGCGCCGCAGTTCTCGCAGCTGTCGCCGTACTGGTCTTTCGCACCGCATTTCGGGCATTCGCCCTTGATGTAGCGGTCGGGCAGGAACATGCCCTTGACCGGGTCGTAGAACTGCTCGATCGAGCGCACCTTGACCAAGCCCGCGTCGCGCAGCGCCAGGTAGACGGAACGCGCCAGCTCGTGGTTCTCGGGCCCGTCGGTGGAATGCCAGTTGTCGAAGCCGATGTGGAAGCCGTCGAGGTATTGCTTGCGGCCGGCGGCGATCTCGGCGACGAACTGCTGCGGCGTCTTGCCCGCCTTCTCGGCCGCGATCATGATCGGCGCGCCGTGCGCGTCGTCGGCGCAGACGAAATGCACCGTGTGGCCCCGCATGCGCTGGAACCTCACCCAGATGTCGGCCTGGATGTATTCCATCATGTGGCCGACATGGAAAGGCGCATTGGCATAAGGCAGGGCGGTGGTGACGAAAAGCTGGCGCGTCATGGGCTGGTGTCCGGAAAGCGGTCGGGGGAACGGCAATTCTAGGAGGCCGTCGAGGAAAAGGACCGCTGCGCTAGACTGCGCCGCCCTCAAATCCACCGGTGCCCGCCATGTCCGACCTCGATGCCGCCCTGATCGACGCTTTGAAGACCGTCAAGGATCCGAACACCGGCCGGGATTTCGTCGGCCAGAAGCAGGTCAAAGGCTTGAAAGTCAGCGGCGGTGTCGCGGAATTCGAGCTGCAACTGGGCTATCCGGCGCGCAGCCAGCTGGCCGGGATCGAAGCGGCGTTGAAACAGGCCGCCCTGGCGGTGCCCGGCATCCGGGAAGTGAAGCTGCGCATCGACACCGAGGTGGTCGCCCATGCGGTCCAGCGCGGCGTGCAGCTGTTGCCCAACGTGAAGAACATCATCGCCGTGGCCTCCGGCAAAGGCGGCGTCGGCAAGAGCACCACCGCCGTCAACCTGGCGCTGGCGCTGGCGGCCGAAGGTGCCTCGGTGGGGCTGCTCGACGCCGACATCTACGGCCCCAGCCAGCCGATGATGATGGGCCTGCAGCAGGGGCGCCCCGAATCGCAAGACGGCAAGACGATGGAGCCGCTGGAGAACCACGGCGTGCAGGTGATCTCCATCGGCTTTCTGGTGGAGCCCGACACCGCGATGATCTGGCGCGGCCCGATGGCCACCCAGGCGCTGGAGCAACTGCTGCGGCAGACCAACTGGCGCGCGTTGGACTACCTCGTGGTCGACATGCCGCCTGGCACCGGCGACATCCAGTTGACGCTGGCCCAGCGCGTGCCGCTGACCGGCGCCGTCATCGTCACCACGCCGCAAGACATTGCCCTGCTCGACGCCAAAAAAGGCATCAAGATGTTCGAGAAAGTCGGCGTGCCCATCCTTGGCGTGGTGGAGAACATGGCCGTCTACCACTGCCCGAACTGCGGCCACGCCGAACACATCTTCGGCGCGGACGGCGGCCGCAAGATGGCCGCCGAGCAGGGCATGGACTACCTCGGCGCACTGCCTTTGGCGATGAGCATCCGCCTGCAGGCGGACGGCGGCCGCCCCACGGTGGTGGCCGAGCCCGACGGCGAAATGGCCGGCCTGTACAAACAGGTCGCGCGGCGCGTGGCGGCCCGCGTGGCTGCGCAAGCCAAGGATTTCTCTTCCAAATTCCCCACGATCACCATTTCGAAAGACAGCTGACGGCGCGGGCGGGCGGAAAAAAGGCCCGCGTCTGCGGGCCCCTGCGGTGGGCGAACACTTCGCGACGGCGCTCAGACCGCCATGTCGCGCAGGAACGTCGGCCCGGCGCGGCGCTCGATCTCGGCCGAAAGCGCGGGGTTCCAGCCGCGCGCGAACAAGGTTTCGGCGGTCAGGAACATCGGGCCGACGAGAAGGCTGCCCAGGCCGTCCATGAAAGCCGGCTTCTTGCCTTCGTAAAGGTGGCCGACGGACTGCACCACCCAGCCCAGGCCGAAAAGCGTCAAACCCCAGGTGATGGCGGCGGCGGAAGCCTGGCCGCGGGACATCTGGTGCGCCAGCAGCGCCAGGGCACCGACACCCAGGCAGCTCGCCCCTCCCAGCACCCAGCCACCGCGCCGCAGGTACCACGCGGCCGCGGCGGCGTACAGGACCCAGCCGGGCGTCCAGTCCCAGCCGCCGACCGCCATGCTGGGCCGCGCGAGCAGGAACCCGACGCCCAGGATGATCAGCGGGATGCCGACGAAATGCGTGGCGATGTTGCGCTGGTCGCGGTGGTAGAGGGCGTATTGGGTGAGCAGGTCGGCGGATTGGCGCATGGAGGAGTCTCCAGGAATATTCCCCAAAGTGTGGACCACACTGTCTCACAGGCGGCCCGGCTTGGGCACAAGGGTGATCTCTAGAATAACGGGACTTTTTTCCTGGAACTGGCAATGAGCATCAAAAGCGACAAGTGGATCCGCCGCATGGCCGAGCAGCACGGCATGATCGAGCCGTTCGAGCCGGGCCAGGTGCGGTCGGCGGCCGATGGCCAGAAGATCGTCAGCTACGGCACCTCCAGTTACGGTTACGACATCCGCTGCGCGCCGGAGTTCAAGGTGTTCACCAACATCTACAGCACCGTGGTCGACCCGAAGAACTTCGACGAGAAGAGCTTCGTCGACATCGAGTCCGACGTCTGCATCATCCCGCCCAACAGTTTCGCGCTGGCGCGCACGGTGGAATATTTCCGCATCCCGCGCAATGTGCTGACCATCTGCCTGGGCAAAAGCACCTATGCCCGCTGCGGGATCATCGTGAACGTCACCCCGTTCGAGCCCGAATGGGAGGGCTACGTGACGCTGGAGTTCAGCAACACCACCCCGCTGCCGGCCAAGATCTACGCCGGCGAGGGCTGCGCGCAGGTGCTTTTCTTCGAGAGCGACGAGATCTGCGAAACCAGCTACAAGGACCGCAACGGCAAATACCAGGGGCAGCGCGGCGTGACGCTGCCCAAGACCTGAGCAGGGTTCCGCGTTGACCCGCCCCGCCTGCGGCCCGCCCGTGCCGGGCCGCCATCGCACACCATGAACGACCGACTGGATTGGCTCCAGAGCCTGCGCGGCGTCGCGGCCTTGATGGTGCTCTTCTTCCACATGGAGCCGTACTGGGCGCCGGTGCCCGGCCTGCAGTCCGCCAGCGGATGGATGAAATCGGGCTTCTCCGGCGTCGACGTGTTCTTCGTCATCAGCGGTTTCGTGGTCTACCGCGCCGGCAGCCGCTCGGTCCCGGACGGCGGCCTCTTCAAATTCCTGCGCAAAAGGGCCGCGAGGATCTACCTCACCTATTGGCCCACCTTCCTGCTGGTGACGGCGATCTCCGTGGGCTGGCTGGGCACCTACCCGAAATCCTGGGAACAGGTGCTCTTCAGTTTCTTCCTGCTCTACCCCAAGGTCTGGGACAACTGGATCGGCGTCGCCTGGTCCTTGACCTATGAGCTGTACTTCTACGGCGTTCTCGGCTGCCTGCTGCTGCTGCCCGCAAGGTGGCACGCCCGGTGCCTCGCGGCGCTGATCGCCGGGGTGGCGCTGTGGAATCTCGGGCTGATCCGATTCGCGCCCGAGAAGATATTCACCGACACCCAACCGCTGCGCTTCGTCCTGGGGGGCTTCATCGTCGAATTCCTGGCGGGCGCGCTGATCGCGATCGCCTTCCAGGCCAGACCCGGGTGGTTCAGACCGGTCCGGCTGATCTTGCCGCTGGGCACTGCGCTGATCGCCGCGGGGTTCTGGATCGGCGGCAGCTCCGTCTATTTCAGCCAAGTGGAGATCATGCGGGCCGGCAGCTACGGCCTGGTCGCGCTGGGCAGCCTGCTGATCGCGCTCAGCCTGGAGCACACCCGCCACCGGCCGCACCGCTGGCTGGTGGCGATCGGCGACTTCTCCTTCAGCCTCTACCTGGTCCACTTCGCGATGCTGGCGTTCCTCGGCGGTGTGAGAAGCCACCTCCTGGCCGGCCACCCTGCCGCCTGGCTTCCTTATTCCCTGTTGATGCCCGTCGCCGTGCTGTCCGCCAGTTACATCTGGTACCTGGCCGTGGAGGCGAGGACGGTCCGGTGGATCAAAGACAGGCTTTGACGAAGGCGCGGGGGGCACCCCGTGCCATTCCCAGGAATGAAACCGCCATGCCGATATTTCCACGACTGAAACCATTCGCTCTCTCCCTGTGCTTTGCCTTGTGCACGGCGGCCTGGCCGAGCGGCGGGGCGGTGGCGCAGGCGGCCACGCGGCCGCCTGCGGCGCAATCCGCTTTCCTGATCACCCCGATGATCGAAGCGTTCGGTTATTGCGCGCAGGGCGCCGGCCGGAAAAACACGGGAGAGGCCGTCAAACACTGCGTCAAGCGCGGCGACTACGGCGTGGACGAGCTCAAAGCCGCACTGGATGCGCTGGAGCCCGGCGGCGCGCTCGGCCAGGTGCAGGTGGGCTATTCCCTCGGGATCAACCTGCTCACCCTGCGGCAAGACGGCGCGGCCGCCCTGTTCGAACGCTATACCCGCGCGCTGCGGGAAATCGACCGGCCCCTGGTCCTCTACCTTTTCGCCAACCACTTCGCGGCAACGACGCTCAAGAAGCCTTTGGGCCCCGGTTCGATGGCCAAGTTCGCGGACCATTCCATCCCGAAAGAGAAATATTTCGGCGGGGGGATCTCCGCCCTGACCCTGGACATGTCGCCCGAGATCGAACTCAACCGCCTGAGGTTCGAGGCGCTGCGGCAGGTGGGCCGGTGGTACCGGTCGCTGCCACCGGCGTCGCAGAAAAAAATCGTCGCCGTCACCATGGCCGGGGAACTTCACCACTTCTTCGACGATTTCTCGACGGGGCTGGGCCGCTTCGACAACTTCAGGCTGACCGACTACAGCCCCCGATCGGTCCAGGCCTTCACCGGCTGGCTCAAAAAGAAATACGGAGGAATCGAAACGCTCAACCGCGAGATGGGGACCCGGTACCGATCCTTCGGGGAAATCACCCCGCCGTCCCGGGATGAAAAAACGCAGAAGCAACCCCGGCCCCAGCGCCACCTCGACAGCTTCTCCCACGGCTTGCTGACCATCGAAGGCTGGCTGGAACGGCTGCCGCCGGGCCACTCATTGAGCGTCTACCTGGACGGCCGCAAACATGGCACCGCCGAGTACGGGTTGAACCGGCAGGATGTCTATGAAGCGCTGGAATCCGTCAAAACGCCGCAATTGGGTTTCCGCTATCAGCTCGATTTTTCGCAGGCGGCGCCCGGCCCGCATGTGCTGCATGTCGTGATCGAGGGACCGCAAGGCTACCTGCTGGCCAAAAAGACCTTCGTCGTGCTGCCCGGAGGCGGCCCGGCCACCGTCGCCGCGGCCGCGCCCCAGAAAGAACCCGCTTGGGCCGCCGCACCGAAAGAAGCGCGTTTCTACCTCGACCGGCCAGCCGAAGGCCTGCCTGTCCTTTACAACCCGCTGGCCCGGGATTGGTACGCGTTCCGGTCGGCCCAGGTGTCCCAGGCCTACCGCGCATGGTTCGAACGTTGCATCGCCGCGGGTTTCCCCGCCGAAAAATTGCACAGCCACCAGATCGCGGCGGCGACGGTGGGCGGATGGAACCCCCTCCTGCTGGC
>CBJNAE010000268.1:0-6025 GCA_966433995.1 uncultured Ideonella sp. | reverse complement strand
GGTCGGCGCGGCTGACCTTCACCTCGTGGATCATCGGCCGCAGGTAACCCTCGACCGTGGTGTTGCGCACCGAGAAGAGATCGGGCCGCGCCATGCGCCAGGTGGTCTTGGACGCGGCTTGTTCCTCCACCCCGAAATGCCGGGGTTCGTCGGCTTGCCAGAGCGCTTCATTGGCCGCCTGACGGTGGATCGACGGTAGCGCCGGCACCGCCACCGCGGCGCGCAGCGGCAGCTCGCGCCATACCAGCCGGCCGGCGCTGGCCAGGTGGGCGGCGAAGCGGTCGGCCAGGCGGTCGTGGGCACTGAGCGCGCGCCGGCCCGACTGGCGCGCCTGGGCCAGCAACTGGATGCCGGCGTCGGTCAGGCGAAGCGTCTCGTGGCCGGTGTCGGCGACGCGCAGCGCCGCCCAGCCCGCGGCCAGCAGGTCGATCTCGATGTCGTCCCGGCTAGGCCAGCCGGCGGAGCGCCAGATGTCGCGCAGGCGGGCGAGGTGCTCGCGGCGGGGTTGGAGGGATAAAGAGGCGGACATGTGACAGCTGATTTGACGGAGGTTGAACGAGGCAGGAGCGGCATCGGCGCGCTGACGAGCGTGCACGATGCCCTGCCTTGTGCAAAGTGAGTACTGTATTTATATACAGTGATGCTACCCCTCCCTCAAGGGCCTGCGCAAGGGGGTATTCACATTGCGTTTGGCGCTGCAAGTCGGCCTGCCGGAATTTGGGCTTAGCCCAACCGCTCATGCGGTCAGGCGGGTGAACCTCGATTTGGGCAGCAGCTTTCTGAAATCACCGTCGAAACTGACGAGGTGGCTCGCTTGATGGATGACTGCCGCGGCCAACCAGGCGTCCGGCAAGTCATTCGCAGCCAAGCCGTGGTCGGTGCAGAGCTTGCGCAGCAGGGGCCATTCACCACCCAACGAGGCTTGCACCACGCCTGGCGCGCCGAGCAAGGCATCGATGAAGCCGAGGGCGTCCTCGATCGGCGTCGGCTGGACAAAAACCCTGGGATTCGTCACCAGGCGCAGGAAGCTTGCGGCCACCATCGGCTGCAGCGTGAATGGCGCACCATGGGCTGCGTCGACCAACGCTTGTTCCAGCCAGGCGAGGGCGGCGGCGTGGTGCGGGTGGTCATGGCGGGAAGCGGCGACCAGGATGTTGACGTCAGGCGTCACGATCGGCGGCGTCCAGCAGGGCCTTGTTGCTCAAGCCGTCCAGCCCCGGCACCAGGCCGCCTTCACCGCGAAAGACCGGCAGGCGCACGGTTTTCTGGGGTCTTTCCTGGGCACGCAACCGGAGCTGCAGGCCCTCTTCGATCAAGCGGGTGAGGCTGGTTTGTTGCTGCGCGGCCAGGGTCTTGGCACGCATGAGCAACGCGTCGTTCAAATCCAGTGTCGTCTTCATGGCTTGGATATCAATACAGATTTCTGTATTTTATGAATCAGGGCTGCCGAATGCAACGCGGCCGCGAGTGCAAGCCACGCTCAAATCGCGAACTTCCCCGTCTCCAGCGCCTGCTTGGCGATCAGGAAGGCCGCGGCGTTCCAGCTCTGGCCGGCCATGCCCATGGGTTTGAGGGTCTGGCCGTGGAACCATTCGGTGAAGCGCCAGTCGTCCTGGCTGTTGGCGCGGGCGAGCTTGACCAGCTCCTGCCGGGCCAGGCCTTTTTTACCCAGCAGGGCCAGGGCCAGCACCCAGAAGCCGCCGATGAAGGGCCAGACGCCGCCGTTGTGGTACTGGTGCGGGTGGTTCTGGCGGTGCCGGCCCATGTAGGAGCGCCACAGGTCGTGGTCCACCGGGATCGGCGTGGTCACGGCGCGCACCGGGTAAGGGTCGCTGCTGCCGGCGGTCTGTAGCGTGATGACGATCTCCTCGCTCATCGAGTCGCCCGCCAGGCCGTAGAGCATGGCCAGCACGTTGCCGAAGACGTCGCCCTCGTCGCCCCAGAAGGACAGGTTCACGAAGCTGAGGTAGAGCCCGGGGTTGCGCTGCCCCCGCCGCGCGTAGTGGCCCAGCAGCCGGCCGCGGCGGTATTCGGGCAGGTCGCGCTTGAAGGGGTGGAAGAGGTGGTTGAAATGGCTGTGGGTCTCTTCCAGCGCCGGCAGGTCGTACAGCAGCTTCACCCGGTACCACAGCGCGTTGGTGTACAGCACGAAGCCCGAGCGCGGCATGATGTCGGCCCAGTCGCTGGCCTCGTTCTGCTGCAGCAGGTAGAAGCGCTGGTGCTCTTGCGCGAGCAGCCATTGCAGCGCCAGCTCGACCTGCGGCTGCCAGCGGTCCCGGGTCTTGAAACCGGGCAGGCGGCTGTTGCGCCGCACGTGGTCGACCGCGATCAGCCACCACAGCGTGGCGTCGATGCAGCCGAGGTACCAGAAGTCGGCGTCCCGGCCTTCGGGGTCGACGTATTTCGGCACCTGGCCGTTGCGGGCCTGCATCGAGGCGAGGGAATCCAGGCTGTCGACCGCGCCTTGCTCGAGCGACTCCACGCCGCTGCCGGCCATCGCCAGCACGCAGATCGCGGCGTCCCGGCCGAAGATGCGGGTGTAGCTGCGCGCCTCTGCCGCGGCCGTGCGGCTGGCGGCGAGGATGCCGCCCTGGGCGAGGTTGCGCTCCAGCAGCGCGAGCGATTCCGCGGCGCAGCGCTCCAGCAGCGCCGACGACTCCGCGTCGATGGGGTTGGCCGGCTCCACTTCGGGGCGCGGCGGGGTGGCGATTCCTGACATGGCGACTTTCGCTTTCTGCTGCGGGTGACAGGCGCCGCGCAGCGTTTGAGGACGGACGATCCGGCGGGCGCGGGCTGCGCCGGGCCCGTCCGCCATAGTGATCCGGAACGGGCGCTTGGTTCCCCGGAGAAAGCGGGTGATTGGGGATGAATTCACACGTCGCCACGGGCCGGCGGCGCGCCTGTTGCGCCGGCGCCGCGGGCGCGCCGTTTGCCATGACTGGGTCTGGCCGTCCAGGCCCGGGGCGCCTGGCGCCCGATGTGCCGCAGTTCCTTCACTCCATTTTTCCGCCCGCCTGTCATCCATGCCGACGCCCACCCCCGAGCCCAATCAGAAATCCCCCGCTTCGTCGCGCGCCGCGGCGGCGGCTGCCGCCAGGCGCGTGCAGCGCGCGGCCCAGGAGGCCGCGAGGCGGCCGCGCATCGCCATCGAGCGGGTGACGCCTTCGGTGGAACCGCAGGCGGGCCAGGTGTTCCCGGTCAAGCGGCTGGTGGGCGAGGAGGTGGTGGTCCAGGCCGACCTGGTCTGCGACGGCCACGACCTGCTCGCCGCGCGCGCGCTGTGGCGCCAGGTGGGCGACGAGGACTGGCGGCAGGTTCCGATGGAGCTGCTCGTCAACGACCGCTGGCAGGCGCGTTTCACGGTGGAGCGGGTCGGCCGCGTGGAATTCACCGTGGAAGCCTGGGTGGACGACTGGGCCAGCCACATCGCCGGAATGGGCAAGAAGCACGCCGCGGGCCAGGACGTGTCGCTCGAAATCGAAGAGGCGCGCCAGAAGCTCGAAGCCTTGGCCGCGGCAGAGGGCGCCGACCAGCAGGGGCTGCGCGGCCAGCTCACCCGGCTGGCGCTGCAGTTGGGCGGGCCACCGTCCGCCGAAGCCCGGGTGCCGGCCCAGGCCGAGGGCGGCGAGGAAGCCGACGACGAAGCCAACGACGAAGCGGGCGGCGACACCGCCGTGACGCAATTGGCCGTGCAGGCGCAAAAACGCGGCAAGGCGGTGCTGCAGGCCGGGGCCGGCGTGGCGCCGCAGGCGCCGGCCGACCGCCAGGCCCAGGCGGCGCTGCTGGTGTCGGCCGAAACGCAGGCGCTGGTCGAACAGGCCGGCCACCGGCCTTTCCTCAGCCGGCTGGACCCGCCGCTGCCGATCGACGTGGAACGCCGGGCGGCGGGCTTCGCCAGCTGGTACGAGCTTTTCCCGCGGTCGCAGACGAAAGACGCCGCGCGCCACGGCACTTTCGACGACGTGATCGAGCGCCTGCCGGCCATCGCCGCGATGGGTTTCGACGTGCTGTACTTCCCGCCCATCCACCCCATCGGCCTGCTCAACCGCAAGGGGCGCAACAACAGCCTCCAGGCCCAGCCCGGCGATCCCGGCAGCCCGTATGCCATCGGCAGCGGGGAGGGCGGCCACGAGGCCATCCACCCCGAGCTGGGCACGCTCGAAGACTTCGAGCGGCTGCGCGCCGCCGCCGCCGCGCACGGCCTGGAGCTGGCGCTGGACTTCGCCGTGCAGTGCGCGCCCGACCACCCCTGGCTGAAGCAGCACCCGGAGTGGTTCGACTGGCGGCCGGACGGCAGCATCAAATACGCCGAAAACCCGCCCAAGAAGTACCAGGACATCGTCAACGTCGACTTCTACGCCGAAGGCGCGGTGCCTTCGCTCTGGATCGCGCTGCGCGACGTGGTGCTGCTGTGGGTGAAGCGCGGCGTGAAGATGTTCCGCGTCGACAACCCGCACACCAAGCCGCTGCCTTTCTGGGAGTGGCTGATCGCCGACGTGCGCGCCCGGCACCCGGACGCCATGTTCCTCGCCGAGGCCTTCACCCGGCCGAAGATGATGTACCGGCTGGCCAAGATCGGCTTCTCGCAGTCGTACACCTACTTCACCTGGCGCAACCACAAGGCGGAGATCACCGACTACCTCAACGAGCTGGCCCACGGCGAGGCGCGCGAGGTGTGCCGGCCGCATTTCTTCGTCAACACGCCCGACATCAACCCCTATTTCCTGCAGACCTCGGGGCGGGCGGGTTTCCTGGTCCGCGCCGCGCTGGCCGCGACGTCGTCCGGCCTGTGGGGCATGGTGGCCGGCTACGAACTGTGCGAGGCCGCGCCGGTGCCTGGCAAAGAGGAGTACCTGGACTCCGAGAAGTACGAGGTCAAGCCGCGCGACTGGAATGGGCCGGCGGTGGGTGGCGGCCCGAACATCGTCCCGGAAATCACCCGGCTGAACCGCATCCGCCGCGACAACCCGGCCCTGCACACCCACATCGGCATCCGCTTCTACAACGCGTGGAACGACAAGGTGCTGTATTTCGGCAAGGCCACCCCCGGCCTGACCAACTTCATCCTCGTCGCGGTGAACCTGGACCCGCACAACGCGCAGGAGGCCGACTTCGAAGTGCCGCTGTGGGAATTCGGCCTGCCCGACCATGCCGCGATCCAGTGCGAGGACCTGATGCGCGACGGCGACGGCAGCCGCTTCGAATGGCGCGGCAAGGTGCAGCGCCTGCGGCTGGACCCGCACCACGGCCTGCCGTTCGCGGTGTGGCGCCTCACGCCGCCGGCCGCGGCCTGACCCGACCGGAGAAAGAAGCCCCGCCATGGCCCGCGACATCGATTCCACCAGCACCGTGCAAGCCTACGTGCAGAGCACGGGCGAAGCCCCCGTGTCCTCCGCCTCGGTCGTCAGCCCGAAGCCTGTGCACGCCGACGACCCGCTTTGGTACAAGGACGCCGTCATCTACCAGGTGCACGTCAAGTCCTTCTTCGACTCGAACAACGACGGCATCGGCGACTTCGCCGGGCTGATCGGCAAGCTCGATTACATCGCCTCGCTTGGCGTCACCGCGGTCTGGCTGCTGCCCTTCTACCCGAGCCCGCGCCGCGACGACGGCTACGACATCGCCGACTACAAAGGCGTGCACGCCGACTACGGCACCATGGCCGACGCCAGGCGCTTCATCAAGGAGGCCCACGACCGCGGCCTGCGCGTGATCACCGAGTTGATCGTCAACCACACCTCTGACCAGCATCCGTGGTTCCAGCGCGCGCGGCGGGCCAAGAAGGGCTCCAGCCACCGCAACTTCTACGTCTGGGCCGACGACGACAACGGCTACGCCGGCACCCGCGTCATCTTCTGCGACACCGAGAAATCCAACTGGACCTGGGACCCGGTGGCCGAGGCGTATTTCTGGCACCGCTTCTATTCCCACCAGCCCGACCTCAACTTCGACAACCCGCAGGTGCTGCGCGCGGTGCTGGCGGTGATGCGCCACTGGCTGGACATGGGCGTGGACGGCCTGCGGC
>CBJNAE010000267.1:0-6034 GCA_966433995.1 uncultured Ideonella sp. | reverse complement strand
TGAAGCCGCTCCTACGAAATCCTCTACCAGCCGACAGGCTGGGCGGCCTCAGCTGCAAGTTTTTAGGAACGACAGCAGATGCCGCTCGTCCAGCGTCAAGCCCTGCTTGCGCCGCGGCGCCGTGGCCGGGACGCTGTCGGTGCGGCCGTCCTGCGCGGGCGCCGGGGCCATCAGGTCCAGCACCCGGGGATGGACATACGACTTGCGGCAGACGGCCACGGTGTTGCCCAGCTTGGCCGCCACCTGGGCGAGCAGTTGCTTGGCGTCGGCGCAGGTGGGCGCGCAGTCCGGGACGCCCTGGCGGTGTTCACGCACCAGCCGCAGGGCGAAGGCGCTGCCGTGCCAGGTGCGGAAATCCTTGGCTGTGAATTCGCCGCCGCTGGCGGCGCGCAGGTAGTCGTTGACGTCGCCCGACCCGACGCTGCGCACGTCGCCGCTGGCCTCGTCCACATACTCGAACAGCTGCTGGCCGGGCAATTCCTGGCAGCGCCGCACCACGCGGGCGACACGGGCGTCGCGCAGGTCGACCTCGTGCTGCACGCCGCTTTTGCCCTTGAAGCGCAGCCGCAGCGTCTGCCCGGCCACGGCCGCGTGCCGGTTGCGCAGCGTGGTCAGGCCGAAGGAGCCGTTTTTCCGGGCGTATTCGTCGTTGCCGATGCGCACCAGGGTGCTGTCCAAGAGGCGCACGATCGCGGCGATCACGGTGTCGCGCTGCAAACGCCCGCCCACGGGCGCCGCCAGGTGGGCGGCCACCTGTTTGCGTATCTTCGGCAGGGCGGCGCCGAAGGCTTGCATTCGGCCGAACTTGTTTTCGTCGCGAGCCAGCCGCCAGTCCGGGTGGTAGCGGAACTGCTTGCGGCCGCGGGCGTCCCGGCCGGTGGCCTGGAGATGGCCGTTGGGCAGCGGGCAGATCCAGACCCGGGTGTAGGCCGGGGGTATCGCCAGTCGCCGGATGCGCTCGATCTGCGCCGCGTCGGACAGCCGCTGGCCGTCTACCTTCACATAAGTGAAGCCTTTGCCCTTGCGCAGACGCCGGATGCCGGGCATGCCGTCGCTCACGTAGACCAGCCCGGGCGGCACCTCCAGGCCCGGCGGGGGCGGGTTTTTCGGGGAAGGTTTTTTTCCCGGCGCCGTCATGGCCGGGGCTTCCGGGCGGACGGCGCCCGGGCTTCTTCTTTTTCCTGTTGTTCCGTCTTCGCGGCCCCCCGGATGTTCAGCGCCGCCAGGCAGAACTGCAGTGCGACCAGCGCCGGTGCGTCCGCGTACAGGCCCCAGGCCACCCACAGCAGGTTGCTCAGGAGGAAAGCCCAGAAACCTGCCTTGCGCCGCCCGGGCCGGGTCGATGTCACCAGCCAGGAGGCGGCGACCGTGGCGGCCATCGCGGGCCATTGGAGAAGTCCGAACCATTCCATCCGGCAAGCTTGCGCGATGCCGGCGCCCGCCCGCGTAGGAAGGGACCGCCGCGCCGGGTCGGACAAGCGCGACGGCGGTCTTGCGACCCGCGGCCCGCCAACTATTGCCGCTCCGGGCTGGCGGGCCTGCCCCCCAGGGGCGAATAGGCGGCCTTTTCACCCTTTGATCTCGCTCAAGTTTCCGGGGCCGGCGCCCAACAATGTCGAAACGCCATTCAGCGGCGCTCCGCCATGTCCTCCGACCAACAAGACAAAACCCACCCAGCCTCGCAGCGCAAGCTTGAGAAAGCCCGCAAGGAAGGCAATGTCGCGCGTTCGCAGGATTTCGGCCATTTCGCCGCGGTGGCCGCCGGCGGCGCCACGCTGGTGGCGATGGCGCCGCGCGTCACCGCCTGGCTGCGCGACGCGCTGGCCGAGGCGCTGCATTTCAACGCCCAGACCGTGGCTTCGCCGACCGCCATGCTGGAAAGCCTTTCCGGCCTGGCGCTGAAGCTGCTCTGGGTGGTGCTGCCCCTGGGCTTGCTGATGATGCTCGTGGGCGTGGCCGGCAGCTTCCTGATCGGCGGCTGGAACTTCACCTTCAAGGCGGTGGCGCCCAAGGCCAGCAAGCTCAACCCGCTGGCCGGCCTGGGCCGGATGGTCTCCAAGCACCAGATGATCGTCACCCTCAAGGCAAGCCTGCTGGCCCTGTTGCTGGGCACGATCGGCGCCTTCTATTTGAAAGCCCACCTGGAGGGCTTCGTCGCCACCCTGGCCATGCCGCTGCCGGCCGCGCTGGCGCACGCCGGCGACACCATGCTGGGCGGCCTGGTGCTGCTGGTGATCCTGCTGGCCCTGGCCGCGGCGATCGACGCGCCGCTGCAGCGCCACCTGCACGCCGACCGGCTCAAGATGAGCCACCAGGAGGTCAAGCAGGAATACAAGGAGATGGAGGGCAACGCCGAGGTCAAGGGCAAGATGCGCCAACTCATGCGCGAAGCGGCCAAGAAACGCATGATCGCCGCCGTGCCGACCGCCGACCTGGTGGTCATGAACCCGACCCACTACGCGGTGGCGCTGAAGTACGACGACACGAAGATGGGCGCGCCGCGCGTGGTCGCCATGGGCGCCGACCTGATGGCGATGAAGATCCGTGACGTGGCCAAGGAGGCCAAGGTGCCGGTGCTGCAGGCCCCGCCCCTGGCGCGCGCGCTGTACGCCCACGCCGAGCTCGACCGGGAAATCCCCGCCGCCCTGTTCGCCGCCGTGGCCCAGGTGCTGGCCTATGTCTACCAGCTGCGCGCCGCGATGGACGGCCGCGGCAAGCCGCCCGGCCCGTTGCCTGACCTGAAAGTGCCGGTGGAGCTCGACCCCCACCACGGGAAAACTTTGCCGCAAGACGATGACGAGGTGTCGCCATGAACCCCCTGATGCAGCAGATCCAGAAGTACCTCGGCCCGAACGCCACGGCTTTCAAGCAGTTCATGGCGCCGCTGTTCATCATCATGGTGCTGTCCATGATGGTGCTGCCGCTGCCGCCCTTCGCCCTGGACCTGCTCTTCACCTTCAACATCGCCATGGCGCTGATGGTGATGATCGTGGCCTCCTACATGGTGCGGCCGCTGGATTTCTCCATCTTCCCGACCGTCATCCTGCTGACCACGCTGCTGCGCCTGTCGCTGAACGTGGCCTCCACCCGCGTGGTGCTGATGAACGGCCACACCGGCCCGGGGGCGGCCGGCTCGGTGATCGAATCCTTCGGCCATTTCCTGATCGGCGGCAATTTCGCGGTCGGCCTGATCGTCTTCGCCATCCTGGTGATCATCAACTTCGTGGTGGTGACCAAGGGCGCCGAGCGCATCGCCGAAGTCGGCGCGCGCTTCACCCTGGACGCCATGCCCGGCAAACAGATGGCGATCGACGCCGACATGAACGCCGGCCTGATCGACGAGAAAGAAGCCAAGCGCCGCCGCGCCGAAGTCGGCGAAGAAGCGGATTTCTTCGGTTCCATGGACGGCGCGGCCAAATTCGTGCGCGGCGACGCGATCGCCGGCCTGCTGATCCTGTTCGTCACCATCGTCGGCGGTTTCGTCATCGGCATGGCCCAGCACGGCCTCAGTGCCGGCCAGGCGTGCGAAACCTACGTGCTGCTGGCCGTGGGCGACGCGCTGGTGGCCCAGATCCCGGCTTTGCTGATCTCGGTGGCCGCCGCCATGGTGGTGTCGCGCGTCGGCAAGGAGAACGACGTCGGCAGCCAGCTGTCCAAGCAGGTGTTCGACTCGCCCAAGTCCCTGGGCATCACCGCCGGCGTGATCGGCGCCCTGGGCGTCATCCCCGGCATGCCGTCGGTCGTCTTCCTGCTGATCGCCGGCGGCCTGGGCTACGCCGCCTACGCCCTGGACAAGCGCCAGAAGCGGGCCAAGCTGGCGCCGCCCCCGTCGGCCGTCCCCGGCGCCGGCACGCCGGCCGAACTCAACCCCGAGGCCACCTGGGACGACCTGCAACCGGTCGACACCCTGGGCCTGGAGGTCGGCTACCGCCTGATCGCCCTGGTCGACAAGGCCCGCGAGGGCGACTTGCTGGGCCGGATCAAGGGCGTCCGCAAGAAATTCGCCCAGGACGTGGGCTTCCTGCCGCCGCCGGTGCACATCCGCGACAACCTGGAACTCAAGCCCAGCGTCTACCGGCTGACCCTGCGCGGCGCCGTGGTGGGCGAGGGCGAGGCCTTCCCGGGCATGTGGCTGGCCATCAACCCCGGCGGCGCCCAGACCCACCTGATCGGCACCCGCACCACCGACCCGGCCTTCGGCCTGCCGGCGGTCTGGATCGAGGAGCGCCAGCGCGAAAGCGCCCAAATGGCCGGCTTTACCGTCGTTGATTGCGCGACCGTGGTGGCCACGCATCTCTCACACTTGATGCAACTGAACGCGGCAAAGCTCCTGGGCCGCATCGAAACCCAGCAACTGGTGGAGCATGTCACCAAGCTGGCCCCGAAACTGATGGAAGACGTGGTCCCCAAAATGGTCGGAATCGCCGCATTGCAACGAGTCCTCCAGCTGCTGCTGGAAGAAGGCGTGCACATCCGCGACATGCGTTCCATCATCGAATGCCTGGCCGAGCACGCCTCCACCGTGGCCGACCCGATGGAGCTGGCCCGCCGCATCCGCATCAACCTGGCGCCGGCCATCGTCCAGCAGATCTACGGCCCGGTCAAAGAACTCGAAGTCATCGCCCTGGAACCCGAGCTGGAGCGCCTGGTCGCCCAGGCCCTGAGCTCGCCGCACGGCGCTGCCCTCGACCCCGGCGTGGCCGACACCCTGAGCCGCAGCGCTTCAGACGCCGCCAAGCGCCAGGAGGACCTCGGCCACCCGGCCTGCCTGCTGGTGCCGGACATGATCCGTGCCCCCATGGCCCGCCTGCTGCGCCGCGCGGCGCCCCGGTTGCGGGTGCTCGGCCACAGCGAGATCCCCGACACCCATTCAATCCGCATCGGTTCCATCATCGGAGGCGCTGCATGAATGCCCCACGCCCACACCTGTCCGCCGCCTGCCCTAAGGTTGCATTGAGGGAGTTCACATGAACGTCAAACGCTTCACCGCCCGCACATCCCGCGAGGCCATGGCCCTGGCCAAACAGGCTTTTGGCGACGACACCGTGATCCTCTCCACCAAACCCTGCGCCGACGGCATCGAGGTGCTGGCGATGGCGCCGGAAAGCGTTGCCCAGCTCGAACGTGTGGTCGATGTCGGCATCGGCACCGCCGCGCCCGCCGCCCGCCCGGCCGCCCAGCAGGCGCTGCCGCCGCAAGCCGGGCCGTCCGCCCTGGGCCGGGCCGCCCAGGCCGTGCAGGGGCTGGCCGCGCGCGTGGCCGCTCGCCATCCCGAGCGGCAGGAGCCGCAGCCGCCCACCCAGCCGGCGCCGTCCGCCGCGGCGGCCGTCAACGAGGACGTGCAGCAGCTGGCCATGAGCACCTTGTCGTTCCAGGACTACGTGCGCGACCGCATGCTGAAGAAGCGCGAAGCCGAGATGAAGGCCGAAGCCGCCGCCGCGCGCGCCAAGGCCCATGCCCAGGCCCGCCCCGCCGAGCCCGGCCCGCTGGCCAGCCGCATGGCCCAATCCGACGCCGATCATCAACATCTGCCGGCCGCCCGCCCCGCCGCCGCGGCGCCCGCCCGCCGCGAGCCGCCGGTGCTGCAGGACGAAGTCCGCCGCATGCCGGCGCCGGCCGCCGCGCCCGCGCTGCACAGCGACATCCACGTGCCTTCGCTGGCCGACCCCCAGCAAAGCCGCCGCGACCAGCAGGACATGCTCAACGAGCTGCGCGAAGTCAAGGGTTTGATCGAAGAGCGCTTCGGCGCCCTGGCCTTCATGGAAAAGCTCCAGCGCGAGCCTGCCCGCGCCCGGCTGACCCAGAAGCTGCTGGACTGCGGCTTCTCGCCCGCCCTGATCCGCAAGATGGCCGAAAGCCTGAACAACGACATCGCCGACGAGACCGCCTGGGCCGCCAACGTGCTCGAACGCAACCTGAACACCGGCGAGCAGCAGCCCGCGCTGGAAGACCTCGGCGGCGTCTACGCCCTGATCGGCTCCACCGGCGTCGGCAAGACCACCACCACCGCCAAGATCGCCGCCGCCTTCGCCAC
>CBJNAE010000266.1:0-6040 GCA_966433995.1 uncultured Ideonella sp. | reverse complement strand
AAGCACAGCTGTGGCCTGTGCCACAGCGAGCATTTGCAACGCGGAGGGCGGGCTTTTGGGGAGATCACCCGAAGGGCCGGTGTCTGTCCGGTCCCAGGGCGTCGTTGCGGACTCGTTGTGGGCCGAAGGCCCACGGCCTTACCCGCGCCTAGCCCTGGGACCGGACAGACACCGGCGTGGGCTTCCTTTTAGTGTTAACAGGCCCTAACCATGCCGCCCACCCCTGGCACCGCCGACCCCCTCCATCCCAACGCCCGGCTCATCACGCGTTTCTACGATGCGTTCGCCCTGAGAGACTGGGCCGCGATGGCGCTTTGCTACCACCCCGAGGTGCATTTCACCGACCCGGTGTTCGACCTGCGGGGCGTCCGCGCGTCGCAGATGTGGCGCATGCTTTGCACCCAGGCCCAGGATTTCCACCTGTCCCACGGCGGGGTGTCCGCCGACGCCGGCCAAGGAGGCGCCCGTTGGGAAGCCCGATACAACTTCAGCAGGACCGGGCGCCCCGTGCACAACGTGATTGAGGCAAGATTCGAGTTTCGGGACGGCCTGATCCACCGCCACGTCGACACTTTCGATTTCTGGCGCTGGTCCCGGCAGGCGCTGGGTGCGCCCGGCCTGTTGCTGGGGTGGTCGCCGCTACTGCGGCGCAAGGTGCAGGGCCAGGCCGCGAAGAGCCTGGAGGTATTCGTCGGCCGGCTGCAGGCCGGCCGGGGCGGTGAATGATCATGATGAAGTCGGAGGGGTGTTTCGATGCGAGCCGTTTTTTCCGCGCTGTTGCTGCTGGTCGTCCTGGCGGCGGTCGGTTTTTCCGCGATGAACCGGCTCAAGGCGCACCGCATCGCCGCCGCTGAACCTCCCGGCCAGGCGGCTTCCGCCTCCTCCGCCATGCCGCCCGGCGCCCCCTCGGCGGTGCAGGCGCGCCAGATCCAGGACCAGGTGCGCAACGACCTGAACAAAGCGCTCGAACAAGCCGCTTCCCGCAACCAGGAACCGGCCCCCTGACCACCGCCTGCACGCGCGGGACGCCGCTGCCGGGCCGCTGCGTTCCCCCACGCTCGAATCCACAACATGACGAACCCGACCCTCATGCCCGATGAACTTGCCATGCGCATCGCGCTGGACCAGGCGCAGAACGCCTGGCTGGCGGGCGAAGTGCCGGTGGGCGCCGTGATCATGCGGGCCGGGCAGGTCATCGCCACCGGCTACAACCGCCCGATCACCGACCACGATCCCACGGCCCACGCCGAGATCGTCGCGCTGCGCCACGCGGCGCGCCTGCTGGCCAACTACCGCCTGCCGGAGTGCGAGCTCTTCGTCACGCTGGAGCCCTGCGCGATGTGCGCGATGGCCTTGATGCACGCACGCTTCAAGCGCGTGGTCTTCGGCGCGGCCGACCCCAAGACCGGCGCGGCCGGCTCGGTGGTCGACTTGTTCGCCCAGCCCCGGCTCAACCACCACACCGGCGTGGTGGGCGGTGTGCTGGCCGACCGCTGCGGGCAAGTGCTGCGCGACTTCTTCTCGCAGCGCCGGGCCCAGTACCGCGAGCGCCGCGGCGGCGCCCTGGCCGGGGTCGGGTCCCAGGGCCCGGCCGATGGGCGCGCGGCCGCCTCGATACCGATCGGCGAGGCCCAGGAACTGGCCACCGGCGGCGACCCACCTTTCGACTCGACCCTGACATGACCTTGCCCTCATTGACCCTCTTCTCGCCCTCCGGCGTCATCGCCCAGCCCACGGTGCTCAAGCGCGCCGCGCGTCGCCTGTCGGCCCATTTCGACGTGGCGCTCGATGAAGCGGCCCTGGCCAGGCACCAGCGTTTCGCGGGCGACGACGACACGCGCCTGGCCGCGATCCACCGCGTGGCCTCGGGCGCGCCGGGCATCGCCATGGCCACCCGGGGCGGCTACGGCCTGACGCGGTTGCTCGACCGCATCGACTGGGCCCGCGTGGCCCGCAGCGTGGAGCGGGGCACCCGCTGGGTGGGCCACAGCGACTTCACCGCCTTCCAGCTCGCGCTGCTCGCGCACGCGCCGCACGTCCAACAGGCGCGCACCTGGGCCGGGCCGATGGCCTGCTTCGATTTCGGCCGCGAAGACGACAAAGACCACGGCACCGCAGGCCCGGGCGGCGTCGACGACGTCACTGAAGCCTGTTTCGTCGAGGCGATGGGCGGCGAGCTCGAGGCCGTCGGCTTCACCGAAGCCTCGGGACGCGCCGGTGGCGTCGACTTCGACGGCCTGCAGGCGCAGGGTCCGCTCTGGGGCGGCAACCTCGCCATGGTGCTGTCGCTGCTGGGCACGCCGCATTGGCCCGCGGCCTCGCGCATCAAGGGCGGCGTGCTTTTCCTGGAGGACGTGAACGAGCACCCGTACCGTGTCGAACGCGCGCTGCTCCAGTTGCGGCAGGCCGGCGTGCTGGATGCGCAAAAGGCGGTGCTGCTGGGCCGGTTCACGGATTTCAAGAAATCCCCGCTGGACCGCGGCTACGGCTTGAAGGCCGTTGCCGCCCACCTGAGGTCCTTGACTGCCGCCCCCCTCCTCACGGGCTTGCCGTTCGGGCATGTGCCCACCAAACTCACGCTGCCTTTCGGCGCCAGGGTCCAGCTCGCCGTGCAGGGCCGGCAGGTGCTGCTGGGGTGGTGAACGCGCGGTGTCCCGGCGGGGCGCTGCCAGGAAGTAACGCAAGCATGAGAGACCGGGGAATGCGATGAGAGTCAAGAAGGGATCGTCAAAGACGCGCGTTGCGGCCCGCCTGGCCGTGTTGTCATGCGCAGCGCTGGCCTGCGCCGTGGCCGCGCAGGCTCCATCGCTGCCCGCGGTCGAGATCACCGGCTCTTCGCTGCGCCGCATCGACGGCGAGGCCGCCATGCCGGTGCAGATCGTGCGCCGCGACGACATCGCGCGTTCGGGCGCCACCTCCGCCACCGAGCTGCTGCAGCGCCTGCCGCTGATGCAAGGCGGCGCGCCCGAAGCCGCGGCCGCCATGCCGGGGCGCTTCGGCTTCACCAGCGCCTCCATCCACGGCCTGGGCGAAGCGCGCACCCTGGTGCTGCTCAATGGGCGGCGGCTGGCCCAGTTCGGCGGCCAGACGCTGACCGGCGCTTTCGCCTCGGTCGACCTGAACGCCATCCCCGTCTCGGCGATCGAACGCGTGGAAATCCTCACCGACGGCGCGTCCTCCATCTACGGCGCCGACGCCGTGGCCGGCGTCGTCAACTTCATCACCCGCCGCGACCAGGAGGGCGGCGACGCGAGCGTCGGTTATTCGGCGCCGCGCGGCGGCGCACGAGAGAAGCGCCTAAGCGCCTCCAAAGGCTGGGGCAACCTGGCGCGCGACGGCCAGAACTTCATGCTCGCGATGGGCGCCGAGTCCCGGGACGCGCTGTATGCCAGGGCGCGGCCTTATTCGCGCAGCGGCGTGGCCGACTTCGACCACAACGGCCGGCGTTATCAGGTGATCCAGGCCGCGCCGACGTCCGTCCCGGCCAACGCCCTGGACGACCACGGGTCCTTCATCAGCCCGGTCTTCCTGCGCACCGGCCGCTGCCCCGACCGGCACCTGCCGGTGGGCGATGGCGCCGGCGGCGCCGTGTGCTACTACGACTTCGTGGGCGACCTGGCGATGCTGCCGGCGCGCGAGCGGCGCAACGCGATGGGGTCCTGGACGCGGCGGCTCGGGCGCGACCACACCCTCGGCGTCGACCTGCTGCTGACGCGGTCCGAATCGGAATTCCAGCTGGCGCCGGTTTCGGGCGCCCTGCCGGTGCCGGCAGGGTCGCCGTTGCACGACCAATACCTGCGGCCCTTCGGCGTGACACAGGACAGCGTGGCTTTTTACCGCGCCGCCGACCTCGGCCCGCGCGCGGGCAGGGACACCGCCGATTTCGCCCACCTGGCCATCTCGGCCAAGGGCGTGTGGTCGGGCTGGGACTACCAGGCCGGCTGGGGCCTGTCGCGCAGCGAGGTCAAGAGCCGCACGCGCGGCTACCCCGGCGCGTTGGCCTTCAACCGCATGCTGCAGTCCGGCGCGCTGAACCCGTTCGCTGGCCCGGGCGAGCAAAACCCACAGGCCGTCCAGGCGATGCGGGACATCGCCTACGACGGCTATTGGGACGGCGGGCGGTCCCAGTTGCAGACTTTCGACTTGCGCGGCAGTCGGCCGGTGGCGCAGTGGGCTGACGGGCCGGTGCAGCTCGGGCTGGGCGTCTCGCACACCCGCGAGCGCTTCGCGTCCAAGCCCAGCCTGTTCGCCCAAGGCCTGCTGGCTGACCCGGTGACGGGCCGGCCCGCGGACCCGGACAACGGCGTGCCGGGCGACGTGCGCTTCGGCGACGAATCGTCCACCCGGCCTTATTCGGCACGCCGCCACGTCACCAGCGGCTTCGCAGAACTGGTGATGCCGGTGGCCGCCACGCTCGAAGTCACAGGCTCCGGCCGCGTCGACCGCTACAGCGATTTCGGCCGCGCCAGCACCGCCAAGGCGGGCATGCGCTGGCAGCCGTCGGCCGGCCTGCTGATCCGCGGTTCGGCGGGCACCGGCTTCCGCGCGCCGACGGTGCCGCAGGTGAACGCCACGCTGCAGCAATACGGCAGCACTGCCAGCGCCTACGACTGCACGCCGGAGCTGGCGCAAGTGGCGCAGGGCCTGGGCGCGCAATGCCGCCCCGACGGCTCGCAGTACGACGTCCAGGCCGGCGGCAACCCCGGGTTGAAGCCCGAGCGGTCGCGACAGTTCAGCCTCGGTTTCCGGGTCGAACCTTCCAATGCCTGGACGCTGGGCGCCGACGTCTGGCACGTGGGCCTGCGCGACGTGATCAGCCAGGTGACCGAAGAACAGGTGTTCGCCCATCCGCTGGAGAACCTGTCCGCCTTCGGCACCCAGCGCGAGGTGTCCACTGGCGGCAACTTCCTGGCCTTCAAGGCGCTGAGCCAGAACCTGGGCAAGGAATACCGCAGTGGCATCGACCTGGACGTGCAGACCCGCTGGCGCAGCGCCTGGGGCCGCTGGGGCACGCAACTCACCGCCACCTACCTGCTGCGCCAGGCCCAGCAGCTGACGCCGGGTGGTCCGTACTACTCCTCCATCGGCAACAACGCCGAGCTGGGCCAGGTCAGTTTCCGCTGGCAGGGCCGGTGGGCGGCCTGGCTGCAGCAGAAGGATTGGCGGCACACCGCGGTGCTGAACTTCAAATCGGGCTACCGCGACGCGCCCGTGGAGGCCGAACGCTACGACGCCAACGGGCAGCTGTCGGGCGTCTTCGAGACCGTGCGCGTCAAGGTGCCCTGGACCTACACCTTCGACTGGCAAAGCGCCTGGCAATTCAGGAAGGACCTGCAGTTCGTGGTCGGCCTGCTCAACGTCTTCGACCGGGAACCGCCGCTGGTGGTCTCCAACGGCGGGCTGGACCGGGGCCAGAACTTCGGCTACGACGACCGCTATTACGACCCGCGCGGCCGCGTCTTCTACGCCAACATGAATTACAGGTTCTGAGCGTCCCCAGGGCCGGGCTCCGCCCAGCCCGCCCCCCGCGGGGGTCAAGGAACCTGGGGCGGCCCGGCGTTTCCTTGAGAGGGAAGGCCGGGAGCCTAGGCGATGGCGCGCGGGGCGCCGTTGCGCGATGATGGCCGCCATGCACGAGCACCGCCACCGCACGCCATGACGAACCCGGCCGACACGCCTGTCGCGACACCCGCCGCCTTGGAGGCCAGCCTGGACGCGCTGCGGGCCGCGCACCTGGCCGATCCCTTCCCGCCCTGGCCGGTGCGCCGCGAACGGCTGCGGCGTTTGTCTCAGGTTCTGCTGGACAACCGGGCGGGCATCCAGGAAGCGATCAGCGCCGACTTCGGCCACCGCTCCCACCACGAGACTGACCTGTTGGAAATCTTCCCTTCGCTGCAGGGGCTGCGCCACGCGGTGCGCCACGGCAAGGACTGGATGCGCGAGCGCCGGGCCGGGGTGTCGCCGTTGTTCATGCCGGCCTCGGCCAGCGTGCTGCCGCAGCCGCTGGGCGTGGTGGGCATCATCGTGCCGTGGAACTATC
>CBJNAE010000265.1:0-6047 GCA_966433995.1 uncultured Ideonella sp. | reverse complement strand
CGAACACCGTCGCGTGGTGGGCGCGCTTGTAGTCGGCCAACGCCTCGAACACGACAGTGGAGGTGCGCACCAGCGGTGGGTTGACCGACTGGGCTGCGCGGCTGGAGGCGCGGCCGAGGTGGGTCAGCGCGGTGTCGATGCGGTGTTTTGGCGGGTCGGGCAGCTTGTGCATGGCGAAGGGCAGGGATGGCAAGGCCTTCATACTGCCGCGCATGCCGCCGCCCAAACGCCATGACGCGTCGCCGGGACGCCAAGACGAGCCGGTCCACCCCACCGCGCCGTGGACGACGCTCGCCCGCCGCTACGCCGAAGGCAGCCGCCGGCCGGCGCACCGCCACGCCACCGCCCAACTGGTGTTCGTGGCCGCGGGCATGCTGCAGGTCCGGACCCCACAAAGCCACTGGACGGTGCTGCCGCAGCGCGCGCTGTGGTTGCCGCCGCGGCAGGAACATGCGATCGAGGCCTTGTCGGCCCACGCCGAGCTGCGAACCGTCTACTTCGATGCTGACTGGGTGGAAGCCTGCTGCGGCGCAGGAGCCTTCGCGCGCCGCGCCGAAACCCATGCGCTGGATTGCCCGGCCCTGGTCCACGAACTGGTGAAAGCGCTGTTCGACGGCCGCCGGGCCGCGGCGACGCAGGCCCACGCGGCCGCGCTGCTGCTGCACGCGCTCGGCGAATCGGCCTGCCTGCCGACGCGCCTGCCGCTGCCTGCGGCCGAACCGTTGCGCCGCGCGGTGCTGCCCTTGCTGTCGCGGCGGCAAGGGCAATGCTCGCTGGAAGACGCGGCGGAGCGTGCGACCATGTCGCCGCGCAATTTCACCCGCCGCTTCGCCGCCGACACCGGCATGACCTTCCGCGCGTGGCGCCGGCAGGCGCGGCTGCTGGCGTCGTTCGACCTGCTGGCCGGGGGCCGGCCGGTCAAGGCCATCGCCGCTTCGCTCGGCTTTTCCAGCAGCAGCGCCTATGTGGCGGCGTTCCGCGATGCCTTCGGCCTCACACCCGAAGCTTTGCGCCAGGGCGGCGCCGTTCCCGGGAAAGAATGACCCCCCGCCGCGTCACGGCGCCGGCGGTTCCATCCACAGCGGCCCGCCGCGCTCGGCCAGGCGCAGCCAGACTTCGCGCTTGCCATCGTCCGGCATCTTCGACCAGGCCGCGATCTCGTCCAGCGTGCGCCAGCAGCCTTCGCACAGGCCGGTCTGCGGGTTCATGCGGCAGACGTTGACACAGGGGCTGGGCACGCCAGGGGTGGGGTTGGATTGAGGCATGGGAAGGGGTCCGCAAGGCGAAGCGCGCCAGCCGGGATCGTCCCACATCTTCGCGCGCGGTGCCGCGATCAGCCCCGCTGATCGCGATGGGCAGAAGTGATTGGCCGCGGCCGGCCGGTCCGGGCAGACTGCGCAGCCCTCGCGCCGCGCGGCAGCCCGTCGCGCGCACCCCTCCTCAAAGAGCCCGCAAGGGTCAGAAAGGCATCGGTATGCGTCCCGTCAACTTGGTCTTCCATGGCGCGCTGATGTGTGCCGCGCTGGTGGGGTGCGGGGGCGCGCGGGACCCGGCCAGCGATGGTGAATCGCAAGCCCATGCCAGCGCGCCGGCCGGGGAGGCGCGGCAGAAAGAAGAGGCGGCCGCGGCCGGCAGCCAGGTCGCCGTCACGGCGCGTGCGGCGCTCGCGGCGCGGGTTGGCGCGTTGATGGAGGTGCGTGCCGACGGCCGGCTGCTGGGCCGGGTCGAAGTGCGGTCGCCGCAGTACGAGGTCTACCGCTTCTCCAGCCCCGCCTTGCTGGTGAACGGCGCCAAGGTCGACGTCTCTTTCGTGAACGATGGCGTGGTGGCGGGCGAAGACCGCAACCTGTACGTGCGGTCGATCGCCGTGGACGGCAAGCCTTTCGCGCCGGACGCGCCCCAGGTGCGTTACGACCGGGGTGCCCTGGATGGCATCGACGTGGTGCCCGGCCGCGAAGACCTGCTGTGGAACGGCACGCTGCGCCTGGACTACAGCGGCAACCAGGCGCTCACCGTGCGCGCCCGTGGCAGCCTGGCGGCCGGCCGGGGCCCGGTGATGGAAGTCCGCCTCGACGGGCAGGCGCTGGCCAGGGTGGAGGTCGCCAACACCCGCTACGCCGACTACACCTTCAACCTGCCCGACAACCTGCTGGCGCAAAGCAGCCTGGACCTGGTCTTCACGAACGACCTCGCCGCCGGCGGCGAGGACAGGAACCTGTATGTCGAATCGATCAAGGCCCGCGGCGTGGAGCAGACCTCCACCGGCCCGGGTGTGACCTACGACAAAAGCTACGGCTCCGCCACCGGCTCGGATGTGGTCGCCGGCCGGGAAGACATGCTGTGGAACGGGGCGCTGAGATTCAAGCTCGCGGCCGATACGGCACCGATGCTGACGTTCTCCTGGCCCACCGGCGCTTTGTTCGAGGACGACTTCGAGCGCCCGGCGGCCGCGGCGGACTGGCGCTTCGTGCCCGGCGCGGAGTTCGGCGGGGGCTCTAAAGGCGGGATTTCGCGCGTGCCGGACGCGGTCGGCGGCGGCCATGTGCTGCAGCTCGACTATTCGACCCGCTGCGACGCCGCCCCCTGCCCCGTCTACGCCGAAGCGGCCAGCACGCTGGCCGCCCCGGTGCCCGCCGACAACCTGCGGTTCAGGATCAGGAACAAGCTGGAACGCGCCGCCCGCGTCTTCGCCCGGGTGAAGGACGGCACCGGCCAGACGCACATCTACCGGCCCGAGCGCTGCCCCTTCGAGACGGCTTCGGACACCTGGTGCACCCTGGACGTGGACCTGCGGCTGCCCAGCATGAGCTTCGGCGGCGCCGCCGACGGCCGGCTCCGCGGCGGTGTCGCCGAAGTGGCGGTGGTGGTGCAGGCGGTGGACGGCTGGCGCGTCCGCGCCATCGAAGGCGCGCTGCAATTCGACGACGTGGTGCTGTCGGCCACGCCCGCCGCGGTGTCCCTGTCCAGGGCGCCCGCGGCCGGCGGGGCCGAGGCCAAGACGGTCTCCGCCTGGCGCGGGCCGGACGCGCCGGACACCGCCCCCAGGCTGGGCGTGTCCGCGCATTTCAACCACGCACCGGAGGTCAACCGCCTGCACTTGCTGAAGGCCCGGGAGGCCGGGTTCCGCTTCGTGCGCACCGACCTGTTCTGGGACCGGGTCGAGAAGACGCGCGGCGTCTACGACTTCTCGGCCTACGACATGTTGCTGGCCGACGCCAAGTCGCTGGGCCTGGACGTGCTGTTCATCTTCGCCTACACCCACCCGCTGCACCGCAACGGCGCGTTGATGTCCACCGACGCCGAGCGCGAGGCCTTCGCTGCCTACGCCGGCGCCGCGGCCGCCCGGTTCAAGGGCCGGGGCGTGCGGTTCGAAATCTGGAACGAGCCGAACACCGGCGCGGACTGCCCGTCGGGCAACGTCGGCTTCTGGCGGCCCAGGCCGGACGCGGCGACTTACGGCCAACTCGTCGCAGCCACCATGAAGGCAGTGCGGGCCGCGGACCCCAAGGCCCAGGTCACCCTGGGCGGGCTGGTGCCCAGCTTCGCTTCGCCCTGCGACGCGGCCCAGCCCACCGAGTTCTCGTTCCAGTACATCGACGCGCTGGAGCGCGCGGGAGGGCTGGCCCCGGTCGACGCGCTCGGCTACCACGCCTACTACATCAATCCCGAAGCCTGGGGCGCCGAGCTGCACATGCTCAGGACCCTGCTGCGCGAGAAAGGCCGCGCATCGCTGGCGGTGTGGGACACCGAGTGGGGCTTTTCCAGCGCCTGCCCCGACGGCGAGGTGCCCTGCGCAATCGCCGACGGCCAACAAAAGCTGGACAAGCGGGCCCGGCAGGCGGTCCGCCTGGCGCGGCGTTTCCTGGTGGGCGCCACGCTGGGGCTGCCGGTGAATGTCTGGTACGACCTGGTCGACGATGGCGTCGCCGTGGACAACCGCGAACACCATTTCGGGCTGTACGACACCGACTTGCGGCCCAAGCCGGCGCAGGAAGCGATGAAGACCTTCGCCGCCGTGTCGAAAGGCCGCTTGACGGGCGCCGCGCCCAACCTGCCCGCCGGTTTGCACGCGCTGCGCTTCAGCAACGGCGGCGAGGCGGTCTACGCGGTGTGGGTCGACCGGGGGCAGGTGCGGCTGGACATCGACACCCGCGGGCTGGCCCAGGCGACCGACGCCCGCGGGCGCGTCTTGGCGGCCACGGGCCCGGTGCTGCTGCGCGAAGCCGACGGCCCGGTTTACCTCACCTACCGCTGAACCCGGGGTCAGGCGGCGGGCGACACGACGTCGGCCACCGGCGCCCCGGTCAACGCGACCAGGTCGTCGGGCGACAGGGGGAAGACGCCGTTGGGGTGCCCGGCAGCGGCCCAGACGACGTCGAAGCGGAACAGCTCGCGGTCGATCAAGGTGACCGGCGGCGTGGCATGCGCCACCGGCGACACGCCGCCAATCGAAAAGCCGGTCTTGGCCTTGACGAACTCCGCGTCGGCGCGGCCGAGGCTGCCCGGGCCGTCGGCCACGAGCAGGGCCACCTTCTTCTCGTCGACGCGCCGGTCGCCCGAGGTGACCACGAGCACGGCCGCGTCGTCGCGCTTGCGGCGGAAGATCACGCTCTTGGCGATCTGCCCCAGGCTGACGCCGAGCGCGTCGGCCGCCTCCTGCGCGGTGCGCGCCGAGATAGACAGGAACTGCGGGGCGTGCGGATGGTTCAGCTCGGCCAGGCGGGCGGACACCCGCTGGAAGCCTTCGGAAGCGGCGCCGGCGGCGACTGCGCTTTTGTCCTGCGCGCCGCTCATGCGCAGGCCTCCGCCTGCGACGCCCGCTTGGCCAGCAGCGCATTGCCCGAGCGCGACACCGGCTTGCGGCCGAGCACGCCGGAGATGAAGGCCGCGGCGTCGACGAGCTTGTCGATGTCGATGCCGGTGTCGATGCCCAGGCCGTTCAGCATGAAGAGCACGTCCTCGGTGCCGACATTGCCGGTGGCGCCCTTGGCGTAGGGGCAGCCGCCCAGCCCGGCCACGCTGGCGTCGAAGTGGTGGATGCCCATCTGCAGGCAGGCGTACACGTTGGCCCGCGCCTGGCCGTAGGTGTCGTGGAAATGGCCGCTGACTTCATGCAGGGGGAAGTGCCGCAGCGCGCGCTCCATCGCCGCCTGCACCTTGGCCGGCGTGCCGACGCCGATGGTGTCGGCCACGCCGCAGTGGTCCACGCCGATGCCTTTCATCAGGCGCACCACGCGTTCGACCTCGTCGGCGCCGACGTCGCCCTGGTAGGGGCAGCCCACCGCGCAGGAAATGGCGGCACGCACCTTGATGCCCAGCGCGTGCGCCGCAGCGACCACCGGCCGGAAGCGCTCGATGCTTTCTTCGATGCCGCAGTTGATGTTGCGCTGGCTGAAGGCCTCGCTGGCGGCGGCGAAGACGACGATCTCGTCGGGCCGGATGTCGGAGCTCGCCACCGCGGCCTCGAAGCCCTTCATGTTCGGGGTCAGCACCGAATAGCGCACGCCGGGCGCGCGCTTCACGCCGGCCATGACCTGGGCGTTGTCGGCCATCTGCGGCACCCACTTGGGGCTGACGTAGCTGGTGACCTCGATCTCCTTCAGGCCAGCGTCCTGCAGGCGGTGGACGAGTTCGATCTTTTGCGCGGCGTCGACCGGCTGCTTCTCGTTCTGCAGGCCGTCGCGGGGGCCGACGTCGACCAGGGTGACGCGGGTGGGGAGGGTCATGGCGGGGCTCTCTTTCCTTCTCGATCGGGGGCGGCGGGTGGCTGCGGGCTATTCAGGATGATCGGGCATTTCGGCTTGCGCGGGGGGACGGAAGGCGGGGACAGTGGCTCGCCCCCATCCGTTCGGGCTGAGCCCTTCCTCCATCCGGGCTGATCCTTTCCTTCCGTTCGGGCTGAGCTTCTCTCCCGTTCCAGGCTGAGTCTTTCTCCCGTTCGGGCTGAGCTTCTCTCCCGTTCTAAGCTGAGCCTTTCTCCCGTTCGGGCTGAGCCCTTCGACAAGCTCAGGACAGGCCTGTCGAAGCCGGCGCGTGCCGCTCCTGCC
>CBJNAE010000264.1:0-6049 GCA_966433995.1 uncultured Ideonella sp. | reverse complement strand
AGCGGCTTCAGCCGCGATCTCGGTGCACCGCATCGCGGCTGAAGCCGCTCCTACAAGAGATTCCTTCGATTTGCAGACGTGTGGACGGCACCGGGATAGGCACCGCGGCGCCGGGTGCCGATCGGCACCCGTGCGGCTCAGGACGAGAACGCGGCGATGCCGGTGATGGCCCGGCCGAGGATCAGCGCGTGGATGTCGTGCGTGCCCTCGTAGGTGTTGACCACCTCCAGGTTCACCAGGTGCCGGGCGACGCCGTATTCGTCGCTGATGCCGTTGCCGCCGAGCATGTCGCGCGCGGCGCGGGCGATCTCCAGCGCCGTGCCGCAGCTGTTGCGCTTCATCATCGACGTCAGCTCCACCGGCGCCCGGCCCTGCTCGCGCAGGCGGCCCAGGCGCAGGCAGCCCTGCAGCCCGAGCGCGATGTCGGTGGCCATGTCGGCCAGCTTCTTCTGGACCAGCTGGTTGGCCGCCAGGGGGCGGCCGAACTGCCGCCGGTCCAGCACGTACTGGCGGGCCCTGGCGTAGCAGTCCTCGGCGGCGCCGAGCGCGCCCCAGGCGATGCCGAAGCGGGCGCTGTTCAGGCAGGTGAACGGGCCTTTCAGGCCGCGCACGTCGGGCAAAGCGTTCTCCTCGGGGCAGAAGACGCCGTCCATCGCGATGCCGCCGGTCACGCTGGCCCGCAGGCCGACCTTGCCATGGATGGCGGGCGCCTCCAGGCCTTTCCAGCCCTTCTCCAGGATGAAGCCGCGGATGGCGCCTTCGTCATCCTTGGCCCAGACGACGAAGACGTCGGCGATCGGGCTGTTGGTGATCCAGGTCTTGGCGCCCGACAGGCTGTAGCCGCCGGCCACCTTGCGCGCCCGGCTGGCCATGCCGCCCGGGTCGGAGCCATGGTCGGGCTCGGTCAGGCCGAAGCAGCCGATGGCCTCGCCGCGGGCCAGCGGCGGCAGGTATTTCTGCTTCTGCGCCTCGGTGCCGAACTCGAAGATCGGCACCATCACGAGGGAACTCTGCACGCTCATCATCGAGCGGTAGCCGGAGTCCACGCGCTCCACCTCGCGCGCGACCAGGCCGTAGCTCACATAGCCCAGCCCGGCGCCGCCGTAGGCTTCGGGCAAGGTCGCGCCGAGCAGGCCGAGAGAGCCCATCTCACGGAAGATGGCCGGGTCGGTGCGCTCGTGGCGGAAGGCGTCGAGCACGCGCGGGGCGAGCCGGCCCTGGCAGTAGTCGCGGGCCGCATCCTGCACGGCGCGTTCGTCGGCGGTGAGCTGGTCGGACAGCCCGAGCGGGTCCTGGGCGTCGAAGGAGGCGGTATGCGGGGCCATGGGGGTCCTTGTGGGGCGGGGAGGGGCGGCCGAAAGGCGTGAAACGTGAGAGTGAGGTGGGATTCTCCACCCCCTGTCCATTCGCCCTGAGCTTCGATAAGCCCAACCTGAACGGGGGGCTATCCCTCCCCCCACGGCAGCATCAGCGTCAGCGTCAGCAGCGCCTCGAACTCCGGCCCGAAGCGGTCGACGACCTGCTGCGGCTCGGCGCACAGCGCGCGGTCGGTGATCAGGCCGAACTGCACGCCGCCGGCATAGGACAGGATGCTGACGCCCACGCCGATGTCGCCCGACTGCGGCACCCAGAACAGCGTCTGCTTCAGCGTGGACCCGCAGAAGGTCAGCGCCTTGGCCGGGCCGGGCACATTGGTCATCACCGCGGTGGCCTTCTTGGCGAACAGGCCGAGCAGCGCGTCCTGCACCGGCTTGATGAACAGGCCCGCCACCGACAGCATCGCGAATGCCAGCACCGGCTGGAAGCTGCCTTTGAGCTCCTGCATGCGGGCGCGCACCGCGTACGCCCGCTCGACGGGGTTGGCCACGCCGATCGGCAGCAGCAGCGGCACCAGGCCGAAGCGGTTGCCCAGGTGGTGGGCTTTCTCGACCGGCCGCAGGTTCACCGGCACCATGGCGCGGATCGACTGGCCGGCCGGGTCGTCGCCCTGCTCGCGCAGGTAGGCGCCGATGGCGCCGGCCACGCAGGCCAGCAGCACGTCGTTGACCGAACAGCCCAGGGCCTTGGCCACGGCCTTGACCTCGTCCAGCGGGATCGGCTCGCCCCAGGCCACCGCCTTCAGACCGCCGGGGCGGCCCTTCAGCCGGGTGGGCGAGTCGTCGGGCATCAGGGCCAGCGCGGCGACATCGCTGGCCACCTGCATGCCCGCGCGCAGCAGCTCGGCCGAGCCGGCGGGGTTGGCCAGCAGGTCCATCGACCTGGCGACGCTGCCGCCGGTGGCGCCGATGGCCTTGACGGCCAGGCCGGTGAGCGGCTTGAGCAACGCGTCGTTCCACCATTCGCCGTCGGTGTCGGGCGCGGCTTTGCGGAGCCGAGGCGGCGGGTCCTGGCCGCCGTCGGTGATCGACATCATCACCGCGATCAGCGCGATGCCGTCGGCGATGCAGTGGTGCACCCGGGCGATGAGCGCGCTACCGCCGTCGAAGTCCTCGACCAGGTGGAACTGCCACAGCGGGTGCGCGCGGTCCAGCGGCGTGGCGGCCAGGTCGGCCACCAGCGATTGCAACGCGGCGCGGTCGCCGCGGCCGCTCAAGGGCTGAAGGCGGTAGGGCTTGACGTGCCTGTCGATGTCGAAGTCCGGGTCGTCGACCCAGCGCGCGCCGGAGGCGTCTTCCTCGACCCTCTGCCCGAAGCGCGGGTACTGCCGCAGCAGCTTGGCCTGCACCCGCCCGCGCAGCGCGGCCAGCGACACGCCGGGTTCGAGCAGCCACACCCCGATGATCATCATCAGGTTCACGCTGCTGTCCATGCGCAGCCAGGCAGTGTCGACGCGGGACATGCGCTGCGACCCGGCGGCGGCGTCTTCGAGAGGTTCGTCCCGGGCCTGGGCCAGGGGCACGCGCGTGGGCATCGGGGCTTCTCCAACAAAGGGCGGGGCAAGAACGATGCTTGCTAGGATGCGTCCCGTCAATCGCGAATTCCACCGGTGGCCTTGCGGCCGCCGCCCACAACCCTTGGAGACGATCCCCATGGCCGATTTGAAAGCCCAGTTTGAGCAAGCCGTCGCCGATTCGAAGCAGCTGCCCGAGAAACCCGACAACGCCACGCTGCTGAAGCTCTACGCCCTGTACAAGCAGGCCACCGCCGGGGATGCCGAAGGCAAGCGCCCCGGCTTCGGCGACATGGTCGGCCGCGCCAAGTGGGACGCCTGGAACGAGATCAAGGGCACCGACAGCCAGGCGGCGATGAAGGACTACGTCGAGCTGGTCGAGTCGCTGAAGTGAACTCAGGGGCGGTTAGCGCCCCCATTTACTTCTTCTTGGGCGCCGCGCCCTTCGGTGCCGGAGCCGCCTTCCCGGCCGCGGCTTTTTTCGCGGCGGCGGACTTGCCGCCGGTCTGGCCGAGCAGCTCGTCCAGGTTCTTCTCGATCTCGGCCTGGATGGTCGCGCTGAACGCACCCAGCAGGAAACCCAGCTTGGCGTCCAGGTCGAAGTGGTCGGCGGCGACCACCAGGCTGCCCTGCACGCCGGAGCGGCTGAACTCCACCGTGTCGCTGTACTCGCCTTCGATGACGGTGCAGGACATGTCGAATTTCCGCTCGACCGCTTCGGCCCATTCCCAGGCCACCTCGCGCGCCTTGGCGAGGCCGAGCTGGTGGTCGCGGTGGATGTGGATGTCGGGCATGGGAGTGTCTTTCGAAGGCGGGGAAAGGGAGTTGCCGTGGCGTCAGGCTTTCCTGGCCCAGCGGATCAAATGCACTTCTACCAGCAAATGCCACAGGCAGCCCGCCGCCACGGCGAGCACGGGCATCACGACCAGCCCGGCCGTCATCCATGCCGGCTGGTTGACGAAATGCCTGTAGAGCAGGGTGGCGAACCGTTCTATCACCAACAGGTGGATCAGGTAGATGCTGTATGAGCTGTCACCGAGTAGCAGCATCCAGCGCGGCGGCTTGAGCGGTGCATGTTCCAGCGCCAGCGCGACGATGACCATGCCCAGGCCGACCAAGCCGTAGGTGGCTGTCCTCAAGACGGCGATCTGGTTGTTGAGTTCCGACTGCCCCCCCGCATAGAGCCCGCCCGCGGCGAGCAAGGCGCCCAGGGCCGCCAGGGCCGCCGCGGCGGTCCGCGGCAAGCGTTCATGGAAAGCCTCGTGGACCATGGAAAGGAACACCCCCGCCAGGAACTCCAGCGCCATCGCGTTCAGCCAGAATTCCAGGGGCTGCTGAACGGTCATCACCCGGCCGGGTGCCGCGAGCAGCCACCCCAGGTTCCAGGCGACGAAGACGGCCGCCATGGCGAGAAAGCCGGCCAGCCGCGCTGCCCTGGGAAGCAGGAAGACCAGGCCGAGCAGCACGTAGTAGTACAGCTCGTAGGTCAGCGACCAGGCCACGGTCATCCAGTGGTCCGAGAGGCGGGTCTGCAGCAGGAAGAAGCTGCGGACGGCGTGCTCGGTGGACTTCGGCGGGGCGTTCGCCGCGAAAACGGAAACCGCAGCGAAGATCAGGAAGACAGGCCAGTACATCAGGTAGATGCGGGCCGCACGTTTCCGCCAGAAGCCGACCACGCCGTGTACCGGGATCGACACCTTCGCGGACCGATAGACGACGAAGCCGCTGATGACGAAGAAAACGTCCACGCCGCTGAATCCCGCCCGCATCCAGGGCGCGTGCGCGCCCAACAGCGGCGCCCATTCCCAGTAAGCCGCCGTATGGAAGAACACCACCATCAACGCCGCCACGCCGCGCAGCGCTTGCAACCACATCAGTTTCTTTTCGTTCATCGCAAGTGTGGGGCCGGCATCGGCGAAAGCGGCCCTCGGCCCGGTCCCATCGGCCGGGAAGGTGTTTTTCGCGTGGGTTCCAGGCGGTGGCGCCCTTGGGTCAAGGCGCTTGCAGCCGCCGCCTGCGTTCATCGGGCGGCAGCAGCGACAGCCGCCTGACCGCCTCGTAGAACCGTTGGAAATCCTGGCCCTGGCTTTCGAACAGGCGTTCGAAGCCGGGCACCAGTTCATTGTAGGCGCCGAGCACCGCCAAGGACGCATTGTTGGCCTCGTCGAACCAGCGGTCGTACCCCGAAAACCCGCCCCAGCGCTCCTGCTTCATCGTGGCGTAGTCGGCACGCAGCTGCGCCATCAACGCGGCTTTGCCGGCGCGTTTCTCGGCGTCGCCGGCACCACTTTGGAACAGGGCGTCGAGCCGCTCGCGGGCCTGGGCCGTCAGCAGGCGGAAGTCCTCGCGGCGGGCGTCGCGCCGGGCCTGCTCGGCCACGGCCTGCGGGCCACCGTGCAGCATGAGCCAGCGCCGGCTGCCCAGGCGCTCGACCGCGGTGGCGAAGGATTCGTTGAACATCGTGTCGTTGTCGACGTAGACCAACTGATGGCTCAGCTCGTGGAAGATCATGCGGGCCAGCTCGCCTTCCGGGTAGCCGAGGAAGGTGTTCAGCAGCGGGTCGGCGAAGGCGTCGCCGGGCAGCTTGCCGAGCGTGGAATAGGCGGGCACGCCGTAGACGCTGACTTCCAGGCCTTGCGCGCGAAGCTCCGCGGCATGGGCCCGCGCGCTGTCTTCATGGAAATAGCCGCGGTAGCCGACGCAGCCCATCAGCGGGTAGCACCAGGTCTTGAGCTGCAGGCTCAGCTCGGGCGCCGCCACCACGTTCCACACCGCCGACGGGCGTTTCAGGTCGGCGTAGCGCCGGTAGCTGGCGTTGTCGGGCAGCTTCAGTTCGGAGACGGCGAAGTCGCGCATGCGCTGGCTCAGCCGCAGCCGCTCGCGCGTCGCTTCGGGCGTGGCCTCGTCGGCGAGCCATTCCGGGACGGGCTTGGCCGCGCCCACCAGCCTCAAATGGCCGGTGACGGATTGGGTGTAATAGCCGATGCTGCTGCAGCCTGTCCCCAGGCAAGCCGCGGCGGTGGCGACCAGGACGGTGGCGGCGAGGCTGGCCATGGCGATCGCTGCCCAGAGCTTCAGGCGCCCGCGCGGCGCCGGTTCAAGCGGCGCCACGGCCGGCCGCGGCCTCGACCTGCACCAGGCAGTCGTAGAACGCCGGCG
>CBJNAE010000263.1:0-6053 GCA_966433995.1 uncultured Ideonella sp. | reverse complement strand
AGGTTCTTGATCTCGCGCCGCGTGCCGTAGGGCGCGCCGGGCCGGCGCACGGAGACGTTGGCGTCGCAGCGGAAGGAGCCCTCCTGCATGTTGCCGTCGCAGATGCCCAGCCACACCACCAGCGCGTGCAGCGCGCGGGCGTATTCGGTGGCCTCCAGGCTCGACCGCATGTCGGGCTCGGTGACGATCTCCAGCAGCGGCGTGCCGGCGCGGTTCAGGTCGATGCCGGTCTGGCCGGCGTAGTCCTCGTGCAGCGACTTGCCCGCGTCTTCTTCCAGGTGGGCGCGCGTGAGGTTGACCTTGTGCGCTTGTTCGCCGACGAAGAACTCGACCGCGCCGCCCTGCACGACAGGCGTCTCGTACTGGCTGATCTGGTAGCCCTTGGGCAGGTCGGGGTAGAAGTAGTTCTTGCGCGCGAAGATGGACTGGTGCGCCACCTTGGCGCCCACCGCCAGCCCGAAGCGGATGGCCCGCTCGACCGCGCCGCGGTTCATCACCGGCAGCGTGCCCGGCAGGGCCAGGTCGACCGGCGAAGCCTGCGTGTTGGGCTCGGCGCCGAAGCGGGTGCTGGAGCCGCTGAAGATCTTCGACTGCGTGGACAGCTGGGCGTGGGTCTCCAGGCCGATGACGACTTCGTAGCCGCGGACCAGCTTGGACGATGGGGAGGAAGTGCTGCTGCTCATTCTTCAGATTCCTGCCGGGCTGCGGCTGTGCCAGTCGGTGGCCTGCTGCAGCGCGTGCGCGGCGTGCAGCAGCTGACCTTCCTGGAAATAGTTGCCGATCAATTGCAGGCCCACCGGCAGGCCGCTTTCGCCGAAGCCCGCCGGCACGCTCATGCCGGGCAGGCCGGCCAGGCTGGCGGGCAAAGTGAAGATGTCGGCGAGATAGTCTTTGACAGGGTCGTCCGAACGTTCACCGGCTTTCCAGGCCACGCTCGGCGCCACCGGGCCGGCGATCACGTCGCACGCTTTGAACGCCGCCTGGAAGTCGTCGGCGATCATGCGGCGCAGCTTCTGGGCCTGCAGGTAGTAGGCGTCGTAGTAGCCGTGGGACAGCACGTAGGTGCCGATCATGATGCGGCGCTTGACCTCGGCGCCGAAGCCTTCGGCCCGGCTCTTCTTGTACATGTCCAGCAGGTCGGTGTACTGCGCGGCCCGGTGGCCGAAGCGCACGCCGTCGAAACGGCTCAGGTTGGAGCTGGCTTCGGCCGGGGCGATGATGTAGTACACCGGGATGGACAGCTCGGTGCGCGGCAGGCTGACCTCGACGAGCGTGGCGCCGAGCTTCTCCAGTTCGGCCAGCGCGGCGCGCACCGCGCCGCCGACGTCGGCGGCGAGCGCGGCCGGGAAGAACTCGCGCGGCAGGCCGATGCGCAGGCCCTTGAGCGGCTGGGCCGCCGTGGCGCCTTCGCGCGGCTGGCGCATCAGCGCCGCATAGTCCTGCGCGGGGCGCTGGGCGCTGGTGGCGTCCCGCTCGTCGAAGCCGCCCATCGCCGACAGCAGCAGTGCGCAGTCTTCGGCGCTGCGCGCCATCGGCCCGGCCTGGTCGAGGCTGGAAGCGAAGGCGATCATCCCGTAGCGCGAGCACACGCCGTAGGTCGGCTTGATGCCGGTGATGCCGGTGAAGCTGGCGGGCTGGCGGATCGAGCCGCCGGTGTCGGTGCCGGTGGCGGCCGGCACAAGGCGCGCCGCGACGGCCGCTGCCGAGCCGCCGGAAGACCCGCCCGGCACGCGGCTGGTGTCCCAGGGGTTCAGCGCCGGGCCGTAGGCGGAGTTCTGGTTGGCCGAGCCCATGGCGAATTCGTCGCAGTTGAGCTTGCCCAGCGTGACCGCGCCGGCCCGGGAGAGCCTTTCCACCACGGTGGCGTCGAACGGGCTGAGGTAGCCGGACAGCATCTTCGAGCCGGCGGTGGTGGGCAGCTCGCGGGTGACGAAGATGTCCTTGTGGCCCAGCGGGACGCCCAGCAGCGCGGAGGCCTCGCCCGAGGCCCGCCGCTCGTCGGCGGCGCGCGCCTGCGCCCGGGCGGCGTCGCCATCGACGCGCAGCCAGGCACCGAGGTGTTCGTATTTCGCAAGCCGTGCGAGCAGATGTGTCGCCAGTTCCACGGAGGAAACCTGTTTGCCGGCCAGCGCCCGGCCGAGCTCGGCCACGCCGAGGTCGTGCAATTCCTTCTGGGTCATTCGATCACCTTAGGCACGAGGAACAGGCCGTCTTCGACGACCGGGGCGCTGCGCTGGTTGAGCTGGCGCTGGTCGGTCTCGGTGACCACGTCGTCGCGCAGCCGCAGCTCGACCTGCTGGATCGTCGACAGCGGCGTGTACAGCGGCTCGACGCCCCGCGTGTCGACGGCACCCATCTGCTCGACGATGGAGAAGAAGCCGTTGAGCTGCTCCTGCAGCAAGGCCTGCTCTTCGGCACCCAGTTGCAGCCGCGCCAGGTTGGCGATGCGGCTGACGTCTTCGGAACTCAAAGCCATGGAATTGAAACTCTTTGGAAAGGGGCGGGGCCGGTTCCGGGCGCATGCGAAGGGCGCCGCCGAACCGTGCCGCGGCCGGGGCCGAAACGGCGCCGTCACCCGGGTGCAAACCTGTGTGGATACAGCTCGATCGGGTATTATCTCCGGTTATTTCGGCGCCCCCTGCGCTGTGTTCCGCGGATCGACGCGCGGGCCACGAAGCGCGGATCAAGGTGGCGTGTCGAGCCCGAGGCCGCGCCGCCGTAGCGCCCTCCCAAGGCCCGGCATGGAACCTCGGACCGCCGGGCGCCTTTGACTGGATCTCCTTCACCCCCCAATTCGCCGCAGGCTGCCTTCGCGTTCGCTCCCCTCCCGTGAGCAGGCACCGGCAGCCGGCTTTCAGAAAAACACTCAAAACGCGCGCCCCAAGCCCTCTTGGTGAGGCGCCATCCCGCACAACATGTTTGAATTCTTTCGTCGCCATTTCTCGACGGACCTGGCCATCGACCTGGGCACGGCCAACACGCTGATCTACGTGCGCGGCAAGGGCATCGTGCTGGACGAACCCTCCGTCGTCGCGATCCGCCACGAAGGTGGGCCCAACGGCAAGAAGACCATCCAGGCCGTCGGCCACGAGGCCAAGGCCATGCTGGGCAAGGTTCCCGGCAACATCGAGGCCATCCGGCCGATGAAGGACGGCGTGATCGCCGACTTCACCGTCACCGAGCAGATGCTCAAGCAGTTCATCAAGATGGTGCACCCGCGCTCGGTGCTGCGGCCCAGCCCGCGCATCATCATCTGCGTGCCCTGCGGCTCCACCCAGGTCGAGCGCCGGGCGATCCGCGAGTCGGCGCTGAACGCCGGCGCCTCCGAGGTCTACCTGATCGAGGAGCCCATGGCCGCAGCGATCGGCGCCGGCCTGCCGGTTTCCGAAGCCAGCGGCTCGATGGTGGTCGACATCGGCGGCGGCACCACCGAGGTGGGAGTCATCTCGCTGGGCGGCATGGTCTACAAGGGCTCGATCCGCGTCGGCGGCGACAAGTTCGACGAATCCATCATCAACTACATCCGCCGCAACTATGGCATGCTGATCGGCGACCCGACCGCCGAAGCCATCAAGAAGAACATCGGCAGCGCCTTCCCCGGCTCCGAGGTCAAGGAAATGGAAGTCAAGGGCCGCAACCTCTCCGAAGGCGTGCCGCGCAGCTTCACCATCAGCTCCAACGAGATCCTCGAAGCCCTGACCGACCCGCTGAACCAGATGGTCTCGGCGGTCAAGAACGCCCTGGAACAGACCCCGCCCGAACTGGGCGCCGACATCGCCGAGCGCGGCATGATGCTCACCGGCGGCGGCGCCCTGCTGCGCGACCTCGACCGCCTGCTGGCCGAGGAGACCGGCCTGCCCGTGCTGGTCGCCGAGGACCCGCTGACCTGCGTCGTGCGCGGTTGCGGCATGGCGCTGGAGCGCATGGAACGCTTGGGTTCCATCTTCACTTCGGAATAAACTCCGGTCCTCACGGGCAAATTCGCCGGCGCGTCTCGGACGCTGCCGGCCGTTTTGTTTGCTTCCCTGACATCGGCAGCGACACCGAACCTGCGCACAACGGCGACGACAAGCAAGCATGGCCCTGGGCACACTCGACCGCACCCCGCCGCCCTTCTTCCGCCAGGGCCCGTCGGCACTGACCAAGCTCACGTTCTGCTCCGCGCTCGCGCTGTTCCTGATGGTCGCCGACACCCGCTTCCAGATCACCCGGCCGCTGCGCGCGGCCATCGCCACCGCCCTGCACCCCGTCGAGCGCGCCCTGCTGCTGCCGGTCGAACTGCTGGAGGGCGCCGGCGGCTACATGCGCGGCTTGCGGGACGCCCGGGCCGCCGAGGCCAAGGCACGCGAGGCGCTGACGCTGCAGGCCGAGCGCACCGCCCAGGTCGAGCCCCTGACGGCCGAGAACGCCCGGCTGCGCGCGCTGCTGGGCCTGAAGCCCCGGCTGCAGGTGCGCCACCAGGCCGCCGAGGTGCTCTACGCCGCGGCCGACCCGTATTCGCGCAAGGTGGTGGTCGACCGCGGCCGCCAGCACGCCGTGGTCGAAGGCTCGCCCGTGATCAACGAGGAGGGCGTGCTCGGCCAGGTGACGCGGGTCTACCCCCTGACGTCCGAGGTCACGCTGCTGAGCGACAAGGACGCCGCCATCCCGGTGCTCAACACCCGCACCCAGCAACGCGGCGCCGCCTTCGGCACCACCGGGCCGATCGGCTCGCGCGGCAGCCTGGAGCTTCGCTTCATGGCCAGCAGCGCCGACGTGCAGGTCGGCGACGAGCTCACCACTTCCGGGGTCGACGGCGTCTATCCCGCCGGCCTGCCGGTGGCCAAGGTGGCGTCGGTGGAACGGCAATCGCAAGGCAGCTTCGCCCGCATCCTGCTGAGCCCCACCGCCGCCATGGACAACGTGCGGCACGTGCTGCTGCTGGAGCCGCTGACCCTGCAGATGGCAGAGCCCCCCGGCGCTGCCCAGGCCGCGCAGGCGGCCTCCGCCGCGGCTGCCGGCCCGAAAGGCGGTCGCAGGAAATGACCGGGGCGACGAGGAACGAGGCGCCGGCCCGGAAGCGGCCGGCCGGGCGCGGGGGCGGCTTCTGATGATCATGCCGCGCGCCTCCGACCAGCTGCTGCTGCCGGCCAACCCGATCTTCGTCTGGGGGTCGCTGGTGCTGGCCTTCATGCTCAATATCCTGCCGCTGGGCCGCCTGCCCGCCATGCCCGACCTGCTGGCGTTGACCGTGGTGTTCTGGAACGTGCACCAGCCGCGCCGCGTCGGTGTGGGCGCGGCCTTCGTCTTCGGCCTGATGATGGACGTGCACGACGGCGCGGTGCTCGGCCAGCACGCGCTGGCCTACACCATGCTGAGCTACTTCGCGATCACCATCCACCGCCGCCTGCTGTGGTTCTCGGTGGGCACGCAGGCGCTGCAGGTGCTGCCGCTGTTCGCCGCCGCGCACGCGGTGTCGTTCGTGGTGCGCATGCTGGCGGGCGGCATGTGGCCGGGCTGGGAACTGTTGATGGCGCCGTTGTTCGAGGCGCTGCTGTGGCCGCTGGCGAGCCTGCTGCTGCTGGCGCCGCAGCGCCGCGCGCCCGACCGCGACGAGAACCGCCCGCTTTAGCACAGCACCGCGAGCGCCATGGCCGAGCTGAAGACGGAACTGAGGAACCTGGAGCAGGAGGCCGGGCGCTTCCGCATGCGCCTGCTGGCGGCCGCCTTGTTCGTGCTGCTGTGCTTCGGGCTGCTGCTGCTGCGCCTGCTCCACCTTCAGGTGGGCAAGCACGAGGAACTGGCCACCCAGGCCGAGAACAACCGCATCGCCGTGCTGCCGCTGCCGCCCAGCCGCGGCACCATCGTCGACCGCAACGGTGTGGTGCTGGCCAGCAACTACTCGGCCTACACGTTGGAGATCACGCCCTCCCGCGCGCTCGACCTGGAAGACACGATCGACCGCCTTTCGCAGGTGATCAGCATCGAGCCCCGCGACCGCCGGCGCTTCAAGCGCCTCATGGACGAGAGCAAGCGCTTCGAGTCGCTGCCGATCCGCAACAAGCTCACCGACG
>CBJNAE010000262.1:0-6089 GCA_966433995.1 uncultured Ideonella sp. | reverse complement strand
GGCGTGATGGTCGGCACCGTCGAGCATTTGATGAGCGCCCTGGCCGGCTCGGGCGCCCGGAAAGCGCCGACCGAGCGCCAGGCGTTCACCGCGCCGACCTCGGTGAAAGCCACTTCGCGCCCCCAGCCCCGCAAGCCGGTGAAACGGCTGAGGCGGGAGAAGAAATCAGCGCCGTCGACGGCGGCCTCCCATGCCGCCACGCAAGCCCGCGACCTGTCGCGCACTTCGGCCGCCGACCCCATCCAGCGCACGCCGAAGAAGGCGCCGCCGAAAAAAGCTTCGAAGGCGACTTCGTCGGAATCGGCCAGGAAAGCCTCGATCTCGCCCAGCGTCGGCGGTCTGTCGGCGGTGAAAGACCAGGCCGACTCCCAGGCCCCGCCCTTGGCGAACTGGGCCGCCTGGGGACGGGCGGCGAAGGCCGGGTGTCCGGTGAGGCCGCCGGCGGCGCCGGGCGATGGGATGAGGGAGGGCGTGGCCGTTGGCTCCATGGGTGTGACAGGCGGGAGAGCGGCGCGGCAGGCATTCAACGCTGCGCCGCCAGGAAGGCGCGCAGCCGTTCGCGCGACAGCGCGCGCGCCTGGGGGTCGCCGCCGACGGTGACGCCGTGGCCGGGGTTCGCGCCATTGGGCACATCCTTGCGCAAGCGCGGCGGCGTGTCGCCATCGAAACCGTGGAAGGCGCTTGGATAAATCTCCCATTGCGGCTGCGGTCCGCCCTGGGCCTCTTGCGCCAGGCGCAGGCAAGGCTCAGGCGGGGTCCAGTCGTCGCTGCCGCCCAGCAGCAGCAACAGCGGCGTGTCGGTGGCGTAGCCGCGCCGGCGCTCGGCTTCGCAGCCGGGATAGAAGGCGACGGCGAAAGAAGCGCGCTTGGCGGCGCTCTTCACTTCCGGATGGTTCAGGTTTGTGGCCGCCAGCACCGTGCTGCCGCCGTTGGACCAGCCCAGCAAGCCCAGCCGGCCGGCATCGACGCCCGGCTGGGCGGCCAGCCAGGCCAGCGAGGCCAGGGCGTCCCGGCGCCGGTCGGCCTGGGTCACCGCCCGTTCGCCGATCTTCTGCGTGCACAGCTCTTTCTCGCCCCGGGCGCCGAGGGAGTCGACCACCAAGGCCCCCATCCCCAAGCTGTGAAGCAGTGCCACGTGGTCGGTGTAGCGCCTGGCGAGGCGGCCGCCCCGGCCATAGGCGCCGCCGCAGCCGTGCAGGAGCGCCACGGCGGGCCGCTTGCCTTGCGGCCCCCCCGCCACCGGCCTGTCGCTGCCATGGCCGGCCGGCGCGGCGAACCAGAAGGCCCGCAGGCCGACCGCCGCGCCGCGATCCAGCTCCCCACCGACTGCGATGCGGACTTCCCGCGGCGCGGGAAGATCGGCCACCGAGGCGGCCCCGGCTGCGAACGGCAAGACGGACAACAACGCGGCGGCCAAGGGGCGACGAACAGGCCAAGGCGACACCGCCTGCGAGCCGGCAGCAGCGGCCCACGGCACGGCGCCCCGCGCCCCAGAGGCCGCCGCCCCCCGGCCGACGGCGGCGCGGAGGCTCAGCGGATGGGGCGACCGGCCCGCACCGCCGTCAACGACCGCCAAGGGCCGAGCCGCCATAGATGCGGGCGTCGCCCACCCGCTTGATCTGCTGCAGCACCGGCTCGTGGTCGCTGTCCCGCCAATAGGGGTGGGCGCTGTCGATCACCATGAACTCGCCCGGCAGGGAAAGCTTGGCCTCCAGGCGCTGCCAGTAATGGCTGGACGGAGGCTGCTTCGGCGCCCGCGAGCGCTCGACCATCAGCACGTAGAACGGCCGCTGCGGGAACAGCCGCGTCTGCTTGCGGACGAGGTAGGCGGCGCCGACCGCGCGCTCACGGATCAACACGTCCAGGCAGTCCTGGATTTGCGGGCGGGACAAGTCGGCCGACGAGAAGAAAGGCTTGGAAGAGAAATCGACCCGTTCCTGGCCCGCTTGCTCTTCCAGTTGCAGCCGGTCTTTCAGGCGCTGGCGCCAGGCCGGCGCCTCGGCGTGCCGCCCCCGGCGTTCCAGCGAGGCGATGCATTGTTCCAGCGCATGCACTGCGTGGACGTGGTCGCTCTGCGCCACCAGTTCCCACAGCGCGAAGGCCTGTGCCTGGCCTTCGGGCGACCTGTCGTCGTCCAACAGCCGGGCCAGGCCATGGGCGATGCCGGCGTGCTGGGGGAATTCCTGGTGCGCGGCGCGCCAGGCGGGCAGCGCTTCCTCGGCGCCTTGGGTGGCTTCGACGCAGGCCGCGCGCTCTTCGGCTTCGTCCGCGGTCAGGCGCCCCGTCTCGCGCTTCTCGTCCAGCGCGGCCAGGCGCGCGGCCCGGGCCGCGATCGAGCGCGCCGTCTGCGCCCATTGGACGGCGTGGTCGCGCTGCCACTGGGTGTCGAGCGAAGCCAGCACCACTTCCATCGCCTTGCCCAGCAGCGAGGCGCTGGATTTGTCGGGCGCCTGGCCGGGCAGCTCGGGCTTGAAATTGGCCAGGTCCAGGCGCTGGCGCAGGCTGGGGTGGCTGTCGGTGCTGCTGGGCAGCTGTTTGTAGGCTTCGCTCAGCCAGGCGGCGGCCTGGGGGTGCGTCAGCGACAGCGCCAGCTTGGAACGCAGCTCGCGGTAGGGTGTCTGCCGCAGGTCCCCGCCCTGGCGCGCCCTCGAAAATATCTCGGGCCAGAAGACGTCGCGCAGGTAGCGGTCGGCCACGTGCAGGGCCACCAGCGCCTGGGCGCTGGCTTGCTCGCCCGACACCTCGTGCGCCACCTTGTCGGCTTCGTACTCCTGCTGCCGGCTCAGGACGAAGGCCCGGGCGTTGAAGCGCGGGAAATAGCTGGCGAAGAAAAGCGCCAGGACGATGTCGGCCACCGAGCCGCCGCGGCCGCTGGCGTTCTCGCGCAGCTCGGCCAGGCGCAGCCAGCTGCGCCGGGTGCGGTAGACCCAGGCGCCGAGCTTGCCGTGGGAACCGCTGAGGTGGCCGTATTCATGGGCCACGACAGAAGCCAGCTGGCGCGGGTTGAGCAGGAAGATCAGCGGCAGGCCGAGCACCAGGGTGTTGCGGTACCAGCCGAGCAAGCCGAGCCGCGGGCGCTGCACGACGGCGGCGTTGAGTTGCCCGTCGATCAGCACCTCGTCGAAGCGCGGGCCCTTGGTGCGCTCCCGCACCTTGTCGAGCATCTTGAACAGGGCGGGCGCCTGCGCCCGGGTGACGCGCCGGCCCCTGGGCGCGGGGAACGGCGTCCAAAGCGCGCGCATCACCGACAGCGCCAGCGACAGGCCGGCCAAGCCGACCATGACCATGGCGACCCCGACCCGCTGCCCGTCCATCCAGCGCGAGACGACCCAGGCGACCGCGGCCAGGCCGAGCAGCAGGGCGGCCCAGACGACCGCGTACCCGAGCAGCGCCATCAGCACCGTGCCGCGGCGGAAGGCGTCGGGCGAATGCGAGCTGTCGCGCTCGTGGCCCGAGACCCAGTGCGAGAACCGCAGGCCGGCGGTGTCGAGGAAGGAAGTCAGCGCCGCCTCCATCCGCGAACGGGGCCCCGGGAGGCGGACGAGTGCGGCGCCGCGCTCATCACAGCCGTTCCGCGACCCAGCCTTGCACCGAAGCCAGCGCCTTGTCCAGGCCGGCCGCGTCGGTGCCGCCGGCCATCGCCATGTCGGCCTTGCCGCCGCCCTTGCCGCCCACCTGCTGGGCGACGAAGTTGACGAGTTCGCCGGCCTTGACACGGCCGGTGCTGTCGCTGGTGACGCCGGCGGCCAGCTGGACCTTGCCGCCGCCGTCGACCGCGGCCAGCACGATCGCCGCGGACTTGAGCTTGTCCTTGAGCTTGTCGAGCGTCTCGCGCAGCGACTTGGCGTCGGCGCCGTCGAGCTTGGCGGCCAGCACCTTCAGGCCTTTCACGTCCAGCGCCTGCTGGAGCAACTCGTCGCCCTGCGACGAGGCCAACCGGCCCTTGACCGCGGCCAGTTCCTTTTCGAGGCTGCGCACCTGTTCGAGCACCTGGGCCAGGCGGGCCGGCACTTCGGCGGCCGAGGACTTGAGGCTGCCGGCGAGTTTGTGCACCGTGCCTTCGAGCGACTGCAGGTAGGCCAGCGCGTTGTCGCCGGTGACGGCCTCTACCCGGCGCACGCCGGCCTGGATGCCGCTTTCGGCCACGATCTTGAACAGGCCGATGTCGCCGGTGCGCTGCACGTGGACGCCGCCGCACAGCTCGCGGCTGCTGCCGATGTCCAGCACCCGGACCTCGTCGCCGTACTTCTCGCCGAACAGCATCATCGCGCCGCTCTTCTGGGCCTCTTCGATGGGGAGGACACGCGCCTGCGTGGGGTGGTTGGCCAGGATCTCGGCGTTGACGATGGCCTCGACCCTGGCGATCTCGGCGTCGGTCATCGGCGCGTTGTGCGCGAAGTCGAAGCGGGTGCGCTCGGCGTTGACCAGCGAGCCTTTCTGCTGCACATGGGCGCCCAGCACCTCGCGCAGCGCCTTGTGCATCAGGTGGGTGGCGCTGTGGTTGCGCACGGTGCGGGCGCGGCGCTCGCCGTCGACCCTTGCGTCGAAGGCGTCGCCCACCTTCACTTCGCCCTCCACCACGCGGCCGTGGTGGCCGAAGACCGCGGCCTGCACCTTGAGCGTGTCGTCGACGAGCACGCGCGTGGTGGCGTTGCGCAGCTCGCCGGTGTCGCCCACCTGGCCGCCGCTCTCGGCGTAGAACGGCGTCTGGTCGAGCACGACGACGACGTCGGCGCCGGCCCGGGCCGATGGCACCGGGCTGCCGTCGACGTAGATGGCCGTGACCTTCGCGCCCTCGCGGGCGAGGTGCTCGTAACCGTGGAAGACGGTGTCGGCACCGGTGTATTCCAGGCCTTGGGCCATCTTGAACTTGCCGGCGGCGCGGGCCTGCTCGCGCTGGCGCTCCATCGCGGCGTTGAAGCCGGCCTCGTCGACGCTCACCCCGCGCTCGCGGCAGACGTCGGCGGTGAGGTCCAGCGGGAAGCCGTAGGTGTCGTGCAGCTTGAAGGCGGTCTCGCCGTCGACGCCCCGGGCGCCGCCGGCCAGCGCGGCCTCCAGGATCTCCATGCCGTTGGCGATGGTGCGGAAGAAGCCTTCCTCTTCCTGCTTGAGCACGTCGGTGGCGCGGGCCATCTCGCGGCGCAGCTCGGGGTAGGCCTCGCCCATCTCGGCAGCCAGCGGCTCGACCAGCGTGTGGAAGAACGGCTTGCGCGCGCCCAGCTTGTAGCCGTGGCGGATCGCGCGGCGCGCGATGCGGCGCAGCACGTAGCCGCGGCCGGCGTTGCTCGGGATCACGCCGTCGACCACGGTGAAGGTGCAGGCGCGGATGTGGTCGGCGATCACCTTCAGCGAGGGCGACGCGGCGTCGACACTGCCCGCGCCGCCGCCGGCGGCCTCCACCGCCTTCCTGGCGGCGGCGAGCAGGTTGACGAAGGTGTCGATCTCGTAGTTGCTGTGCACGTGCTGCAGCACCGCGGTGATGCGCTCCAGGCCCATGCCTGTGTCCACGCTCGGCTTGGGCAGCTTGTGCATCACGCCGTCTTCGGTGCGGTTGAACTGCATGAAGACGTTGTTCCAGATCTCGATGTAGCGGTCGCCGTCTTCATCGGGCGAGCCGGGCGGGCCGCCGGCGACCTCCGGGCCGTGGTCGTAGAAGATCTCGGTGCAGGGGCCGCAGGGGCCGGTGTCGCCCATCATCCAGAAGTTGTCGGAGGCGTAGCGCGCGCCCTTGTTGTCGCCGATGCGGACGATGCGCTCGGCCGGCACGCCCACTTGCTTGTTCCAGATCTCGTAGGCCTCGTCGTCCTCGGCGTAGACCGTGACCCAGAGCTTCTCCTTGGGCAGCTTGTAGACCTCGGTCAGCAGCTCCCAGGCGTAGGCGATCGCGTCTTTCTTGAAATAGTCGCCGAAGGAGAAATTGCCCAGCATCTCGAAGAAGGTGTGGTGGCGGGCGGTGTAGCCGACGTTCTCCAGGTCGTTGTGCTTGCCGCCGGCGCGGATGCACTTCTGCGAAGTGGTGGCGCGGCTGTAGGGCCGCTTGTCGAAGCCCAGGAACACGTCCTTGAACTGGTTCATGCCCGCGTTGGTGA
>CBJNAE010000261.1:0-6120 GCA_966433995.1 uncultured Ideonella sp. | reverse complement strand
TGCCGGTCGCCGATGTTGACCGTGGGTACGCCCAGGATGGGCGCTTCGATGATGCCGCTGGACGAATTGCCGATCACGCCGTTGGCGTGCCGCATGGCCGAGAGGTAACGCAATTGCCCGAGCGAGGTGTAGGCGGCGGCCCGCGACGGGTGCCGCCGCACGTAGCCGTCGATCAGCTCGCCGATGACGCGGCCGTCGGTGTCGGCGTTGGGCTTGGTGAAGATCAGGTGGGTGTCGGCTGCCAGGCCGTCCAGCGCATCGAGCAGCGCCTGGAACTGTTCGGCCGAGGAGGCGGTTTCCAGCGTCACCGGATGGAAGGTGACCAGCAGGTTGCGCTCCCCGAGCCGGAAGCCGATCTGGGCCTGCAGGGCGTCGCGGTCCAGCAGCGGCAGCCGCTGGACGCTGTCGATGGCCATGGGGCCGAAATCGAAGACATGCGCCGGGTCTTCGCCCATCTGGACGACCCGGTCGCGGTATTCCGGCGCCGCGGTGAAATGCAGGTGGGCCATCTTGGTGATGGCGTGGCGGATGGATTCGTCGACCGCGCCTTCCGTCGTCTCGCCGCCGTGCAGGTGCGCCACCGGAATGCGCGCGACCAGGGCGGCCTGCACCGCGCACAGGATCTCGAACCGGTCACCCAGCACCACGACGATGTCGGGCCGCAGCCGGTCGAAGGCGTCGGCGAAACCGATGGTGCCCAGGCCCATGGATTTGGTCACGCCGACGGGGGTGTCGCTGGACAGCAGCATTTCCACCTTGGCATCGATCCGCAGGCCGTCGGATTCGATGGCGCGGTAGGTGGAACCGAACTCGGGCGACAGGTGCATGCCGGTGGCGACCACCTGCAGGGCCAGGCAGGGGTGCGCTTCGATCTCTTTCATCAGCCAGTGCAGCAGGCCGTATTCGGCCCTCGAGCCGGTCACGACGCAGACGGTCCTGCAGCGGGCTTGCTGTCGCTGCTGTGCAGGCTGCTGCTTCACTCGGTGGCTTCCATGGCCAGCGCGGGACTGCTGGGCAGGTTGACGAGCGTGCGTTCCAGGTGTTCGGCCACAGGCAGCGGCGCGGCGGGGCATTCGCGGTACATCGGCAGGCCGTTGAGCAGCCGCCAAACCGGCCGGACCATGATGCCGCTGTCGTTGGCCAGCGCGAGGAGCTTGTCGCGCAGCGCGAGGTCGGCACCCTGCACCTGAACGGCGTTGAGCCAGTAATTGCTGCGGCAACCGGCCGGCTCGGTGACCAGCTTCAACCTCGGGTCATCCGCGAAGGCCGCCTCGTACCGCAGGGCGAGCCGGCGCTTGGCTTCGACGTAGGCCTGCAGGCGTTCCATCTGGGCGCACCCCAGCGCGGCGTTGAGGTTGGGCATGCGGTAGTTCCAGGCCACCTCGTCGTGGACGAATTCCCAGCGGTGTGGAAGCTTGGCCGTGGTGGTGAGGTGCTTGGCGCGCGCGGCCAGGGCTGGGTCCTGGATGAGCAGCGCACCGCCGCCGCCGGTGGTGACGATCTTGTTGCCGTTGAAGCTGAGCGAACCGCACACCCCGAAGGTGCCGGTGTGACGCCCGTGGTAGAGGCTTCCGAGGGATTCGGCCGCGTCTTCGACCACGGGGATGCCGAAGTCGCCGGCCACGGCCATCAGGCCGTCGATGTCCACCGGGTGCCCGAACGCGTGCATCGGCACGACGGCGGCGAGCCGCCGCCCCGTGGCCTTGTTGCGCCAGCCGCCGGCGGTCTACTCGGCGACGCGGCCGAGGTGGGCGCGCAGGGCGCGCGGGTCCAGGCCGAGCGTGGCCTCGCTGCTGTCGACGAAATGGGGCGTGGCGCCGCAGTGCGACACGGCATTGGCGGTGGCGACGAAGCTCAGCGCGGGGACCAGGACCTCGTCGCCCGCGGCCACGCCCGCCAGGGCCAGCCCGACATGCAGCGCGGAGGTGCCGTTGGACACCACGACGGCGTGGCGCGAACCGGTGGCCTCGGCCAGGTCTTTCTCGAAGCGGTCGACGAACTTGCCCACCGAGGAGACCCAGCCGGTGGCGATGCACTCCTGCACATAGGCCGACTCGTTGCCGCCGAAGTTCGGCTCGTGCAGGGCGACGGGACGCTGCGCGGGCAGGACGGCCTGCAGGCAGGCCAGGAATTTGTCTTCCAGGGGCGCGGGTGAAACGGTCGGCGGATGCGTCATCAGATGTTGTACCTGCTTGATTTGTAGGCCGCCAGGTTCTCAGCCCTGGAGAACCATTGCGCCGTCTCGGACAGACCACGCCTCAGGCCGTCAAGGCCGCCGTAGGCGGGTTTCCAGCCGAACAGCCGCGCCGCCTTGGCGTTGTCGGCCCATAGCCGCTCGACCTCGCTGTTGGCGGGGCGCATGCGCTCCTGGTCGGTGTCGATCTCGACGTCGACGCCCATCACTTCGCCGATCAGGCGCACGGTGTCGCCGATGGAGACTTCGTAGTTGGAGCCGAAATTGACGACTTCACCGAGGCCGGCGTCGGACTGCGCGGCGCGGATGAAGCCTTCGACCGTGTCGGCCACAAAGTTGAAGTCGCGTGTCGGGTGGACGGCGCCGAGCCTGATGCGGCGCTGCCCCGCGGCAAGCTGCGAGATGATGGTGGGGATCACCGCCCGCGCCGACTGCCGGGGCCCGTAGGTGTTGAAGGGCCGCACGATCGTCACCGGCAGGCCGAACGACGCGTAGAAGGAATAAGCCATCTGATCCGCACCGATCTTGGAGGCCGAGTAGGGCGACTGCCCCTGTAGAGGATGCTCCTCGGTGATCGGCACGAAGCGCGCGGTACCGTAGACCTCGCTGGTGGAGGTATGGATGACCTTGACCCCACCCAGCTCGCGGGCCGCCTGGAGGACGTTGAGCGTCCCTTTGACGTTGGTGTCGACGTAGGTGTCGGGCGAGTGGTAGGAATAAGGTATGGCGATCAGGGCCGCCAGGTGCAGGACGGTGTCGCAACCCTTCATCGCCGCCTTCACGCCGTGCGGGTCGCGGATGTCCCCGGCGAAGACGTCGAGCCCCGCGCGGATCTGCGGCTCGGCCTGGTCGAGCCAGCCCCAGGAGTTGAAGGAGTTGTAGAGCACGAAGGCACGCACGTCGTACCCCGACCGGACCAGCGTTTCCGTGAGGTGGGAACCGATGAAGCCATCGGCTCCGGTCACGAGGATCTTCTTTTTCGTCATAAAAGGCGGGGGGTTGGGTGCATGGCGGCGTCGCGCCACGTGGCTCTCCGATTATCCAACAGGTCCGCCGCGCAGGCCGCCCCGCCGTGCCCGCGGACGAGGCGTCAAATGCCCGGCGGGCGCGGCCGCGGCGTCACCCCGGCCGCCGCCGGGAAACCCAGCATGCAGGCGAAAACGGCGGCGATCACCACGGCGGCTGGGCCTGGCGCCAGCACATGGAAATGGCTGTGCCGACGGCCGGGCGGGTCGGAACCGTACATGCCGGGCCGGCGCTGCAGCGACACGGCGCCACCGGCAATCGGGGAAGGCGAGGTGACCTCGGAGGACGGGGCATCCTGCGGCTGCAAGCGCAAGCGGCCTGTGCTCGCAGCGGCGAGCACGCCGGCCGCGAGGCAGGACGCGACGGTCAACTCGACCACCGGCCAAGGCCTGACGGGCGGGCTCGCGCAACCACCTCGGCCGCCACCGTAGTACACCATCACCCCTGCGGCACCGGCCAGCAGATTGACCAGGATGTCGTTGAAATCCAGGTAGTCGCTGTAGCTGCGGGTGATCCAAAGGTACTGCAGCGATTCGTCGACGGCCCCCATCAAAGCAGCCCAGAACAGCACCCGCCCCACGAGCCACCGGTCGCGCCGCGGGTCCATCACGCGCGCCAGCATCCAGGCCAGCAAACCGTACTGGGGAAAATGCGCGTATTCATTGGCCGAGTAGGTCAGGTGCCGGTCCACCATAACCACAGCGGCGGCCCAGGCCAGCCAATAGGCCAGGAAGGGCCAGGCGCGCGGGCGGCGCCGCGCCTGCCCTGCAACCCACAGGCATAGCACTAGCGCGGCCGTGGCGGCGGCGTAAGGGACGGCGTACGAGAAAGCATAGACATGGGTCGTCCCGCCGACCACGATGGTGCGGCCCTTGACGAGCCAGATCGAAAACGCGAGGTGGCCCAGAACGGTCGCGATGAAATAAACCGCGGTGGCCAGCCCCCATCCGAGGCGGCCAGGATCGATGGAAAGCAGCAATCGGCGCCCGCCAGGGGCTGGGCAAGCCCCTTCCATCACGGCTCCTCCAAAGGCGCCGCACGGACAGCGCCGCCTGCCGCGCGGCCGCAATGCGCCGGATAGTCGCCACCCCGGCCCGGCGGCCGCAGGAAAATCGCAATGTTGGGCGGCAGAGCCGCGTCACCGGTGCCGCTGTAGATGCTCGCACCGAAGGCGCGGCAGGGCTTCCCGAGGTGGTCAAAGGCGTCCTGGCCGGCCTCGTCCATGAACAAGGCCGTGCTGTGGTCGTGCGACGCCCCCCAGCCGAGGGTCCCCAGGACATAGGCGTCGTCGCCGCCGGTGTCGATGAACAGCGCGAGTGAATCGTCGTGCGCGGCGCCCATGGAGGTGGAATGGCTGGCGTCGTAGCGGTCGCTGCCCGCGCCGCCGGCAATGAAAAGGGCGCCCGCGCCATGGGCCGCCGCGCCCATGGCGTACCAGGCGGCCCGCCACCGGTTGCCCCCGCCGGCGTCGACCAGCATGCCCAGGCCGCCTGCGTAGCCGGCCGCCTGGGCGAAGACCTGGGCCTCATAGCTGTCGTCGCCCCGCAGGTCCATCAGCAGCGCCCATCCTCCCGGAACCGGAGCTTCGTCCGGCGACTGGGGGCGCCATCCGTAAGCGGCGCCCTGGCCCAGCGACGCGTTGCGGTCGGGCAGCTGCGCAGATGGCTGCACCAGAGGCTCGGCCGCCAGCGAATAACGATCGTCGCCGTCGGTGTCGAGCAGGAACGCCACGCCATCGGGACCGGCCGCCGCCTGGGACTGGGTCAACGCTTCGTAACGGTCTGAGCCCCCTTTGCTGTAGAGCAGCGCCAAACCACCGCATGCGAAAGCTTGCGACATGCCCAGCGCGCGGTAGGTGTCATGGCCCGCGGTGTCCAGGTGCAGCGCCGCGCCCAGCACTGCGGAGCCCTGGGCCAGCCAGGCGCCCTGGTATCGATCGTCGCCCGCGCTGTCCCAGAGCAGGGCGTAGCCGAGAGCGGCCGCGGACGGGTCGGTGCCCGGTTTGTCCGAAACGTAAACGTCGCTGCCGCCATGGTCGATCAACATGCGCACCGAGGCGTCGGCCAATTCGCCGAAGCGATAGAGGTCATCGCCCCCGACGTCGATCAATAGCAGGGGTTGCAGGCCCGTCCAGGCGTTGGCCACGCCGGTGGTGTCAACCGCCACCTCGCCCAACGCGGTGCTCCAGTGCCACGCACCCCGCGGCAACCCTCCCGCCGACAGCCGGCGCTGCAGCCGCTGGGCGGTCTTCGCGAGGAGCCGCGCACCCTGGGCCAGCGCATGGTGGTCCACCAGCGGCAACAACGTCGCCAGAGCCGGAGGTGGCGGGCCGCCCTCACCGCCCCGTGCCGGGCCCACTCCGGACGGCACAAGTTGCCGCAAGACTTCGACAGGGGCCAAACCGGGCGGCAAAGCGGACAGAGCAGCCTCGCGCCACTTCGCAGCCATGGCAATGCCGGCCAAGGCCTCGACGATTTCCCCTCGTAACGGCTCCGGCATGCCCGGAGGTGGGGGCGCCAGCGTCGGTGGTGCCGGCTGCCCGGCTTGCCGGCGGCGTCCGCTGTGGGCCAAGTCCAGAAAGCCATCCAGGGCAGCGGCCGGATCGCCGTTGTTCAGCGACACCGACTGCCGCAAGGCGTCCACCGCCGCCAACTCGACCAGCGGGTCGCGCCGCCATGCGCCCGGCAACCGCAGGGCGCCCTGGGCGTTGGGATCCCGCGCCAAGGCGTGCGTAGGCAACCCCATTGAAACCAGCTGCGCCTGCAGGCGGTCCGCCAGCCCATGCCGGTTCAGTTGGGCCGGCACGTCGGCGGCGAACCCGCTGAGGCAGAACCCCACGGCGACCGTCCGGAGCCAACCCGCGACCACGCCGCCCTCACTCCAACGGGTCGCCGCTGCCC
>CBJNAE010000260.1:0-6123 GCA_966433995.1 uncultured Ideonella sp. | reverse complement strand
CCTGGATGCGCACGTGCAGCTCGCCGTTGGCCACCTTCTCGGCCACCGCCACGGCTCGCCTGAGCTGGCCCGTCACCGACCGCGTGAGCAGTGCGGCGAACAAGGCGCCGGCCGCCACGACGCCCGCCAGCGCCAGGGCCAGCGCCGACACCTTGCGCACGTTGGCCTTCATGATGGCTTCGACCTTGGCCTGCGCGGCCTGCTGCTCGCGGGCGCCGAGCAGACGCAGCTGCTCGATCCACCGCGACTGGATGGGGGTGAGCTTTTGCGACAGGATGCGCGCCCCTTCCTCGCCCGCCAGCGCCAGCACCGCCTCGATGGCTTCGGCGACGATGGGCTCGGCGCTCTTGCGCAGCGCGACCGACTTCTCCAGCAGCGCGCGCGATTCGTCATCCAGGTCGCGCTGGGCGAAGGCGGCTTCCTCGGCCTGCAGGCGCTGCATGGCCCTGGCGTAGGCGAGCATCTCTTGCTTCACCGCCCGTGCATTGCTCATGAGACCGGCGTTGCGCACGCTGGACACCGCCTCCAGCTGCGCGATCTGCATGCCTTGGACGGCGGACACGCGGTCCGCCATCTCGCCGGACGCGTCGCGCGCCTCCCGCTGACCCTTCAAGCCGACCCACACGGCGGCGCCGAAGGAGGCCGCCGCGGCCAGCAGCAGGGTTCCGAAGCCGATTCCGATGCGGGTGCCGATGCGCTGGTTCTGGAGCATGCCGGTGATTCCTCGTACTGCTGGAATGGATGAAAGGAAGGTCACCTGCGGTACTTGCCGTCTTCGCTGAGGATGCTCAGCTCCACGTAGCCCGAGCCGCTGCGCTTGGCGGGCGAGTAGTCGACCTCCATGCCGCCCAGGTCGACGCGCCGCATCGATTCGAGCGCCTGCACGAAACCTTCGCGGGTCAGCACCGGCCCCGCGCGGCGCAAGCCTTCGACCAGCACCTTGGCCGAGGCGTAGGCTTCCATCGCGGCGTAGGAGACGTCGGCGTCGGGCTTGCCGGCCAGCAGCTGGCGCAGCTCGCGGCTGAGCCGGGTGGTCTGGCTCGCCGGCGGCGGCGTCACCTGGCTGACGATGACGCCGCGCGCGTGCGGGCCCAATTCCCGCGCGAAGCCTCCCGACGAGTTGTTCGACAACGTCATGAAGTTCGCCGATATCCCGGCCTGGCGCGCCGCGATGATCAGCTCGGCCACGCGCTTGGCCGAACCGACGCAGACCACCGCCTGCGCCTGGCCCGCGCGCAAGGCGGCCAGGTGCCTGGCGAAGTCGGGCTTGTCGCCGGCGAACGAGCCTTCGTGCACCGAGCTGGCCCCGGTCAGCTTGATGCCTTCCCGGTAGCCTTCGGCCGCGTCGCGGCCGAAGGCGTCGTCGACGTGGACGAGCGCCAGGCGGCGCTGGTTCACCAGCGCGAAGTGCTTGACCGCCGCGACCACTTCGTCCTGGTAGCGGGCTCGCACATTGAAGACATAGCGGTTGGCCGGCTCGTGGAAGGCGCTGGCGCCGCTGTTCGGCGCGACGAAGGGCAGTTTCAACGGCGCGGCGTAGTTCATCGCCACCGTGCTGCCCACCGTGCCGCCGAAGAGGAAGAAGGCGAAGGGCCGCTGGCTTTCGTGCACGCGCCTGACCGACGCCTCGGTGCGCAGGTCTTCATTGGTGGTGTGCAGGGCGATCTTGCGGCCGTGCACGCCGCCGGCGGCGTTGACCGACGCGAAGTAGGCGGCCAGCGCGGCCTCCTGTTCGCGGCCCTTGGCGCCGGCCGGGCCGTCCAGCGCGATGACGCGGCTGATCGTGACGCTGTCGGCCGACACGCCTTCCTCGGCGAGGGCCGGCGCGGCCGCCAGCACGACCGACGCCGCCAGTCCGGCTTTCACGAACAGGGGGAACAAATCGAGCCGCCGCATTCAGGCGCCCTCCAGGGCCAGCGATGCGCCGCGCAGTGCCGGCGACTGCCGGGCCTGGATCACGTACACCGGGATCTCCGACAGGTAAGACGTGAACCGCCCGCGGGCCGCGAAGCGCCGGCTGAACGCGGAACGCTCGAAGGCGTCGACGAAGCGCGGCACGATGCCGCCGCCGATGTAGACCCCGCCCCGGGCGCCGAGCGTCAAGGCCAGGTTGCCGGCCACGGTGCCGAGGAAGGCGCAGAAGAGGTCGAGGGCCTGGCTGGCCGGCGGGTGCCGCCGGGACAGGGCCGCCGACACGACGCCCGCCGCGTCCAGCCGCACCGGCTCGGCCGCGCCGCCGAGCGACTGCACCGCCTGATGGATGTCGACCAGACCTTGCCCGCACACCGCCCGCTCGGCCGACACATGGCCATGGCGCGCGGCGAGCCACTGCAGCACCGCGTGCTCGTCGTCCGTCGAGGCCCCCAACGTGGCGTGTCCGCCTTCGCCTTCGATCGCCACCCAGCCGCCCCGGCCGTCGGGCAGCAGGCCGGACACACCCAGCCCGGTGCCCGGGCCGACCAGCGCGATCGCCGCGCCTTCGGCGGGCCGTTGGCCGGCCACCTGCCGCAGCTCGCCGGGGTCGAGCGAGGGCAGGGCCAGCGCCAGCGCGGTGAAATCGTTGAGCACCCGAAGCTGAGCGAAGCCGAAGAACGCGCGCAGCTCGCTGATGCGGAAGCTCCAGTGGTGGTTGGTCATGCGCACCTGGTCGCCCAACACGGGGTTGGCGATGGCGACTGCGCAGCGCGCCGGCATGGGGATGCCGGCGTCGACCAGGTAACGCGACATCGCGTCGGCGAGCGTCGGGTGGTCGGCGCAGCGCAGCGTGCGGGCGCCCTCGACCGGGCCGCCGGCGCCGCGCTGCCAGGCGAAGCGGGCGTTGGTGCCGCCGATGTCGGTCAGCAGCCTCACGCCGTCGCCTTGCTCGGAGGGGCTTGTCGGCATGCGGGCCTCAATCCAGCGTGATCTTCGCGGCGTTGGCGATGTCGTGGTACAGCTCGGCCTGCGGCTTGATGAAGGCGCGCAGATCCTGGCCCTTCAGCGGCGCGGGGGTGATGCCCGACTCCTGCAACTTGTTCTTCACCTCCGGCTGGGCCATCGCCTCCAGCAGCGCCTTCTCGTAGGCGGCCACGGTGGCCGCGGGCGTGCCCGCCTTCACGAACAGCCCTTGCCACAGCGGCAGCGCCACGCCGTTGAAGCCGTCCTCTTCGCCGATGCGCTTCACGTTGGGCAGTTGCGGCACGCGCGCGGTGTCGGAGACCGACAGCGCCTTGATCTTGCCGTCCTTCAGGAAAGGCATCGCGGTGGACAGCACCAGCACCGCGCTTTCCACCTGGTTGCCCACCAGATCGTTGGCGATCTGCGCGCCGCCGCGGTAGGGGATGTGCAGCATCGAGATCTTGCCCTTGGCGTTGATCAGCGATCCGTAGAAGTGCTGCATCGTGCCGATGCCCGGCGTGGCGTAGCTGAAGCTCTCGGTGCCGCTCTTGCGCAGGCTGGCGATCAGTTCCGTCAGGCTGGAATGCCTGGAGTTGGCCGGCACCGCGAAGATCATCGGCACCGTGGTCATTCGGCCCAGCGGGAGGAAGTCCCTGTCCCAGTCGTGCTTGACCTTGGGGTTGACCATGGGCAGCACCACGGTGTCGGTGCCGCCCATGTAGATGAGGTTGCCGTCCGCCGGCGCGTTCAGCACCTTCTGCACCGCCAGCATGCCGCTGGCGCCGACGACGTTCTCGATGATGACCTGGCGGCCCAGCCGCTTGGCCATGTCGGCGGCCACGACCCGCGCCACGAAGTCGGCGCTGCCGCCCGCGGAATAACCGACGACCAGCGAGATCGTCTTGTTGTCGGTCTGGGCGTGGGCGGCGGCCGCGCACAGCGCGCCGATGGCCAGCGCGGCGAATTGGGTGAGGAGTCTGCGTTTCATGGTGGTGGGGAGGAGGGTGTGTCCTGTCCTGTGGAGGTGGGGCGCCGGCCAGCGCCGGCCGGGCGGTCAGAAGGTGTGCTTGATGCCGAAGTCGATGGCGGTCAGGCGGCTCAGATTCACCTGCTTGGCGGAGCCGACGTTGGCGTACAGCAAGGTGCGCTTGCTCAGGTCGTATTGCGCGCCGCCGGAGACGAGCTTGGAGTCCAGGTTGTTGGCCGGGCTCAGGCTGCCATAGGAGACATAGAAGCGGCCAAAGCCCACCGGGAACAGCGCCGACACGGTGAACGATTTCGCGTCGCCGTTGAGGCCGCCTTCGGCTTCGGAATAGCTGGCCGACGGGCGCACCGGTCCGAAGTCGTAGCTGCCGCCGATCATCTTCATGTTGGTGCGGCTGTTCAGGCCGTCGTAGGCCAGGCCGAACCACAGCGGGCCCTGCTTGTACTGCACGTTGGCCGAGACGCTGTCCTGGCGCGCGTTCTCGCCCATGCCGGTGGCCACTTCGAAAGTCACTGGACCGAGCTTCGGCGACTTGTAGCCGACGCTGTTGGCCCAGCGGATGTTGCTCGCCTCGATGCTCGACGCCACCGGCGTGTAGTTGGCGTAGGTGTAGGCCGTGGCGGTCTGGCTGACGTAGCTCCACAGCGTCGGGTCGACGTTCAGCGGCACCCAGTAGGCGGCGGAGTATTCGCGGCCGGCGTAGACCTCGCCCCACTTCTGGCTGCCCGCGGCCACCACCGAGCGGCCCAGGAAGAACACGTTGGCGTTGCTCAGGGCGCCGGTGTCGGTGGCGAAGCGGGTTTCCAGGTGGAAGCGCGCGTACATGTCGCCGCCCAGGTCTTCCTGGCCGCGGAAGCCCAGCCGCGAGGTGTTGCCGGCCTTCATGGTCCAGGTGTCCTTCGATGGCGGCGAGCCATTGAGCCGGGAGGTCGGCGTCGTGCCGGTGTTCGTCTTCGACAAGCCCATGTCGACGATGCCGTAGATCGTCACCGACGACTGCGCCTGCGCCGCGTGGAAGGGCGCCAGCGCGCCCGCGGCGGCCAGTGTGGACAAGGCGGCGACGCGGTGGGCTGGGCGCAGGGCGGGAAAGGAAGGGGATGTTTTCAAAATTGTCTCCAGTTGAAGCAGCCGGATTGGCAATTCAAAATGTATTGCATTGAATACATGTCATTTAGACGTTTGCATTGTATTGATCCGATCCTGCGCTGTGCATTGGGTTTTTGTAGGTGTTTTCTCGAATGAAAGCCCGCAAACCAGCCAATGAATTCAGCAATCCGATCGCTTTCTTGGATGTGTATGTAATACAATTTGAATTGTATTTTTCCTCAAACGCGAGAGAGCTTTGCTTGCAGGCAGCCGCCTTGAAAGCAGCCGCCCACTGGAGTTGTTTCATGCACATCGGCATGTTCGAGTCATTCATCACCGGTCACTGGTTCAGCCAGGACGCCAAGCGCATCTGGAGTGACGAAGCCACCTTGCAGGCATGGCTGGATGTCGAAGCGGCCCTGGCCTTGGCGCAGGCGGAGCTGGGCTTGATCCCCCAAGAAGCCGCGGACAGGATCGCCGCCAACGCCGACGCCGGCCTGTTCGACCTGCCGCGCCTGGCGGCCGATATCGCCTTCGCTCAGCATCCCCTGGTCCCGGTGCTCAAGCAGTTTGAGCAACTGTGCGGCGAACCCGCCGCCGGCTTCATCCACCTCGGCGCGACGACGCAGAACATCTTCGACACCGCCTGTTCGCTGCAGATGTTCCGCACCCATCGCGCGCTGACGGCGCAGCTGGACGGCGCCATCGACACCTGGAGCCGGCTCGCGCAGGAACACCGGGCCACGGTGATGGCGGGGCGCACGCACGGCCAGCACGCTTTGCCGATGACCTTCGGCTTCAAGCTGGCCGGCTGGATCGACGAATTGGACCGCCACCGCGAACGCCTGGCGCGGCGCCTGGCGGCGTCCTTCCCCGCCAGCATGGGCGGCGCGATCGGCACCTTCGCCGCGATGGGCGGCGTGGGCCGCGAGGTCCAGGCCCGGTTGGCGTGGCGGCTCGGCCTGGAGCCCGCAGGCTTGCCGGTGCGCGCCTCCTACGACCGCGCCAGCGACTACATCAACACCTTGGGGCTGCTGGCGGCGACGGCCCAGAAGATCGCGCAGGACGTGGTCTTCATGCAGCGCACCGAGATCGGCGAAGTGGCCGAAGCCTTCCACATCGGCAAGGTGGGCAGCTCGACGATGGCGCAAAAGCGCAACCCGTCCACCGCGCTG
>CBJNAE010000259.1:0-6138 GCA_966433995.1 uncultured Ideonella sp. | reverse complement strand
GCCCATCTCGCGCATGTACATGCGCACCGGGTCGGTGGTGCGGCCGAATTCCGAGTCGACGGTGGACAGCGCGGCCTCGGCCGCTTCTTCCGCTTCCTCTTCGGTCGCGGTGGTGGCGCCGCCGCCGGCGATCAGCAGCGTGGCGGCGTCGGGCGCCTGCTCGTACACCGCGATGCCCATGTCGTTGAGCATCGACACGATGGCTTCGAGGATTTCGGCGTCGACCAGCTTCTCGGGCAAGTGGTCGTTGATCTCCTGGTGCGTCAGGAAACCGCGCGTTTTGCCCATCTTGATGAGCGTCTTGAGTTCCTGGCGGCGCTTGGCGGCCTCTTCCTCGGTGAGCGCGGTCTCTTCGAGGCCGAACTCGCGCATCAGCGCGCGCTCCTTGGCGCGCGACACCTTCATGCGCAAGGGCTTGACCTTGACTTCCTTGCTGGCGTCGACCGCCTCGGCGTCGGGCTCGCCTTCCAGGTCGGCTTCGATGTCGGAGAAGTCCTCGTCGACCACCGCTTCCTTCTTGGACTTGTCGGCCCCCTTGGCCGTCGCCTTGCCGCGCTTGCCTTTGGCGGGCGCCTCGGCGGCCGCGCCGGACTTGGCGGCGGCCTTGGCGCCGACGGCGTCTTTCACCGCGGCCTTGACCGAAGCGGGCTTCTTCTCCTTCTCCGTGGCGGGTGAAGCGGCAGCGGCTTTCGGGCTCGCCTTGGTCGCGGGGGCGGGAGCGGTCTTCTTCGCGGGCATGCAGATCCTCAGGGGTGTGTTTGGGCTCAGTCGGGGGGCGGAGCCCGGTCGTTCATCGATGTCGGCCAGCACCAGGTGCGGCTCTTTCGGCCGGAATTCAATTTCCGGACAAGGGGATGCCGTTACAAAATGCCGATGGCCCGCCGGTGCAACAAGCTCGGCAGGCGTTGCCTGGTTGGCGCGCAAGGTCGCGTGAACGGTTTCGGTTGCAGCCCTTGCGGGGAAGTTGGCCTTGCGTGGGGACCCTGTTTCGAAGGGTGGCCGGGACCGGAGGTGCTGCCGTCACTCTTGACGCGCGTATCAAACCCGAGATTATCGCTCAACCAGGCGCGGCGGTCAAAGCGGGTGATCCGCGTGCGCTGGTCGGCGTGCATAAGCCACGCTTGGGCGGTAAAGCGCCCGGTTTTCCGGCGATCGGCTTCGGTCCCGCTGGCAGAATCTCGGCCCGAGGGGCCGCGCGGGCGGCCGAGGGGAAAGAGTTTGAGCGACGCTGGGTCTGGCCATTTGCGGCTTTTCAAGCTGATTCCGATTTTGATGGTGATCGGCTTCATGGCCTGGTGCTCATCCAACCGGGGCTCCAACGTGGATGCCGTCCAAGTGAGGACGGAAATTATCGACCTGCTGGCCACCAGCGGCCTGCTTTCCGGGCCTTCCAACGATGTCGACCTGGCGGCGGCCGCCAAGCGCATCGGCCCCGCGGGCATGAACCGCCTCTTGTACGAAAGCGCCGCGAACGCCAGCTTGCCGGCGCTGAAATGGATGGTAAAGAACGGCGCCGACCCGAAGAATGTCGGCGCGATGTTCGGTGAGCCGCTGCTGCACAAGGTGGCCCGGCAACCCCAGTTCGACAGGCTGGAGTACATGCTGGGTTTCGGGTTGGATGCCAAGGAACGGGGCAAGGACGGGTTGAGCCTGATGCATGTGGCGGCCCAGGGCGGGATGGACGAGCGGGTGCTGGGGCTGCTGCTTTCCAAAGGGTTGCTGGTTTCGGAAAGTTCCGATTCGGGCAAGCAGCCCATCCATGTCGCCAGTGTGAAGTCGATCTCGGTGTTGGCCAGGTCCGGCGCCGATGTCGCTGCCAAGGACAACATGGGACGCACGCCGCTGCATTGGGCCGCACTAGAGGGCAAGCACGAACAAGTGGCCGAATTGCTGCGCGTGGGCGCTTCCGTGTTCGTGGCGGACGCCAAAGGGCGCACGCCCTTGCACCTCGCCGCGATGGGGCGTTCCGAAACGGTCATAGACGCGTTGCTGGCAGCCGGCGCCCCCCGCGCCGTCCGCGACAACGACAACCTCACGCCACGTGAACTGGCACTGGAAACGCGTAGAAGCCGAAATGACCGTTACCGCGACGTGAGTGAGCGCCTATGACCGGGATTGCGCTTTTCGTCGAGGCGACAGGCAACGGGGGTGTCGGAGCATGAGCACCATGATTCGGGTCGCGAGGATCATCGCCGTGGGGGTCTTCGGCGCGGCGTGCTCCACGGCCGTGTTCGCGCAAAGCACCTATAAATGCAGCGGACCATCAGGGGTTTACTACGCCGACCGGCCTTGCGCCGCCGACGAAAAGACCACGTCCATGACGCCGGTCTTGCCTCAGCCGGTGCCCAGGCCGGTATCCGTTGATTCGCGCACCGGCTACCTGGCCCATATGAGCGGTGAATGCCGGCGGATCCGGGAGTCTCTCGACAACATGCAGGCATCCCATCCCAGGATTCGGACCGAGTGGGAGTTGAAGCGTCGCCAGCTTTCCGACACGCTCGAACGCTACCGGGCGCTTTGCCTGGAGGAGGAGCGACTTGCTCGCCAGCGCGTCGCCGAGGCGGACCGCGCTGAACGCGAGCAGCAACGTTCTCGCCTCCTGGCCCAGCAAGTGGAGCGCCGGCGCGAGATCACTGAAAAAGACCAGTGCGATGAGATGCGCGGCATCCGCCAGGCCAAGCGCCAGAGGTTGGACCTGATGTCGGCTGGCGAACGCGCGGATTTCGAGCGTTTCGAGTCAGCCTTCAAAAGCCGTTGCGAGGGCATCGTTCCTCGATGACCCGCATGGGGTGCGCAAGCTGTCAGCCGACACCGTTGCGCGCCACCTCCGGCAGCAATGTCGCTTCTCAGGGGCCGGGCGACTCGAAGCGCATCCGGCGGCGTTCTTCCAGTTGGGCACCCAGTTCCCGCCAGCGCTGGCGGGCGGCTGGGTCGTTGGCGGCGCTGGCCATCAGGGCGGTCTGCTCTTCGGCCAGGCGCTTGATCCACATTCCGTTGAGCGCCAGCTTCAAATCGGCCAGCGTCATCTGGTCTTCATGGGCCGAGGGGGGTACCAAGGGATTTCCGGAGTCTTGCAGGCCGGCTTCCGTCAGCAACTGGTCGAGGACGGCCCAGGACATCCCCCCATGGTCCGCCAGCTGGCGTTCCAGCCATGCGAACAAGGGGCCGTGGGGTTCGGGCTGGCTGTGCAGCAATTCGTGGTCGTCGGCGGTGAGCTGGTCCCACCATTCGCTGTGCAGCAGCAGCATCCGCAGGGCGTGGTCCGCCGGGCCCGGCGGCGCGCGGCGGGTGCCCGGGGTGCGCCGCTTCGGACGGCTGGCCGCCGGGCGGAAGGGCTCGTCGTAGGGGGCGGGGCCGTTCTCCTCGTGCGGGTCCAGGGGCGGCGATTCGCGTTTGGCGGGGCGGCCGGGCGCGGCGCCCCCCCCGGCGCCCTGTTGCCAAAGCTGGTTCAGGTCGTCCACCGCCAGGCCACCGTGCTGCGCCAGGTCGGGCAGGATCTGCCGCTTCAGCGCGCCTTCCGGCAGGGCGTGCCAGAGCGGCTTGGCATGGGTCAGGAAGCGTGCGCGGCCTTCGGCGCTGGACAGGTCGCACCCTTCCTTGGCGGCTTCGATCAACTGCCGCGACAGCGGGACGGCGCCTTGCACCATGGCTTCGAACGCCGCCGGCCCGTGCTCGCGCACGTAGGAATCCGGGTCGTGCTCGGTGGGCAGGAACAGGAATTTGATCGACCGGGTGTCCCCGGCGTGGGGCAGGGCCGCTTCCAGGGCGCGGCCCGCGGCGCGGCGCCCGGCCGCGTCGCCGTCGAAGCTGAACACGACCGATTCGGTGAAGCGGAAGAGCTTGTGCACATGCTCGGCGGTGCAGGCGGTGCCCAGCGTGGCGACGGCGTTCTCGAAGCCCGACTGGGCCAGCGCGACGACGTCCATGTAGCCCTCCACCACCAGGGCGTAGCCGCGCTGGCGCATGGCCGTCCGCGCCTCGAACAGACCGTACAGTTCGCGCCCCTTGCTGAACACCGGCGTCTCGGGCGAGTTGATGTATTTGGGCTTGCTGTCGTCGAGCACCCGGCCGCCGAAGCCGATCACCTCGCCGGAGACGGCGCGGATCGGGAACATGACGCGGTCGCGGAACCAGTCGTAGCGGCCGCTGCCGTCCTTGGCCGCGCCGGTGGCGCCTTCGGCGTCGTCGTCGCCGCCGCGCTGGCGCACCAGGCCGGCTTCTTCGAGCACGGGGTCGTCGTAGCGCGGGAAAACGCCCGCCAGCGTGCGCCAGCCCGGCGGCGCGTAACCGAGGCCGAAGCGGGCGGCGACTGCGCCGCTGAGCCCGCGCCGCTTGAGGTAGTCGATGGCCCTGGCCTGGCCCTTGAGCTGCTTGCGGTAGAAGTCGGACGCCTGCGCCAGCACCTCGCCCAGCGTCTTGCGGCGGTCGCGAAGGGTGTCGCGGCGCCGCTTTTCTTCGGGGCTGACCTGCTCTTCCGGCACCTGCAGCCCCACGCCCTGGGCGAGTTCCCGGACGGCCTCGACGAAACTCAACCCGAGGTGTTCTGTGAGGAAGCGGATCGCGTCGCCGTTGGCCCCGCAGCCGAAGCAGTGGTAGAACTGTTTGGACGGGCTGACCGAGAAGCTCGGGGATTTCTCGCCGTGGAAAGGGCACAGGCCCATGAGGTTGGCGCCGCCGCGCTTGAGCTGCACGTGCCGGCCGACCACGTCGACGATGTCCACGCGCGTGAGCAGCTCCTGCAGGAAACCGGCCGGGATCATGCTGCGGGCCCCTCGGCCTGCCGCGCCGCGCCGGGCAGGGGCCGGCGCACAGGCCTGTTTCGCTCCGCTCGCATCACAGCGTCTCGAAGGCCAGGTCTTTCGACGCTTCCAGCGGCGCGCCCTTGTAGCCGTGCACCCATTGCGCCACGTCCCGCGCCGGCATGGCCGGGGCGATGCCGTTGCCCTGGCCGGTCTCGCAGCCCAGGCCCAGCAGGTGGCGCGCTTGCTCGGCGGTCTCGACGCCTTCGGCGATCAGTGAGCAGTTGAACGTGTGGGACAGGCCGATGATGCCTTCTACGATGGCCAGGTCCTGCTTGTCGATGAGCATGTTGTGCACGAACGAGCGGTCGATCTTGAGCATGTCGAAAGGCAGGCGCTTGAGGTAGGTGAGGGTGGAGTAGCCGGTGCCGAAGTCGTCCAGCGCGAATCGCACGCCCATGCCCTGGCATTGCTGCATCAGCTGCCCGGTGTGGTCGATGTCGGCCAGCGCGGCGGTTTCGAGCACCTCCAGGATCAGGCGTTGCGATACCGGCGTCTGGTGGCGGTCGAGCAAGGCGGTGAGGCGCTCGGCGAACAGCGGCTCCTGCAGGTGGCGGGCCGACACGTTGATGCTCAGCGTCAGGTCCAGGCCCGCGCGCTGCCACTTCGCCAATTGCTCGATGCCCTGCTGCAACACCCAGTCGCCCACCTTGGCGCTCAGGGCGGAATGCTCGATCAGGGGCAGGAACTGGGCCGGCGGGATCACCCCGTGGACCGGGTGCTTCCAGCGCAGCAGCGCCTCGAAGCCCAGCACGCGCCGCGTGCGCAGGTTGACCTTGGGCTGGAAATAGAGAACGAATTGCCCCGCGTCCAGCGCCTCCTGCACGCGCGAGATGGCCTCGAACTGGGCTTCGGTGCGCCGGTCGTGCTCGGCGTCGAAGAACAGGTAGCCGTTGCGGCCGGACTGCTTGGCGCCGTACATCGCGTGGTCGGCATGGCGCAGCAGGGTGTCGGCGTCGGCGCGGTCCAGCGGGTAGACGGTGGCGCCGATGCTGGAGGTGACCACGACCTGGGGAATGCCCAGCCCCAGGGTATAGGGCTGCGACAGGTTGCGCAGGATGCGCTCGACCGCCTGGCGGCCTTCTTCCACGGTGGCGGTGCGCAGCAGCATCACGAACTCGTCGCCGCCCAGCCGGGCGACGGCGTCGCTGCCGCTGGCCCAGTTGCGGATGGAGCGGCGCAGCCGGTCGGCCAGCTCCACCAGCAGCCTGTCGCCGGCCTCGTGGCCGTATTGGTCGTTGACAGGCTTGAAATGGTCGAGGTCGAGGTAGCAGATGGTCAGCAGGAAACCTTCGCGCTCGCTGGTGAGCATGGCCTCGCTCATCATCTGCGCGAACCG
>CBJNAE010000258.1:0-6178 GCA_966433995.1 uncultured Ideonella sp. | reverse complement strand
ACTCCATCCTGATCAAGATCAACCAGATCGGCACGCTGACCGAGACCTTCGCCGCGATCGAGATGGCCAAGCGCGCCAACTACACCGCGGTCATCAGCCACCGCTCGGGCGAGACCGAGGACTCCACCATCGCCGACATCGCCGTCGGCACCAACGCGCTGCAGATCAAGACCGGTTCGCTCAGCCGCTCCGACCGCATGGCCAAGTACAACCAGCTGCTGCGCATCGAAGAAGACCTGGGCGACGTGGCCAGCTACCCCGGCCGCGCCGCGTTCTACAACCTGCGCTGAAAGGCCCTAGAAGCCCTTGAACTCCCGCCTCATCACCCTGGCGCTGGTGGGCCTGCTGGCCCTCGTGCACGCCGAACTCTGGTTCGGCGGCGGCGGCGTGCCGCGGGTGATGGAGCTGCGGGCCAGGCTCAAGGTGCAGAACGCCGCGAACGACAAGGCGCGGCAGCGCAACGAACAGCTGCTGGCCGAAGTGCGCGACCTGAAAGAGGGCCTCGAAATGGTGGAAGAAAAAGCCCGTTACGAGCTCGGCATGGTCAAGCCCGACGAGATCCTGGTGCAGATCGCCGCCCCGCACCGCTGAACGACGACACCCTTCGCCGCCCGCCGCGGCGGCGACCGCCACCACCACCCCGGGGATGACGATGCTGATGGAGCTGCTGACGTCCTGGCAGCAGGCGCTGGCCGAGCCCGTCCTGGACATCCATGGACTGGTGACGGTGACCCGCCTGGAGCTGCTGGGCTTTCTGCTGGCGGTGGCCATGGTGGCCTGCAACATCCGCGTCAACCCCTGGGCCTGGCCGCTGGCCATCGCCAGCTCGCTGCTGTACGGCGCCTTGTTCTGGCGGGAACGCCTGTACGGCGAGGCCGGCCTGCAGCTGTTCTTCGTCGCGATGGCGCTGTGGGGCTGGTCCCAATGGCTGTGGGGCAAGGGGCAGGGCGGCTCGCCGCTGAAGGTGCACGCCCTGGGCGCCAAGGGGCGCGTCGCGCTGGTCGCCGCCTGGCTGCTGCTTTGGGCTGCGCTCGCACAGTTCCTGGCACGCGCCACCCAGACCGACGTCCCCTGGTGGGACGCCTTCACCACCGCCGGCAGCGTTGCCGGCACTTGGCTGCTCGGGCGCAAGCTGATCGAGAACTGGCCGGTGTGGGTGGTGGTCAACACCGTCAGCGTCGGGCTGTTCGCCTACAAGGGGTTGTGGCTGACGGTGGCGCTCTATGCGCTGTTCATCGCCATGGCGCTGGCCGGCTGGCTCACTTGGCGGCGCCTGGCCGCGGCGCAGGCCGCGGGCCGCGCACCGGCCGCCTGAGCCGGAGGCCCGCGGACACGCTTTCCCCGGATGAGTGGACCGATGGAACCACCCGCCTTCGTCGTCGCGCTGCTCGGCGCGGAGAGCACCGGCAAGACCACCTTGGCCCTCGGCCTGGGCGAGGCGCTTCGGGCCCGCGGCCTGCGGGTGGCAGTGGTGGGGGAATACCTGCGCGAGTTCTGCGACCTGCGTGGCCGCACGCCGCGGCGCGACGAGCAAGCCGGTATCGCGGCGGAGCAGGCCAGGCGCATCGAGTCGGCCTGCGCAGATCACCAGGTTGTCGTCGCCGACACCACCGCGCTCACGATCGCGGTCTATAGCGAAGTCGTGTTCGGCGATCTGTCGCTCTATCCCTCGGCCATGGCCTCGCACCGCCGCCACGCCAGCCTCACGCTGTTGACCGCGCTGGACCTGCCTTGGCAGGCCGACGGCATGCGCGACGGCCCGCATGCGATGGCGCCGGTCGACCTGCTGTTCCGCACCCACCTCCGGCAGGCCGGCTTGGCTTACGGCGTGGTCGCGGGCCAGGGCCCGGCGCGGCTGGCGCATGCGCTGGCCGGTGTGGAGCATGCGATGAAGCTGCCGCCGGCGTGCGCGGATGAGGGGACCTCGCGAATCGGCCGGGAAAGCCGAGCCCAAGCCGCGTCGGTGGAGGAAGAAGCCCGCTGGCGGCGGTGGCGCATGGCCTGCGAGCGCTGCAGCGACCCGGACTGCGAACGCCGCTGCCTGTTTCCTCCGCCGGGCGGCTGAAGGGGGCGGCCGGGCCGCGTCAGTGCCGCGTCACCAGCCCGGTGAACGAGGTGTCCGGTAAGGCCACCAGCGAGGTAGGGCGGGCGGTGGTGGTCCAATTGGTGCGCAGGTCGCGGAATTCCGACAGCGGCATCGCGTGCGACACCAGGAAACCCTGGATCGCGCGGCAGCCGGCGTACCTCAGCAGCTCCAGCTGTCCGGCGTCTTCGACGCCTTCCGCCACGGTGGACATGCCCAGCGCGGTGGCCAGCTGCACGATGGTGCGGACGATGGCCCGCGCGTCGCGGCGCGACATCAATTCGCGCACGAAGGCGCGGTCGATCTTCAGCGTGTCGAAGGGGAACTGCCGCAGGTAGGCCAGCGACGAATAGCCCGTGCCGAAGTCGTCCAGCGCCACGCGCACGCCCAGGCTGCGCAGCGCGTGCAGCTGGGTCAGCGCCACCGCCGATTCGTCGATGAACACCGACTCGGTGATCTCGATCTCCAGCCGGTGCGGCTCCAGGCCCGATTGCTGCAGCGCGTGCTCCACGCAGGACAGGAAGTCGGGCCGCATCAGCTGCACCGGAGAGACGTTGACCGAGATCGGCAGCTGGTCCAGCCCCACGGCCGCCTGCACGCAGGCCTCGTTCAGCGCCCAGGTGCCGATGTCGGCCACCAGGCCCGCCTCTTCGGCCACGCGAATGAACTCCACCGGTGAGACGCTGCCCAGCAGCGGGTTCTTCCAGCGCAGCAGCGCCTCGGCGCCGCAGACCGTCCAGCTGCCCACCTCGATCTGCGGCTGCCAGTGCAGCGCGAACTCGCCGCGGCTGATCGCCAGGCGCAGCTGCTGCTCGACCGACAGCCGGCGCCGGCTGCGCTCGACCAGCGAGGCGGCGAAGAACTCGTAGCGGCCGCGGCCGGCTTGCTTGGCGGCGTACAGCGCCAGGTCGCCGTTGCCCAGGGCCTCGTCCACGGTGTCGGCCTGGTCGGGCAGCATGGCGATGCCGATGCTCGAGCCGATCGCCACGTGGTGGCCCGCCAGTTCGCACGGCTGCTGCAGCTCGTGCAGCAGCCGCTCGGCCAGCGCGGTCACCTCGTCGTCGCTGCGCACGTCGTCCAGCACGACGGCGAACTCGTCGCCGCCCAGCCGCGCCACCAGGTCGCCGCGGCGCATGCAAGACTGCAGCCGCTCGGCGGTGACTTTCAGCACCTCGTCGCCCACCGAGTGGCCCAGCGAGTCGTTGATGCTCTTGAAGCTGTCCAGGTCCAGGCACAGCAGGGCGCTGCGGCGCTCGCGCGACATCTTGGGGTCCATCACCTGGGCCAGCCGCTCGTGCAGCTGCACCCGGTTGGCCAGGCCGGTGAGCGAGTCGAAGTGGGCGAGGTAGCGCAGGCGGTCCTGCACCTCATGCTCCTGCGTCACGTCGGCGATCACGCCGCGCCAGCCGATGGTGCGGCCGTTGTCGTCCAGCAGTGGCTTGCCGGTGAGCAGCCACCAGTGGGTGCGTCCGCCGATGCTGACCGGCACCTCGATGTCGCGGAAGGGCCGGCCCTGGTTGAGCGCGGAGCGCAGCTCGTCCACGCCTTCGCCGTCGGACTCCGGCGGGCGCCGCACCTGCAGCGCACCGAGCAGGCTGAGCATCTGCAGCTCGGCCGGCGTGTGCCGAAAGGCCATCGCCAGCTTGGCCGACACGTGGTTGAAGCGGCCGCCGCGGTCGATCTCCCAGAGCAGGTCGGCGGAGTGCTCCTCGAAGTCGCGCAGCAGCAGGCTGGTGACCTGGCTCTGGCGCGCCGCCTCGCGCTCCGACAGCAGCCGCGCGGTGGCGGCGTTGGCGGTGATCAGCACGCCGGCGAGCACGGCGGCGCAGTAGCACAGCAGCAGGATGAGGATCGGGAAATGGGAGGGCTCGTAGAAGGTCAGGAAACCCAGCAGCGTGCCGGTCGCGAGGATGAGCACGAAGGCCGCGCTGGCCAGCGGCACCGCCGCCAGCGTGAAGGCGCCGGCGCAGATGAGGCCGGTCAGCAGCATGGTCAGCAACAGGCGCTGCGGCGGGCTGGCCACGGCCAGCCACATCACCGGCACCGACGCCCACACCAGCGCCAGCAGCGCCGCGTGCAGGGTGGCGCGGTGCACCGCGTGCGGCGAGGCCGACATCACCACGCGGCGGCGGCCGCGGTGCCACGACCACATGCCGCTGACGCACAGCGCCAACAGCACGCCCAGCCAGGCGCCCATCTCGACCAGGCCGGCGCCGGGCCCGATCGACGCCGCCACCAGCAGGCCGCCCAGGCCGTTGGCCAGCATGTTGAACGGTGTCATGCGCACCAGCGTGGCCACATGCTTGGCGCGGATCTCGGCCGAGACCGGGTCGCGGGCGCTGTACACCCTGAAATGCTTCTGCCATTTCACGGTCAGCTGGCGCAAGGGGGAGGCTGGGGTCACGTTGGCCGACAATCCGAAGTGCCCGAATGGTAGCCACGCGGCATGCGGCCTGGGCCGGCGGGGCCGCCGGGAATTCGGCCGATTGGTGCAGTCTTCAACGGTTTCTCGGGAAAGTAGACGCTTACAACGGATCCGGGCCGTGCGCCGGGACGGCGTTCTCCCGATCAACAGGAGTGGTGCGGCATGGATGACGATCGACAGGGCGGCGACGGGCCCGCCGGTTTGCCGCTGCAGGGCCTGCGCGTGGTGGAGCTGACCCACATGGTGATGGGACCCACCTGCGGCATGGTGTTGGCGGACCTGGGCGCCGAAGTGATCAAAGTGGAGCCACTGGCCGGGGACAACACCCGCCGGCTGATGGGCGCCGGCGCCGGCTTCTTCCCGGTGTTCAACCGCAATAAAAAGAGCCTGGCGCTCGACCTCGCCCGGCCCGAGGGGCTGGAGGTGCTGTTCAAGCTGCTGGCCACCGCCGACGTGTTCAGCGAGAACTTCAAGCCCGGTGGCATGGACAAGTTCGGCCTGGGCCCTGATGCCCTGCGGCGGCTCAACCCCGGCCTGGTCTACGTGTCGCACAAGGGTTTCCTGCCCGGCCCCTATGAAAACCGCACGGCGCTCGACGAAGTCGTGCAGATGATGGGCGGCCTGGCCTACATGACCGGGCCTGAGGGCCGGCCGCTGCGCGCGGGCAGCAGCGTCAACGACATCATGGGGGGGCTGTTCGGCGCGGTCGGCGCGCTGGCTGCCCTCTTGCAGCGGCAGTCCACCGGCCGCGGCCAGGTGGTGCAAAGCGCGCTGTTCGAGAACAACATCTTCCTCGTGGCCCAGCACATGGCGCAGTTCGCCGTCACTGGCCGGGCCGCCGCGCCCATGCCCAGCCGCATTTCCGCCTGGGGCATCTACGACGTCTTCACCGTGAAGGGCGGCGAGCAGATCTTCCTGGCCGTGGTGTCCGACACCCAGTGGCGGCTCTTCTGCGACGCCTTCGGGTTGGCCGGGCTGCTGGCCGACCCGCGGCTGGCCACCAACAACCAGCGGGTCGCGGCCCGCGACTGGATGATGCCGCTGCTGCGCGAGCGGCTGGCGACGCTCAGCGCCGCGGAGATCGCCGCGGTGTTCGAGGCGCAGGGCTTGCCGCATGCGCCGATCAAGCGGCCGGACGAGCTGTTCGCCGATGCCCACCTGCGAAGCACCGGCGGATTGGCGCCGGTGCGTGTCCCCGCCGACGCCAGCTCGGCCGGCCGGCCGCTGGACACCCGACTGGCCTTGCTGCCCTTGACCCTCGACGGCCGCCGCCCGCCGCTGCGCGCCGCGCCGCCCGCCATCGGCGAGCACACCCTGGAATTGCTGTCTTCCCTCGGCTACGACGCGGCGGCCCAGGCGCGGCTGCTGGCCGACGGCGTGGTCGGCGCACAGGGGCCGGCACCGGGCGGGAGCCACCAGGCCCCATGCGGGGGCACGACGTAAAAAACGGTCGGCCGGCCAAGCGGAAAATGCTAAGGTGAAGCCTTCGTCCCGACACGCTGCGCCTTCGGCGCGAGCCCGCCCGGGATCCTCCCGCCAGACGCGACGACCAGCACCGCCCTGCCATGACCGCCACCCCATCGACCCCCGCGGAACCCACCCCCGAACCCGCCGCGCCGCCCGGCAGCCCCCCCACCCGCGCACTCACCGAAGGGCCCGCCCCCACCGCA
>CBJNAE010000257.1:0-6201 GCA_966433995.1 uncultured Ideonella sp. | reverse complement strand
GCGCCTGGCCTGACCGCGACCACACCTCCACCTTCGAGTTCTGCGAGAACGGCGTAAAGGCGGTGGCGTCAGAGGCCACGGCCAAGCGCGCAACGCCCGAAGCGATTGGCGGCCGCACCGTCGCCGAGTGGGCGCGGGCAACGGACTTCGAACTGGAAGACCAGGGCCGCCTGACCCATCCGCTGGTCTACGACGCCGGCTCCGACCGCTACCGAGCCATCGCCTGGGATGACGCCTTCAAGCTCATCGCCGACGAACTGCGCGCGCTCGGCCACCCCGACCAAGCCCTGTTCTACACCTCGGGCCGCACCAGTAACGAGGCGGCGTTCCTCTACCAGCTCTTCGTGCGCGAGTTCGGCACCAACAACTTCCCCGACTGCTCCAACATGTGCCACGAGCCCAGCGGCGCTGCGCTCAAGCCGACGATCGGCGTGGGCAAGGGCACGGTGACGCTGGCGGACTTCGAACTGGCCGACGCGATCTTCATCTTCGGCCAGAACCCCGGCACCAACCACCCGCGCATGCTGGGCGAATTGCGGGCGGCGGCCAGGCGCGGCGCGCGCATCGTCAGCTTCAACCCGCTGCGCGAGCGTGGGCTGGAGCGCTTCGCCGACCCGCAAAGCCCGGTCGAGATGGCGACGCTGGGCTCGACCCCGATCAGCTCCCACTATTTCCAGGTGCGCATCGGCGGCGACCTGGCGGCCGTCAAAGGCCTTTGCAAGCGCTTGCTGGAGTTGGACGACGCCGCTGCCGCCATGAACGCGAAGAGGGTGCTGGACATCGATTTCATCCGCGGCCACACCCATGGTTTCGAAGCCTTCGCGGACGACCTGCGCGCCCAGCCCTGGCCCGAGTTGGAAACCGAGTCCGGCCTGAGCCAGGCCCAGCTCTGCACCGCCGCCGAGGTCTACGCGCGGGCCGAACGCGTCATCGTCTGCTGGGGCATGGGCATCACCCAGCACCAGCATTCGGTGATGACGATTCAGATGCTGCTGAACCTGCTGCTGCTGCGCGGCAACCTCGGCAAACCCGGCGCCGGCGCGTGCCCGGTGCGCGGCCACAGCAATGTGCAGGGCGACCGCACCATGGGCATCGACGAGAAGCCGGCCTTCCTCAACCGCCTGCAGAGCGTCTTTGGTTTCGACCCGCCGCGCCGCCATGGCCTGGACACCGTGGGCGCGATCGCCGCGATGCGCGATGGCCGCGCCAAGGTCTTCTTCGGCATGGGCGGCAACTTCGCCGCCGCCACGCCCGACACCGCCGCCACCTGGGCCGGGTTGCGCCAATGCGCGCTGACGGTGCATGTGTCCACCAAGTTCAACCGCAGCCATGTGGTGCACGGCGGGAAGGCGCTGGTGCTGCCCTGCCTGGGACGCACCGAAGTCGACCTGCAGTCCAGCGGACCGCAGTCGGTGACGGTGGAGGATTCGATGAGCATGGTCCACCTGTCCGCCGGCCTGAACCCTCCGGCGTCGGAAACCCTGCTGTCCGAGCCGATGATCGTCGCCCGGCTGGCGCAGGCCGTGCTGCCGCGGAGCAAAGTGCCCTGGGCCTGGCTGGTGGCCGACTACGCCCGCATCCGCGACAAGATCGAAGCCGTGTTCGACGACTTCCACGGCTTCAACGGCCGCGTCGCGCAGCCTGGAGGTTTCCGGCTGCGCAACACCGCGTCCGAACGCCTGTGGAAGACCGCTTCTGGCAAGGCCGAGTTCAGGACTCACGCGCTGCCCACCGAGGGCCGCCAGCAACGCGCGCGCCGCGCGGCGCCGGCTGGCGGCGCGGCGGTGATGACCTTGGCCACGGTGCGTTCGCACGACCAGTACAACACCACCATCTACGGCCTGGACGACCGCTACCGCGGCGTCTACGGCCAGCGCCGCGTGCTCTTCATGAACGAGGCCGACATGCGCGACCAGGGCCTGGCGCCGGGCGGCTGGGTCGACCTCACCAGTTGCTTCGAGGACGAGGCGCCGCGCAGCGTGGCGAACTTCCTGCTCGTCGCCTACGACATCCCGCGCGGCTGCCTGGCGGCCTACTACCCCGAGACCAACCCGCTGCTGCCGCTGTCCTGCGTGGCCGACGGTGCGGGCACGCCGACCTCCAAGGCCATCCCGGTGGTGCTGTCGCCTTCGGCCGAGCCGCCGCGGGAAAGCGCCGGGGCTCGATGACCATGCAGCCGTCCGACGCCGACGCAGGGGCAGGCGCCGCTGGCGAGGCCGTGCGCCGCCTGCCGGTTTGGCGCCATGATGCTGGCCGTGGCTGGCACGACCATGACGAGGTGATCGTCGAGGCGCCGGTGGCCCTGGTGTTCAACGGCATTTCGCACGCGGTGATGATGGCCACCCCGCAAGACTTGGAAGACCTGGCGCTCGGCTTCGCCCTCTCCGAAGGCGTGATCGACAGCTGCTCGCAGTGCCGCGACATCGAGGTGTCCCATCATGGCGGCCGGGGCTTCGAAGTGCGGCTGGAGATCGCGTCGTCGGCCTTCGCCGGGCTCAAGCTGCGCCGCCGCAGCCTTGAAGGCCGCACCGGTTGCGGCTTGTGCGGCCTGGAAAGCCTGGAGCAGCTGGACCTGCACGCGCTGCCCCGGCGGTCCCTGCCCGCCGCCCCGTTGGCCGCCGAGGTCATCCTGCGCGCCTTCCAGGCCTTGCCCGGGCTGCAGCCGCTCAACGCGCGCACCGGCGCCTGCCACGCCGCCGGTTGGGCGCGGCCCGACGGCAGCTTGGCGCAGGTGCTGGAGGACGTCGGCCGCCACAACGCGCTCGACAAACTGCTCGGCCGGCGTGCGCTGGCCGGCGAGTCGAATGCCGATGGTTTCGCCATCGTCTCCAGTCGCGCCAGCGTGGAGCTGGTGCGCAAATGCGCCCGCCTCGGCGTCGGCGCGCTTGCGGCGATATCGGCGCCTACCTCGCTGGCGGTGGAGACGGCGCGCGCGGTGGGCATTCACCTTTACGGTTATTGCCGCGCAGAGCAGGTGGTGCGGTACACGGGGGATTGAGTCGAACGGTCAGCGCCCTTCGGCAAGCTCAGTGCGAACGGACAGTGCGGTGCGCGCTGGCTTCGACAGGCTCAGCCCGAACGGTGGTGCGCGGTGCGTGTCCCGGCCGTTCACCCTGAGCTTGTCGAAGGGCCTTGACCGATTCCCTTGGTTGATGCTGCCGGGCTGTCCCGGATTCACCGCCCCGCGTGCGCCGCCCGCTCCAATCCCAGCACGAAGCACACCCCGCCCGCTTCGTTGCGCGCGCCGATCGTGCCGCCCATCTTGGCCATGTAGGTGTGTGCCACGAAACGCCCCTGGCCGCGGTGGCGTAGGCCGGCGCTGTCGGGTTGGTCGGACACGCCGTATTCAAAGATGCTTTCCAGCATCGCTTCGTCGATTGGCGGGCCGACGTTGGAGGAGCGTCACTTCCACCTGCGTCACGGTGGCGGCCAGGCCGATGGTGATGGCGGTGCCCGCGGGCCGGTAGCGGTCGGCGTTGCGCGGCACATGGGTGACGACGTCCTCCAGGGCATATTCGTCGGCCCGCACCCACACCGCCTCGCCGGTGCCGCTTCCCTCGTCGAAGACCACTTGCTCGACGCCCGCGTGCGGCGCATTCTGCGCCGCGACAATCGCCGGGGCGGCGACGGCGGACGCGGCTTCGGGTGCGCAGCGGTTGTCCTGCCAGAGCCAGGCCCTGAAGTCGCGTACCGGCCTCGTCCCCACCGTGCCGTCCGCGTTCTCTGCGAAGCCGGTGAGGCGGCCGCGCATGCCGTCGCCCGGCGGTCGGTGGACGCGCTGGCCGCCGTCGACAAGGCCGAGCTGACCGACGATGACCAGCCCGAATACACCGAAGCCGCATTGCGCGCCAGCGCCTCGCGCTGGGCGGGCGAGGCGCTGGCGAGCAGCACGGCCAACGGGTCCGACCTGGGCTACAGCGAATTCGCCGGCTAGTGTGGTGTCCCGCTGATAACTGACAAAAATGGAATCGATGAGTTGCGAGCCAGGGCAAGGCGCAAACCGCAGCGATACCAGGGGGTATCGCGAGGATTTGCAACGCGGCCCTGGCTTGCGAGACACGATTGCATTGGCAGTTATCAGCGGGACACCACACTAGGTGCCGGGGGGCAAGCAGATGCTCGTGGCGCACGGATCCCGGGTCGACGGGCGGTTCAAGCGCAGCTTCGAAGTCGTCAAGCTCGACGACTTGGGCATTGACAAGCGGGCCAGCCCGCCGCAATACCTTCAGCTGTTCTCGCGTTGGCAGGACCCGGTCTGGAAAAGGCAGACGCTGAGCCTGCGTTGATGGCGGCATCCGGGCTCGTCGGCGTGCGGCGCGGGCCGGACGCCGCCCCCTTGAAGAGTCGGTGGCCCGCCCCAAAATAGCCGGCTGTCCGGGAAAGCGTTTCCCGGCGGTGCGTCCCACCGCCACCGTTTTCACGTTGAACCTTCGATCGACCGCCCTACGGAACCTCCACCATGACAAAACAGACCCATTCCTTCCAGGCCGAAGTCAAGCAAATCCTGCACCTCGTGACCCATGCGCTGTACTCGAACAAAGAAATCTTCCTGCGCGAGCTGGTGTCCAACGCCTCCGACGCCTGCGACAAGCTGCGTTTCGAGGCACTGAACCGGCCCGAGCTCTTCGAGGACGCGCCCAACCTGGAGGTGCGCGTCAGCTTCGACGCCGAGGCCAAGACCATCACCATCACCGACAACGGCATCGGCCTGTCGGCAGAAGAAGCCGCGACCAACCTGGGCACCATCGCCAAGAGCGGCACCCGCGAATTCATGGCCGCCCTGGAAGGCGACAAGAAGAAGGATGCGCAGCTCATCGGCCAGTTCGGCGTGGGCTTCTACAGCGGCTTCATCGTGGCCGACCGCATCACCGTCGAATCCCGCCGCGCCGGCCTCAAACCGGAAGAAGGCGTGCGCTGGAGCTCCGAAGGCGCCGGCGAGTTCGACCTGGAGACCATTACCCGCGAGCAGCGCGGCACCAGCGTCATCCTGCACCTGCGCGAGGGCGAGGAGGAATACCTCAGCGGCTGGAAGCTGCGGGGCATCATCGGCAAGTACTCCGACCACATCTCGCTGCCCATCCTGATGCAGAAGGAAGAGTGGGACGCCGAGGCCCAGAAGCAAGTCAAGCAGGAAGAGTGGACTCCGGTGAACAAGGCCGCCGCGCTGTGGACCCGCGCCAAGTCCGAGATCACGCAGGAGCAGTACGACGAGTTCTACAAGCAGATCAGCTTCGATACCGAGCCGCCGCTGGCCACCACCCACAACCGCGTGGAAGGCCGTACCGAGTACACGCAGTTGCTGTTCATCCCCGCCAAGGCGCCCTTCGACCTGTGGAACCGCGACAAGCGCGGCGGCGTGAAGCTGTACGTCAAGCGCGTCTTCATCATGGACGACGCCGAGGCGCTGATGCCGGTCTATTTGCGCTTCGTCAAGGGCGCGATCGACAGCAGCGACCTGCCGCTGAACGTGAGCCGCGAGCTGCTCCAGGAAAGCCGCGACGTCAAGGCGATCCGCGAAGGCTCGACCAAGCGCGTGCTGGGCATGCTGGAGTCGTTGGCCGACAGCGAGGACGCGGCCGAGCGCGAGAAGTACGCCAAGTTCTGGAAAGACTTCGGCGCGGTGCTGAAGGAGGGCGTCGGCGAAGACTTCGCCAACCGCGATCGGCTGGCCAAGCTGCTGCGCTTCTCGTCCACCCACGCCGACGAGGGCGTGTCCTTCGCCGACTATGTCAAGCGCATGAAGGAGGGCCAGGAGGCCATCTACGTCATCACCGCCGACAGCCTGGCCGCGGCCAAGAACAGCCCGCAGCTGGAGGTCTTCCGCAAGAAGGGCATCGAGGTGCTGCTGCTGACCGACCGGGTGGACGAGTGGCTGCTCAGCCACCTCTACGAGTTCGAGGGCCATCCGCTGCAAAGCGTGGCCAAGGGCGCGGTCGACCTCGGTAAGCTGCAGGACGAGGACGAGAAGAAACAGGCAGAACAGGCGGCCGAAGCCTTCAAGCCGGTGCTCGACCGCTTGAAGGAAGCGCTGAAGGACCGGGCCAAGGACGTGCGCGTGACCACTCGCCTGGTCGATTCGCCGGCCTGCCTGGTGGTCGAAGAAGGCGACATGAGCGGCCACCTGGCGCGCATGCTCAAGCAGGCCGGCCAGGAGGCGCCGAAGGCGCAGCCGATCCTGGAAGTGAACGCCGAGCACGCGCT
>CBJNAE010000256.1:0-6249 GCA_966433995.1 uncultured Ideonella sp. | reverse complement strand
TGGTCTACATCTTCATCCTGGTTCTGTTCGTCGTGTTCCCTCAGATCATCACCGCGCCGGCCGCCTGGCTGCGCTGACTGCCCGTTCCCCCAACCGAAACCAACAAGGAGACATACCGTGGTCATCAGAAAAACCCGCCTGGCCATCGCCGCCGTCGCGCTGTCGCTCATCGCCGCGCCACTGGCCTCGCTGGCCCAGGACATCAAGCCCAGGCTGATCCGCTTCGGCTACGGCCTGAACGAGGACTCCAACCAGGGCCGCGCGGTCAAATTCTTCGCCGACGCCGTGGAGAAAGCCTCGGCCGGCAAGATGAAGGTGCGCGCCGTGGGCGCCGCGGCGCTCGGCTCGGACGTGCAGCAGCAACAGGCCCTGGTCGGCGGCGCGCAGGAAATGATGGTGGGCTCGACGACGACGCTGGTCGGCATGGTGAAGGAAATGGGGCTGTGGGACGCGCCCTTCCTCTTCCAGACGACAGAGGAAGCCGACGCCGTCCTCGACGGCCCGGTCGGCCAGAAGGTGTTGAACAAGCTGCCCGAGAAAGGGCTGGTCGGCCTGGTGTACTGGGAGAACGGCTTCCGCAACACCACCAACAGCAAGAAGCCGATCAACACCCTGGAGGACTTCGAAGGCATCAAGCTGCGGGTCATGCAGAACCCGGTGTTCCTGGAGACCTTCAAGGCACTTGGGACCAACCCCGTGCCGATGGCGTTCTCCGAGCTCTTCGGCGCGCTGGAGACCAAGACGGTCGACGGCCAGGAGAATCCCTACACCAACATCCTGTCGAGCAAGTTCTACGAGGTGCAGAAGTACGTCACCGCGACCAACCACGCCTACACCCCGTTCATCGTGCTGGTGAGCAAGAAATACTGGGACGGCCTGTCCAGGGACGAGCAGAAGGTGCTGATGGACGCGGCCAAGGCCAGCCGCGCGTTCGAGCGCAAGGACACCCGCGAGGCTTCGGAGAAAGCCCTGGCCGAGCTGCGCGCCAAGGGCATGCAGTTCAGCAAGCTGGACGTCAAGGAGCTGCGCCGCCTGCGCGACAAGCTGACGCCGGTGAACGCCACGATCGCCGCCACCGTGGGCATGGACCTGTGGAACGAGGCGCAGGCTGAACTGGCCAAGCTGCGCAAGTGAGAGCGGCGCCGCGCGGCGACCCGGACATGCCGACAGACCGGTCCCGCGCCCATCACCGCGGGCCGGGGGTGAGGCACCGTGGAGATTCGATCCGCGCCTGCCGCAAGGAGCAGGCAGATTTTCTTTAAGTGAATATCAAATTCGACAGATCTCTTAGGGGTAAATCGCGAAGGTGGTTTGCTTGACGCGCACCGGCATGCCTTCAAGAATTTGCCGCTCGCCACAGCGGCATCTCCCGGGCTCATGGGTTGCATGCCAGCAGTCACGGAACCCCCATGCAACTCGACCAGAGATTCGAAGCGTCCACGCAGCAAGACGGGAAGATATTCGCCACGCAGCCAGACGGTGCTCGCATCGGACCGCGAGATCCGCAAGCGCCGATCGGCAGCCCTGCCACGGAAACCGGCGGCGGTCGGAAGCCATCGCCAGTGCTGGTGGTGGGCGACAAGTTCGCCGCGTTCTCCGACGGAGCTGCGGTCTTCACGCTGCCCGAGCTGCTTCGCTGCCTGGAGCGGGGCGACCCGTCCATCACCGAAGTCATCGTCGGTCAAGGCATCGGTCTGGCCGCACTGAACGGCTTGCGCAAGTCATTGCTGGAGATCGGGGCCAGGGTTGGCCCGCAAGGAGCGCGGCCGGCCCTGCGCGAACATGTTTCCCTCCGCAACGCGCACCATGAGGTCCACAAGCGCCGGTCCGAGAATGTGCTGATCTCCCGGCCGATCCGTACCGGCGTGCACACCCATGCGGCCCAACTCATTCTTGACGACGCCGCGGACGACATCGCCGACCATGTGACCGGGATCCATGTGCCCGGCATGTGCATCGTGGAAGCGGCGCGGCAGGCCTGCCTGGCCGTGACCGGCGCCTTGGCCGAAGAATCGGGTTACGAGATGGCCGAGTCCGTCTACACACTGAACACTTTGGAGGTGACCTTCAGCAAGTTCATCTACCCCTCCGAAGTCCGCATCGAGATCCATGCTCCGCCGTGGCGCGCCGTGGGCTGCGACGGTGTCTACCAGGGCGTGCTGGACATCGCTTTCATCCAATACAACCTGGTGGCGGCGAAGGTGAAGGTCATGTCCACCCGCCACCCGTCGCTCATGCTGGCCCGCCTGGAGCACGCGGGGAGTCGGCAGCATTTCAAGCGCTTGCTCCGGTCCGCATCCCCCCGGGCCTGCGACTCCCGGCTTTGAGCGCGCGGCTAAGCGTCCGCGACGCAAGACATGGGCTTCCAGCTCGTCATCTTTGATTGGGACGGCACACTGTCCGATTCGAACGCGTGCCTCGCCGACTGCGCCCGGGCCGCCTGCGTGGACACGGGGATGGTGCCACCTGCGACCGGCGAACTCAGCGCCGTCCTCGGCCTTGACATCATGGAAGCGACGCAGCGGCTCTACCCCGACGAGCCGCGAGCGCGTCGAGAGGACTTCATCCGGCGCTTCTGGCACCACCATGCGCAGCGCTCGGCGCATCCTTCTCTTTTCCCGGGAACTGCGGAGATGCTGCGAACTCTCCGGTCCCGTGGCTTGTTTCTGGCATTGGCGACCAGTCTCCCGCGCGCGGCCCTGGAATCCGCGCTCGGCCGAACCGATTTGTCAGGCACATTCCATGGCAGCCGAAGCGCCGAGGAAACTGCGTCCAAGCCGAACCCCCAGATGCTGTTTGAATTGATGCACGAGCTGGGCACACCGCCCGACCGAACCTTGATGGTGGGAGACACGGTCCACGACCTGCGCATGGCCGCCAACGCGGGCATGGCTTCGGCGGGGATTTGCCATAGCCCGGTCAACGGCCGGGCGCTGCTTGCGCTCGGCCCCTTGAACGTCGCGGTCGGCGCCGAGGAACTCCACCGCTGGTTGCTGGACCACGCGTGCCCTGCGCTTCGGGACCCATCGCCGCTCACACCGGCGAAAAATTCCCCGTCGGTTCCGCCATGACGACCCGGTTGCGCCCCATGCGCTTGGCTTCGTAAAGGGCGGCGTCGGCCCGGTCTAGCAGCGCGGCGGCGGATTCGCCGATCTTCAGCTGCGCGATGCCCAGGCTGGCGGTGACGGCGCCGACCGCCTGGAAGGCCGAGCCGTTCAGTTCGCGCAGGATCTGCCGAGCGGTGGCCATGGCGCCCGCGATGTCGGTGGCCGGGCACAGCAGCGCGAACTCCTCGCCGCCGACGCGGCCGAAGACGTCGCTGCGCCGGATGCTGCGGCGCACGCGGTCGGCGGTCTCGCGCAGCACTTCGTCGCCCACCGAGTGGCCATATTCGTCGTTGACGCGCTTGAAGTGATCCAGGTCGATCATCACCAGGGCCAGGTCTTCGCCGCGCAGCGCGGCCTGCTCGACGTGCGAGGCCAGCAGTTGGCTGAAGTGGCGTTTGTTGGAGGCGCCGGTCAGGCCGTCGAGCTCGGCCAGGCGCGCCAGCGTGCGGTTGGCGGCTTCGATCGGCCTGAGCACCGACTTGGAGACCATCCAGTTCACCACCGCCATCACCAGCAGCAGCATGCCGGTGGTGCCGGCGAGGAAAAGGATGAAGGCCTGGTCGCGCTCCTTCGTCTGCATCGCCACCGGCACGGAGACGATCTGGGCGCCGATCACCTCGCCAAGCTGCCAGCCGAAGCCGTGTTTGTCTCCGTAGATCGCGCGCATCGAGGCCGGCGCCGCGGCCGGCTCGCCGTGGCAGCGCAGGCATTTCGGGCTGTCGACCCGGATCGGGCGGGAGAAGTGCATCAGCCGCTGCGCGCCTTCGCCGGTCACGCTGTAGGCGTCGGCGGGGGCCTGGGGCCGCCGCAGGCCTTCGACGATGTCGACCGTCCAGCCCAGGGCCTGGTTCTTCGTATTGGTGGGGTTCAACGCGACTTCGCGGTACGAATAGCCCGGCATGCGCTTGTGCAGCTCGGCCATCGTGGTGTTGGCGCCGAAGGAAGGCACCGCCTCGGCGTGGAAGGCCGCGCCGGCGTCGCCGCTGTTGGGGATCACCGCCTGCAAGTAGTCGACGGTGTATTTGCGGATGGCCTCGGCGGTGCGCATCTGCAGCTGCGCGGATTCGCGAATGTCCTGCACCGACTTCCGGTCGAGGTAGACCCACAGGATGGCGCCGCTGACGATGATCGCCGCGGCGCCGATGCCGGCGAGCACCAGGTTCATTCGGGTCGAGGTTTTCAAGGACGTGCCATCGGAAGCTGGTCGCAAGACACCCTGGAAGAGCCTGGAGGGATCCGCGAAGGACGGGGCGGGGTCACGCCGCCGATGACGGGCGGGGCGTGAAATCGTGCCGGAGTGTAAGCGCTGGTCCGGACGGCCCCGCCCCCTGCCGCGCGGACCGTTGGCCGGGCGCGACGCGGGGGCGAAACGCGGCTTTTCCCGGCTTCAGGCCGAGCTCAACGCCCGCCGAAGCCGGCCCGCGCGGGGTCGGACGGATTGCAGTCCGAGGCTTTTTTCCCCAGGCACAGCGCCGGCCCGGGGCGGACCGGCGTCGGCCGGGTTTCGGGCGGCGGCGGGCGCGCGATGCCGCCGTAGGGCGGGGAAGGCTGCCGCGCGCGGGGCGGCGGCACGCCGCCGCCAGGAACGACCACCACCACCGGCGGCGCGCCGTTGCCATAGAGGCTGCGCTCCCGCTCGGCCCGGGCGATCTCGGCGTCGCGCTGCGCCTGGTCCTGGGCCAGGCGCATGCGCTCCAGCGCCAGGGCGGTTTCGCGGTCGCGGTCGCGGTCGATCTGCCGCTGCACGCGTTCGTTGACGGCTTGCGCCTCTTCACGGGCGTCCTGCCGCGCCCGCTCGCGCCGCTTCTCGGCCGCCTCGGGCGGTTCCTCCGCCACCGCCCAGCTGCGCTCGGTGACGGCGCCTTCCTGCGGCGGCCGGTCGGTGAAGAGGATGCTGCCGTCCTTCTGGCGTTGCTGGTAGATGCGGCCGGCGGGGGCGGCCTTGGCCTGGGGGGACGGCCCGGGCGCCGAGGCCGCGGCGGGCGGGGCGGCGGGGTCCCTCGCCTGTGCCAGGCAAGTCCCCGCGGCGCATGCGCACAGGGCCGCCGCCGCCAGGCCGGCACGGAAACGGTGGTGGATCGGCCTGGGCGCCTTCATGGACCGATGCTACCCCCGCACCGCCGCGCCCGCGAGGGAGTTTTCCGCATCGCCCCGGCGCGCGCGGCCATCGAACCCCGCGCCGTCATCAGATCGACATGCGCGCCCTGACCCCGTCGCGCGCCATGTCGGCGCCGCGGCCGCGCTGCACGATCTCGCCGCGTTCCATCACCAGGTACTGGTCGGCCAGCTCGGCGGCGAAGTCGTAGTACTGCTCGACCAGCACGATGGCCATGGTCTTGCGGTCGGCCAGCATGCGGATGACTCGGCCGATGTCCTTGATGATGCTGGGCTGGATGCCTTCGGTGGGCTCGTCGAGGATCAGCAGCCTGGGGCCGGCCGCCAGCGCCCGGGCGATGGCCAGCTGCTGCTGCTGGCCGCCGGACAGGTCGCCGCCGCGCCGGTGCTGCATCTGCAGCAGCACCGGGAACAGCTCGAACAGCTCTTGCGGGATGGGCGTGCCGCCGGGCTTGCAGGCCAGGCCCATGGCCAGGTTCTCCTGCACCGTCAGCCGGCCGAAGATCTCCCGGCCCTGCGGCACATAGCCCATGCCGGCGCGGGCGCGCTCATAGGGCGTCAGCCGGGTGACGTCGCGCCCGCCCAGCAGCATGCGCCCGCCCTTGACAGGCACCACGCCCATCAGGCTTTTCAGCAAAGTGGTCTTGCCCACGCCGTTGCGGCCCAGCACCACGGTGACCTCGCCCACCCGGGCCTCGAAGGACAGGTTGCGCAGGATGTGGGAGCCGCCGTAGTACTGGTTGATGCCCTGGACGGTCAACAGCGCACCACCACTGTCCGTTCGCATTGGCCCTTCGACAGGCTCAGGAGTAGAAGCAAGGCTGCGCCTTGTCGAAGTGCCCGCACCGAGGTCCGCGCCGGCTTCGACAAGCTCAGCCCGAACGGGGGTTGGGGGTGTGAGCGTGCCGCCGCTGCCCGTTCGCACTGAGCCTGTCGAAGTGCCCGCACCGAGGTTCGCGCCGGCTTCGACAGGCTCAGCCCGAACGGGGGTTGGGGGTGTGAGCGTGCCGCCGCTGCCCGTTCGCAC
>CBJNAE010000255.1:0-6259 GCA_966433995.1 uncultured Ideonella sp. | reverse complement strand
AAGAAAGTTACCCGGCTGCCGGGCCGGAATCCCGGCGCGGTGCAACAAGCAAAGGCTATCCGTCAACAGGGCTTCGACAGGCTCAGCCCGAACGGAGGAGGGGGGCTTCGACAGGCCTGTCCTGAGCCTGTCCAAGGGCTCAGCCCGAACAGAGAGGAGGCCCCGGCCTGAACCGATACAGGCACCCAGCCCCTGCCGCATTCCCACCACCCTTTCAAACGACTGCTGAAAACCCAGCAGCCCCGGCAGCGCGGCCGCCAATGCGCCATCGCCCGATTCCCCGCGTCTTCATAGGCAGCCCACGCCCCTCCAGACACCGGACGCGCGGCTGGCACGCAACCTGCACTGGGCATGCCCAAGCCATCGACGCGACGACGAATCCCGACAACGACCAACCCCATGTGGCCCTACCTCCTCAAACGCCTGCTGGCCATGATCCCCACGCTGCTCGGCGTGCTGACGCTGACCTTCGCCGCCACGCAGTTCGTGCCCGGCGGGCCGGTGGACCACGCGATGGCGCAGCTCGACGGCGAAAGCGCGCGTTCCGGCGCGGAGGGCGGCGGCGGCAGTGGCGGCGGCTGGAGCTACAGCGGCCGCACCGGCATCGACGCCAGGCAGGTGGCCCAGCTCACCGAGCTGTACGGCTTCGACAAGCCGGTGCTGGAGCGCTATGGGCTGATGCTGAAGAACCTGGCGCGGTTCGACCTCGGCGACAGCTATTTCCGCAATGAAAGCGTGTGGAACCTGATCAAGGAGAAGCTGGGCGTGTCGGTGTCGCTCGGCGTGTGGACCTTCCTCGTCACCTACCTCGTCTCAGTGCCGCTGGGCGTGGCCAAGGCGGTGCGCGCGGGCAGCCGCTTCGACCTGGCCACCAGCCTCGTCGTCCTGACCGGCTGGGCGGTGCCGGGATTTATTTTCGGCGTGCTGCTCATCCTGCTGTTCGGCGGCGGCTCCTTCTGGGATTTGTTCCCGCTTCGCGGCCTCACCTCGGCGAACTGGGACGAACTCGGGCCGCTCGAGAAGGCGGGCGACTACCTCTGGCACATCACCCTGCCGGTGACGGCCGCGGCCATGGGCAGTTTCGCCATCAAGACGCTGCTGACCCGCAACACCTTCCTCGACGAGATCGGCAAGCAATACGTGCTCACCGCGCGCGCCAAGGGCCTGCCCGAGAAGCGGGTGCTTTGGAAGCACGTGTTCCGCAACGCGCTGTTGCCGCTGGTGACGGGCTTCCCGGGCACTTTCATCGCCGCCTTCTTCAGCGGCAGCCTGCTGATCGAGACGCTGTTCTCGATCGACGGCCTGGGCCTGCTGTCGTTCGAGGCGATCAACAGCCGCGACTACCCGGTGGTCATCGGCACGCTGTACCTCTTCACGCTGATCGGCCTGCTGATCAAGCTGCTGGGCGACGTGGCCTACCTGCTGGTCGACCCGCGCATCAAGTTCGACGCCAAGGAAACCGCATGACCACCCCACCGACGACCGCCGCGCCGCCACGAGGCGCCGCTGCCCTTTCGCCCGGCCGGCGCCTGTGGCTGCGCTTCAAGCGCAACCGCCTGGGCTACTGGAGCCTGATGGCCTTTTTGCTGCTGTACGGCGTCAGCCTGGCGGGCGAGCTGATCTCCAACGACAGGCCGCTGGTGGCGGTGTACGAGGGCCAGTGGCGCTTCCCGCTGTGGAATGACTACGCCGAGTCCGATTTCGGCGGCGAGCTGCCCATCAAGGCCGATTACAACGACCCCTTCATCCGCGGCCAGTTGAGCAAGGGCGGCAACTGGGCGGTCTATCCCTTGAACCCCTACTACTACGACACGCTGAACTACTTCTCGGCCACCGAGCACCACCCCGGACCGCCCTCGCGCGAGAACTGGCTGGGCACCGACATCGCCGGCTACGACATCGCCGCGCGGCTGCTCTACGGTTTCCGCGTCTCTGTCACCTTCGCGCTGGCGCTCACGGCCTCCGGCATGCTGCTCGGCCTGGCCATTGGCGCGCTGCAGGGCTATTTCGCCGGCAAGGTCGACCTGGTCGGCCAGCGGCTGATCGAGGTGTGGCATTCGATGCCCGAGCTTTACCTGCTGATCATCTTCGCCTCGGTGTTCGACCACAGCTTCATCCTGCTGTTCTTGTTGCTGTCGGCCTTCGCGTGGATCTCCACGTCCGACTACGTGCGCGCCGAAGTGCTGCGCAACCGCCAGCTCGACTACATCAAGGCGGCGCAGGCCATGGGCCTGTCGCACTGGCAGGTCATCAAGCGCCACATCCTGCCCAACAGCCTCACGCCGGTGATCACCTTCCTGCCCTTCCGCATGAGCGCCGGCATCACCGCGCTGGCGGCGCTGGACTTCCTCGGCCTGGGCGTGACCGCGCCGGCGCCCAGCCTCGGGCACCTGCTGAACCAGGGCAAGGCCAACCTCGACGCCTGGTGGATCTCTCTGTCCACCTTCACCGTTTTCCTCGTGACCCTGCTGCTTCTGACCTTCACCGGCGACGGCCTGCGCAACGCGATGGACCCGCGCCTGGCCGACGATGAAGGCGGCGACCACGCCGCGGGCGACGCCCCGGTGGCGGCCACGTACCAGCCGGCGGCCCCCGGCCCGCAGCAAGCACCCGCGCTGCCGCTGCCCCAGGCCGTGGCCGCTTCCCTGGCCAGCGTGCCGGCGGCGAACCATGGACTGCACGCCGAACAGGGCGACACCCTGCCCGGGCTCGCGCGCGGGGCGGCACGATGAGTGCGCACCTTTCCCAACCGCCCGTCGAAGCGGGGCCGCTGTTGCAGCTCAAAAACCTGTCGATCGCCTTCGGCGCCAGACAGGTGGTGCGGGACCTGAACCTGTCCATCGAGCGCGGCGAACGCCTGGCGCTGGTGGGCGAATCGGGCTCGGGCAAGACGGTGACGGCGCTGTCGATCCTGCGGCTGGCGGCGCAGGCGCGCCTGCAAGGCGAGATCCGCTTCGCAGGCCGCGACCTCGCCCGCCTGCCAGACGACGAGCTGCGGCGCGTGCGCGGCGGCGACATCTCGATGATCTTCCAGGAGCCGATGACCGCGCTCAATCCGCTGTACACCATCGGCAACCAGATCGCCGAGACCCTGGCCCTGCACGAAGGACTGGCCGGCCGGCCGGCGCGCGAGAAAACCATCCAGCTGCTGTCGCGCACAGGCATCCGCGAGCCCGAGCGGCGGGTGGACAGCTACCCGCACCAGCTCTCGGGCGGCCAACGCCAGCGCGCGATGATCGCGATGGCCCTGGCTTGCCGCCCCAAGCTGCTGATCGCCGACGAGCCCACCACCGCGCTGGACCTGACCATCCGCGCCCGCATCGTGCAACTGCTGCTGGACCTGCAGGCCGAGGACGACGCCCGCGAACGCGCCACCACCGGCCGGCCCGACGCCAAGGGCATGGCGGTGCTTCTCATCACCCACGACCTCAACCTGGTGCGCCGCTTTGCCCAGCGCGTGGCGGTGATGGAGCGCGGCGTGCTCGTCGAGGTGGCCGACACCGAAACCCTGTTCACCCGGCCGTCCCACCCCTACACCGTCAAGCTGCTGGACAGCCGGCCGGTGCGCGAGATCGACGAGGTGCCCGCCGGCGCGGCCGAATTGCTGAGGACGCGGCAGCTGCGGGTGGAATTCGCGAGGCGCGAGCCGGGTTGGAAGGGCCTGCTCTTCTCGCGCAGCCGCTTCGTCGCGCTCGAAGGCGCCGACACCGAACTGCGCGAGGGCGAGACCATCGGCATCGTCGGCGAATCCGGCTCGGGCAAGTCGACCCTGGCGCAGGCCATCCTGAACCTGATCAAGGCGCGTTCGGGCCATATTCATTTCGAAGGCGGCGACATGCGCGCGCTCAAGGGCGGGCAGCGGCGCTCGCTGCGGGCGCGGCTACAGGTGGTGTTCCAGGACCCCTTCGGCTCGCTGTCGCCGCGCCAGACGGTGGAGCAGATCGTCGGCGAGGGCCTGGCGCTGCACTTCCCAGGGCTTTCGCCGGCGCAGCGCCGGCAACGGGTGGTCGAGGTGCTGGCCGAAGTCGGCCTGCCGACCTCGGCGCTGGGCGCCTACCCGCACCAGTTCTCGGGCGGGCAGCGCCAGCGCATCGCCATCGCCCGGGCGCTGGTGCTGAACCCCCGGGTGCTGGTGCTTGACGAACCCACCTCGGCGCTGGACGTCTCGATCCAGCGCCAGGTGCTGCAGTTGCTGGTGCGGTTGCAGAAGAAATTCAAGCTCAGCTATGTGCTGATCAGCCACGACCTCACCGTGGTGCAGGCGATGGCCCACCGCCTCTACGTGCTGCGCGACGGCCGCATCGTCGAAAGCGGCGACACGCCGAGCGTCATCGCCAACCCGCGGCACGCTTACACGCAGCGGCTGGTGCAGGCGTCGCTGTGAAGTGGTCGCCATGAGCCTCGTGGTCCGCGCCGACGCTCACCCCAACCCTCTCCCGCAAGCGGGAGAGGGGGTTTTCCACTTTTCTGGAAGACAGACCCGCCCCATGACACACCGCCGTGCTCCCTCGCCCCCGGACACGGGGGAGAGGGTCGGGGTGAGGGGGCCATGCATGACATCTCTCTCTCATCAGATGCCCCCCGCGCGATGAACGCCCCTTCGCAAAAAAATCGCCGCCGCCTTCAACGACCCCGCCTCTTGAGCCTGCTGGCCGGCGTGCTGCTGCTGTCCGCCAGTTTCTCCACCGCCCACGCCGCCCACGCCCTGGCCCTCTTCGGCGAGCCGAAATACCCCGCCGGCTTCCACCATTTCGACTACGCCAACCCCGACGCGCCGCGCGGCGGCCGGCTGATGCTGTCGAGCACGGCCAACAGCAGCTTCGACAAGCTCAACCCCTTCTCGCTGCGCGGCAAGCCCGCGCCCGGCCTGGTGGAGCTGGTCTTCGAGACGCTGACCGTCAACAGCATGGACGAGCTGAACACCCAGTACGGCCTGCTGGCGCAGGACATCGAGCTGGCCGCCGACGAACGCTCGGTCACCTTCCGGCTGCATCCCCAGGCGCGCTTCTCCAACGGCGACCCGGTGACCGCGGCCGACGTCAAGCATTCCTTCGACACCCTCACCAGCCGCAAGGCGAGCCCGCGCTTCAAGGCCTATTTCTCGGAGATCCACGGGGTCTCCATCCTCGACCGCCTGACGGTGCGCTTCGATTTCAAGCGCGCGGGCCGCGACCTGAGCTTCGTCGCCGGCAGCCTGCCGGTGTTCTCCCCGAAGTGGGGCGCCGACGGCCAGGGTGGCCGGGTCGACTTCGACAAGCTGCGGCTGGAAAGGCCGGTCGCCTCCGGCCCCTACCTGGTGGACCGGGCCGACGAAGGCGCCAACGTCAGCTACCGGCGCAACCCCCGCTATTGGGCCGACGGCCTGCCGGTGCGCCGCGGCAGCTTCAACTTCGACCACGTCGACTACAAGCTCTACAAGGACCGCGACACCCAGGTCGCCGCGCTGCGCGCCCGCGAATACAACTTCTTCGCCGAGGTGCAGATGCGCTATTGGTGCTGCCAGTACATCGGCAAGCACTTCGACAGCGGCGAGTTGGTGAAGGAGGTGCTGCCCCACCACAACCCGCCTTCGATGAACGGCTGGGTGGTGAACCTGCGGCGCGAACGCTTCCAGGACCGGCGGGTGCGCCAGGCGCTGAACCACTTGCTCGATTTCGAGTGGATCAACGGCAAGATCTTCGACAACGAGTTCAAGCGGGTGCAGAGCTATTTCACCGGCACGCCGCTGGCCGCCACCGGCTTGCCCGGGCCGGCGGAGCTGGCGCTGCTGGAGCCCTACCGGGGGCAGATCCCCGACGAAGCCTTCGGCCCGATGTTCGAACAACCCGTCAACCCCCGGCCGAGCGATTTCCGGCGCAACCTGGCCAAGGCGCTGGACCTTTTCAAGCAGGCCGGCTGGACTTACCGCGACGGTGCGCTGCGCGACGCGCGCGGCGAGCCTTTCGTGATCGAGGTGACAGGCTCGCGCGCGCAGAGCCCCTTCACCGACCCGATCTACCGCAACCTCAGCCTGGCGGGCATCGTGGTGAACAAGAAGCTGGCCGACGCGGCCACCACCCGCCGTCGCATGAACCAGTTCGACTACGACTACGCCTCGGTGTCGCTGCGCGAGGCGCGTTCGCCGGCCGCCGAACTCTGGCGCAACTTCAACAGCAAGGACGCCGACACGCCCGGCTCGGAGAACGTCGCCGGCGTGAAATCGCCGGCGGTCGACGCCCTGATCCGCAAGATGATGGACGCCGGCAGCCAGGCGGAACTG
>CBJNAE010000254.1:0-6341 GCA_966433995.1 uncultured Ideonella sp. | reverse complement strand
CTGATCGACGCCGAAGGCCGTTTCCTGCTTACCTCGCGTCCCGAAGGCAAGGTCTACGCCGGTTACTGGGAATTCCCGGGCGGCAAGCTGGAAGAGGGCGAGACCGTCGAGCAGGCGCTGCGCCGCGAACTGCTGGAGGAGATCGGCGTCGAGATCGGCGCGGCCCAGCCGTGGCGTGTCGAGCTGGTCGACTATCCCCATGCCCGGGTCCGCCTGCATTTCTGCAAGGTTCATCAATGGACGGGCGAACTCCAGATGCGCGAGCGCCAAGCCATGGCCTGGCAGCGCCTGCCGGTGCAGGTCGGCCCGGTGCTGCCCGGCACGGTGCCGGTGCTGCAATGGTTCGCCGAGGAGCAAGGGTTTGCGGGCGCCACCCACGGCACCTAGGACTACACTGATCGGATGAATTGGCTTGATGAAGTGAAGTGGGACGCCCAGGGACTGGTGCCCGTGATCGCGCAGGAAAAAGGCAGCAACGACGTGCTGATGTTCGCCTTCATGGACCGTGAGGCCCTGGCTTTGACCGCCCAGAAAGGCCAGGCCGTCTATTTCAGCCGGTCCAGGCAGCGGCTCTGGCACAAGGGCGAAGAGTCTGGCCACGTCCAGGTCGTGCACGAGATCCGGCTGGACTGCGACAACGACGTGGTGCTGCTGAAAGTCACCCAGCAGGGCCACGAACCGGGCATCGCCTGCCACACCGGGCGCCACAGCTGTTTTTTCCAGCTTTACAAGGACGGCGCCTGGCACACCGTCGAACCCGTCCTCAAAGACCCCGGAAGCATCTACAAAAAATGAACGCCCCCGCACCGACGTCCCAAGACATCCTGGAGCACTTGGCCGGCGTGATCGAGCAGCGCAAGCTGGGCGACCCCGACAAGAGCTACGTGGCCCGGCTGTTCCACAAGGGGACGGACGCCATCCTGAAAAAAGTCGGCGAGGAAGCCACCGAGACGGTGATGGCGGCCAAGGACGGCGACAAGGAAAAGATCGTCTACGAGGTGGCCGACCTGTGGTTCCACAGCATGATCGCGCTGTCGCACTTCGGCCTGAAGCCGGCCGACGTGCTGGCCGAGCTCCAGCGCCGCGAGGGGCTGTCGGGCCTGGAAGAGTTCGCGGCGCGCAAGATGCAAGGCCGCGAAGCCACCGGAACTTGAACGCCAGGAAAGGTCCAACCCGCCATGAACCCCGTCGTGGATATCGATGACGAACGCGCCCGCTCGCTCAAGACGATCGGCCATGTCAGTTACCTGCTGCACCTCATCGTCGCGGTGGGCGCGGTGCTGCCCGGCGTGCAGGCCGGTGTCGCCTTGCTCATCGTCGCTTTCATCATCGACCTGGTGAAAAAGGACGACGCCGCCGGCACCTGGCAGGAGACTCATTTCCGCTGGCGCATCCATTCCGTGCTGTGGGCGGGCGGCCTGTACCTGCTGACCGCACCGCTGTGGCTGCTGTTGTTCCTGCCGGGATGGATCGCCTGGGTGCTGGTGTCCATCTGGTTCCTCTACCGAATCATCCGCGGCTGGCTCAACCTGAACGCCAACGCCCCGATGCCGCGGTGACCTCCACAAGGCCGACAAGACATGACACACGACCCGAACTGCGTTTTCTGCAAGATCGTCGCCGGCCAGATCCCGTCGCGCAAGGTGCACGAAGACGACGAGCTACTGGCTTTCCACGACATCGCGCCCTGGGCGCCGGTTCATTTCCTGGTCATACCGAAAAAGCACATTCCCAGCCTGGCGCACGCCGAGCCGCAAGACCAGGCGCTGCTCGGCAAGATGCTGCTGCTGGCCGGGGAGCTGGCGCCGCGGGAAGGCGCCGGCAACGGCTTCCGCACCCAGATCAACACCGGCGTCGACGGTGGCCAGGAAGTGGGGCACCTGCACTTGCACGTCATCGGCGGCCCACGGCCCTGGGCCAAGGGCTGACGGCGGCGCGCCGCCGCGCGCATCGTTCCTTCCGACCCCGGGCTGACAGCCTGGGGCACTAAAATCTTCGCAGTCTTTACAGGAGATTCGTCATGGGTTCATTCAGCATTTGGCATTGGCTGATCGTGCTGTTGGTGGTAGTGCTGATCTTCGGCACCAAGAAGTTGAAGAACATCGGTTCCGACCTCGGCGGCGCCGTCAAGGGCTTCAAGGACGGCATGCGCGACGGCAGTGCCGGCGATGACGCGCCGCCGCCCCAGCAGGTCGGCACCAACAAGGCCGTCGACCCCAACACGGTGGATGTCGAAGCCAAGACCAAGCACTGAGCGGCAAGGCGCCCGGCTCTTCGCCGCCAGGCGCGCGGCGTGTTGTGTTCGCACCGGCGGCATCCCCCATGATTGATTTTGGTTTTGACAAACTGGCCCTCATCGGCGCCGTGGCGCTGATCGTGATCGGCCCCGAGCGCCTGCCGCGCGTGGCGCGCACGGTCGGCCACCTGCTGGGCAAGGCGCAGCGTTATGTCTCCGACGTGAAGGCCGAGGTCAGCCGCTCGATCGAGTTGGAAGAGCTCCGGAAGATGAAGGGCCAGTTCGAGGACGCGGCCCGCAACGTCGAGCAGGACATCTCCAACCAGATCCACCACACCAGCGAGTCGATGCACAACGCCTGGGACGGTGGCGGTGCCGGCGCGGCGGACGATGACGGCGGTTACCGGCCCTCCTACCACCACAAACCCAAAAAGAAGAACTGGCGCCTGAAGCGCTCGGCGGTGCCGCACTGGTACAAGCAGCGCCACGGCCTGCGCAGCAAGGCGCAGTCGGGTGCCGCACGCGTCGCGCGTTTCAGGCCGCCGCGCCACACAGCCTGATGAGCAGCAGCAACCCCCAAGATCCCGGGTCCGGCGACGAGCTGGCGGGCACCGAGCAGCCTTTCGTCACCCACCTGGTCGAGTTGCGCGACCGCCTCATCCGGGCGGTGATCGCCGTCGCCGCTTGCTTCGCCGTCCTGTTGATCTGGCCCACCCCCGGGGTGCTTTACGACCTGCTGGCCGCACCCCTGGTGGCCAACCTGCCCGAAGGCACGAAGCTGATCGCCACCAACGTGATCTCGCCTTTTATGGTGCCGTTGAAGATCACGCTGATGGCGGCTTTCATGATGGCGCTGCCCGTGGTGCTCTACCAGGTCTGGGCTTTCGTGGCACCGGGCCTTTACAGCCACGAGAAGCGGCTCGTGCTGCCGTTGGTGGTCTCCAGCACCCTGCTGTTCCTCGCCGGCGTGGCGTTCTGCTATTTCTTCGTGTTCGGGCAGGTGTTCAAGTTCATCCAGGGTTTCGCACCGAAGAGCATCGCGGCCGCGCCGGACATCGAGGCCTACCTCGGCTTCGTGCTGTCGATGTTCATCGCCTTCGGCGCCGCGTTCGAGGTGCCCGTGGTGGTGATGATCCTGGCACGCGTCGGCATCGTCTCGATCGACAAGCTCAAGCAGTTCCGCTCTTACTTCATCGTCCTGGCCTTCATCATCGCCGCGGTGCTGACGCCGCCCGACGTGGTGTCCCAGTTGGCGCTGGCGATCCCGATGTGCCTGCTCTACGAGATCGGCATCTGGGCCGCCAAAGTCTTCGTCAAGCACACCCAGGCGCCCGCCGACGCGGCCGAGGGCGCAGCCTCCAAGGCAGCGGACTGAACCGGCGCCAGCCGCCCGGGGGCGGCGCTGGCGGCGATGCCACCGGCGCGGCGGTGGTCCGCGCTTCAGCGTTGCCGGCTGGCCTGGGGTTTGGGCCGCAGCGCGACGGTGACCTTGATGACCACCTTCTCGCTGCCCCGCTGGACCGTGAACGGCGTGGTGGTCTGCGGCTTGATCGCGGCCACGGCGGACAGCAGCTGGGCGGTGTTGGCCACCGCTTCGTCACCCACGTGGGTCACCACGTCGCCCGGACGCATGCCCGCGCTGCCCGCCGGTCCGCTCTGCAGCACGCCGGTGATCAACACGCCTTGCTTGACCGGCAGGTTGAAGGTCTGAGCGATCTCGGGCGTGAGGTCGCGGGGCTCCACGCCGATCCAGCCGCGCTTGACCGAGCCATCGGCGATCAGGCTGTCCATCACCTGCCGCGCGGTGTTGACCGGGATGGCGAAGCCGATGCCCAGGCTGCCGCCGCTGCGGGAGTAGATTGCGGTGTTGATGCCGATGAGGGTGCCGCGCTCGTCCACCAGCGCGCCGCCGGAGTTGCCGGGGTTGATGGCGGCGTCGGTCTGGATGAAATTCTCGAAGGTGTTGATGCCCAACTGGTTGCGGCCCAGGGCGCTGACGATGCCCGAGGTGACGGTCTGACCCACGCCGAAGGGGTTGCCGATGGCCAGCACGGTATCGCCGACGGCGATGTTATCGGTGTCCCCCAGTGTGATGACGGGCAGTTTGTCGAGATCGATCTTGAGGACGGCCAGGTCGGTTTCGGGGTCGGTGCCCACGACTTTGGCGTGGGCGCGGCGCCCGTCCAGCAGGCTGACTTCAATGTCGTCCGCGCCTTCGACCACGTGGTTGTTGGTGAGGAGGTAGCCTTCCGCCGAGACGATGACGCCGGAGCCCAGCCCCGCCTGGGGCTGCTGCTGCGGCATGCGGTTGCCGAAGAAGAACTGGAACCACGGGTCGGCGTCCTGCGGCGTGCGGACCGGCATCTTGCTCGTGCTGACGCTCACCACCGCCGGCGAAGCCTGCTGCGCGGCCGCGCGCAGGCTGCTGCCGGGCCCGCTGGCGGCCCGCGGCTGCCCCGGGGCGGCCGGGGGCGCGAGGTTCAACGTGGCGGTGGTGGCCGGCGGTCGCTGCAGCCATTCGGGTTTCAGTGTCGTCACGACGAAGAGCAGCCCCAGGGCGACGGTGACGGCTTGCGTGAAAATCAACCAAATTTTGCGCATGGGGGGTTCTTCACCAATGGTTCAACGGCTAGACATGGAAAGCCACCTGCAGCAGTTGTTGTCGGTGAGCGTGTTTAAAGATTATGGGCCGAATGGCTTGCAAGTTGAGGGCAAGCCCGAGGTTCTCAAGCTGGTCAGCGGCGTCACCGCCAGTCTGGCGCTGATCGAGGCCGCGGTGGCCGAAAAGGCTGACGCGGTCCTGGTGCACCACGGCTTGTTCTGGCGCGGCCACGACGGCCGGGTGACAGGCTGGCTCAAGAAGCGTCTGGCGCTGCTGCTGGCCCACGAAATCAACCTGTTCGCCTACCACTTGCCGTTGGACGCCCATCCGGAACTGGGGAACAACGCGCAGCTGGGCAGGCGCCTGGGCTGGACGGTGGAGCGCTGTTTCGGAGAGCAGCAATTGGGCTGCCTGGCCAGCCTGCCGCAGCCTTGTTCGCTGCCCGAGCTCTCGGATTGGGTGCGGCGGCAGGTGGACCATCCCGTGGTGGCGGTCCCCGGCGATGGCCGGCAGATCCGGCGCGTGGCCTGGTGCACCGGCGGCGCCCAGGGGTATTTCGAAGCGGCGATCGCCGCGGGCGCCGACGCTTTCGTCACGGGAGAGATTTCGGAGCCGCAGGCCCACTATGCGCGGGAGACCGGCGTCGCCTTCCTCGCCTGCGGCCACCACGCCAGCGAGCGTTACGGCGCGCAGGCCCTGGGCGGCCATTTGGCAGGTCATTTCGGCCTGCAGCATGTGTTCATCGACATCGACAACCCCGCATGAGCGCCGTCGTCCCACCACCTCCCACCGCGGCCGGCGGGTTGCCGGTCGCAATTACCCTGGGCGACGCCGCGGGCATCGGCCCGGAAATCATCGCGAAGCTGTTCCAGCGGCCCGGTGCGCAGGCGCGCGGCTGTTTCGTCGTCGGCGACGCGGGCGTGATGCGGCGCGCGGTCGGGCAGATCGGCGGCTTCGCTCCGGTCGCGCTGATCGACATGCCGGCGGACGCCTGGGAAGTCCCGCCGGGCTGCGTGCCTGTGCTTCAGGCGCAGGGTTTGTCGGGCGACCTCGCGTCGTTGCCGATGGGGCGGGTGGACGCACGCGCCGGCGCGGCCGCGATCGCCTGCATCGAACAGGCCGCCCAGCTGGCACTGGAACGCCGGGTGGCGGCCGTCGTCACCGCGCCGGTCCACAAGGAGGCCCTGGCCGCCGCCGGCTGTGCCCACCCCGGCCACACCGAGATGCTGCAGGCCCTGGCGTCGCGCGGCGACGAGTTGCCGCCGGTGCGCATGATGCTGGCCAACGCCGAGTTGCGGACGGTGCTCGTCACCATCCACATGTCGCTGCGAAAGGCAATCGATGCGGTGACTTTCGACGCCGTCCTGCAAACCCTGCGCATCACCCACCGCAGCGCGGTGGCGTGGGGATTGCCGCGGCCCCGGATTGCCGTCGCGGGCCTGAACCCGCATGCGGGGGAGGGCGGCCTTTTCGGCGACGAGGAGGTGCGCGTCATCGCTCCGG
>CBJNAE010000253.1:0-6387 GCA_966433995.1 uncultured Ideonella sp. | reverse complement strand
CATGCGTCCAAGCCCGCTGTCCAAGGCCACCGGCCGCTGCCTTCCACTCCCCTTGAGTACCGAAACCGCCACGGCGTCGCAACCGCCAGCCAGCGCACCGCGCCGCGGCGCCGCCGCGGCCACGCCGCAGTCCGCATGCAGGAGCCGGCGCGGTGGATGAACCGGACACGACCCCCCTGGGCGGCGAGACGCTCCACATCCGCCTGCTCGGCGGCTTCGAGGCGCGGGTCAACGGCCAGCCGGTCGAGCACTGGCCGCGCAAGGATGCGCTGCAACTGCTCAAGCTGCTGTCCATCCAAGTGAGCCGCCGCATCCCGCGGGCGCAGGCGAGCCAACTGCTCTGGCAGGACGATGAGCTGCGGCCCGAGCACCGTTTGAACAACGCGGTGTACATGCTGCGCAAGACGCTGGAGCAACGGCGCCAGGGGCGCGGGCATTCGAGCTTCATCTCGACGGAGCAGGAGGTTCTCACCTTCGCCAGGGGCGCCGAGGTCTGGACCGACGTCGACGCCTTCGAGCGGCTGCTCGACGTGGGCATGGCCGACACGCAGGCCACGGCCGAGCTGGTCCAGGCGATCGAGCTGTACCGCGGCCCGCTGCTGCCAGAGGACGAGCAGGCCTCCTGGTGCCTCTATGCCCGAGAGCACCTCAAGCAGCGCTACCTGGCCGCGCTGCGCGCGCTGTGCGCGCGGGAGCATGCGCAGGGCCGCGTCGACGCGGCAGTGCAGGCCTTGCGCAAGCTGGTGGATGCGCACCCGGCGGACGAATCCGCCCACCGCGCGCTGATGGAAATGCTGGTCAAGGCGGGCCGCTACCAGGAGGCCCGCGGCCAGTACGAGAAGTGCCGCGCCGCTCTGGCCAGCGAGCTGGGCAGCGTGCCGTCGGCGCAGACGCGCGCCGTGATCGCCAACCTGCAGGACGCCGCGCCGACGGCTCCCGCGCAGCCCCCACAGCCGGTGCCGCCCGACGCCGCAAGGGTGGCGGCGGCGTCGACCGCAACGCCAGCCGAACCGCGCCGGCGGCTTCACCCGCCCGCCGTCACACAGCCGCTGATCGGGCGCGACGCGCTGATGCGCCAGCTCAAGGGCATGGCCGGCGGCGACGGCGGCGCACGCCTGCTGACGCTGAGCGGGCCCGGCGGCGTCGGCAAGACGCAGCTCGCGCTGCACCTGGCCGACAGCCTGCAGTCGCAGTTCGCCGACGGCGCGTGTTTCGTCTCGCTGAGCGACGTGCTCGACTGGAAAGCCGTGCCCGGCATCGTCGCCCGTGCCTTCCAGGTGAAGATGGACAGCCACAAGAACTGGGAACAGGCGCTGGACGACTTTCTGCGCGACCGCCAGCTGCTGGTGGTGCTCGACAACTTCGAGCACCTGCTCGACGCCGCGCCTTTCGTGTCGTGGATGCTCTCGGTCTCGCCCGGCCTGCGCATCGTCTGCACCAGCCGCAGCGTGCTGAAGATCGCGGCGGAGCGGCTCTTCGTGGTGCCCCCGCTGGAGCTGCCGCCGCCGCAGTGCAGCGAGTTCTCCGAGCTGGCCGCCAACCCGGCGGTGCGGCTTTTCGTAGAGCGCGCCCAGGCGCTGGACGCGACCTTCGACCTCTCGGCCGCCAACGCGCGGGACGTCGGCGCGCTGTGCCAGCGCCTGGACGGCCTGCCCCTGGCGATGGAACTGGCCGCCGCGCGGCTGAAGCTGCTGGGGCTCGATGCGCTGCTGGGCCGGCTGCAGTCCAGCTTCGACCTGCTCAACCGCGGCCGCCGCGACAGCCCGCACCGCCACCGCTCGCTCGACGCCGTGCTGCAGTGGAGCTACGAGCTGCTGCCGCCCCACGTGCAGGCGGTGTTCCGGGCGCTGGGCATGTTCGCCGGCGGCACCACGCTCGGCCACGCCGAAGCCTCGATCGACATGCCGCCGGGGGACGGCCAGGAAAGCCTGGCCGACGCGCTGGACCAGTTGCTCGACCAGAACCTTCTCATCGTCGACCACGGCGAGCGCAACGGCGGCGCGGACCACGGCGGCGAGCGCCGCTACCGCATGCTGCAGACGGTGCGCGACTACGCGTTGAACCAGTTGCAGCAGCACGAGACCGGCGCGGCCCAGCAGCGCCGGTTCGCCGAGCACTGGGCCTCGGTCGCCGAGCGCATCTACAAGCAGCGCACCTCGGGCGAGTACCGCCAGGCGGTGCAGGTGTTCGACGCCGAGTTCGTCAACTTCGAGATGGCGGTGCACTGGGCGGCCCGCAACGACCGCGCGCTGGCGCACCAGTTCGTCGCGACGCTGGCCGCCTTCTGGGGCCGACGCGGCTTCGCCAGCGAATTCTTCGCCTGGTCGCGTTCCCACCTGGACCTCACCGAATCGCATGGGGATTCGCCCTGGTACGCCACCGCCTGCTACGCCACCGGCATCCTGAGCTTCGCGGTGGGCGACTACCGGACGGGCAAGCCCTACATCGAGAAGTCGCTGCTGGTCAGCCGCGAGTCGGGCCAGTCCTCCCAGCAACTCCTGGCGCTGGGCCACCTGGCGGTGCTCGAATACGTGCACGGCCGCGTCGAGACGGCGATGGCGCTGAACGAACAGGCCATCGCCTTCGCCGACCAGGCCGGCGACACGCGCTCGTCCGCGAACATCGTCATGAACCTCGGCGAGATGCACCTGACGATGGGCAACTACGCGAAGGCCCAGGCCTGCTTCGCCCACGGCCTGGCGAACAAGCACCTGCTGACCCAGTCGCGCCCGTCGATCCTGTACTTCTACCTGTACCTGCAGGCCAGGATCCGCGGCGATTTCGAAACCGCGCGCGAGCACGGCCAGCAGTCCGTCATGTGGGGGCGGGAATCGCGCGACCCGCGCGCGCTCGGCTGGATGCTGATCTGGCTCGCCGAATTCCACGTCTTCATGAACGAGCTGGACACCGCGCTGCAGCTGCTCGAAGAGGGCGAACAGGTGAACAAGCGCGTGGGCGACGCGGCGCTGCACGGCCTGATCGGCCGGGTGAAAGGCGCTTACTGCGTGGTCTGCGGGGACCACGCCTCCGCCATCGACTGGCTGGAACGCTCGCTGGACGAAGTGATCGAGACCGGCTTCCTGCTGGACTGCGACAGCAAGCTGCTGTGGCTACTCAGGGCGCAGCGCCTGTCGGGCCAGTCCGCACAGGCCCGCAGGTCGCTTCGCCGCCTGGTCTCCGGCGAATTCGCCCTGCACCACTACTTGGTGCCGAGCCTGCTGGAAGAAGCCGCGTTGACGCTGGCCGATGAAGGCCAGCGCGCCTGGGAGCTACTGCGCGGCGCGGACCGCATGCGGGCCGAGCATGGCATCCAGCGCACACCGGCGGAGGAACACATGTGCGGCGAAGCCTTGACCGCCCTGCGGCTGACGGCGGCGGCCGCCGGCTGGGCGGACACCCGCTCCCGGCACGGCCTGGTGGCGCGGGGCGGCGGCTCCACCACCGTGGCAGCGTTCACGGACAGCGGCAGCCCGGCGCCGAGCTGGCTCGACCTGCTGGTTTGAACGGTCCGAGACGGCGGCGGGCGCACAAAAAAAGGCGCATGCGATGCATGCGCCTTCTTCATCGGGCCACCGGCTCCCCCGGGCTCCAGGGGAGGACCGGCAGCCGCCGGGCGGGATCGCCGCCTTCGGTCAGTCGGTCTCGCCGACCACCACGACCTTGACTTCCACGACCACGTCGGTGTGCGGCGCCACCGAAACGGTGTGCTCGCCGACGGTCTTCAGCGGGCCGTTGGGCAGGCGGACCTGGGCCTTGGCGACCTTGAAATCGATGCGGGTCAGCGCTTCGGCGATGTCGTTGTTGGTGACAGAGCCGAACAGGCGGCCGTCGACACCGGCCTTCTGGGTGATGTGCACGGTGCGACCGGACATCTTCTCGCCCAGCGCCTGGGCGGCGGCCAGCTTCTCGGCGGCGGCTTTTTCGAGCTCCGCGCGCTTCAGTTCGAATTCCTTGATCGCGGCCTCGGTGGCGCGGCGGGCGGCACGGGTCGGGATCAGGAAGTTGCGTGCGTAGCCGTCCTTGACCTTGACGACGTCGCCGAGGTTGCCGAGGTTGGCCACTTTTTCAAGCAGGATGATTTGCATTTTTTGTACTCCTCAAACCTTGTGCTGGTCGCTGTACGGCAGGAAGGCCAGGAAGCGGGCGCGCTTGATGCAGGTGGTCAGCTGGCGCTGGAAGAAGGCGCGGGTGCCGGTCAGGCGCGCCGGGGTGATCTTGCCGTTCTCGGCGATGAAGTCGCGCAGCGTGTCGACGTCCTTGTAGTCGATCTCGGTCACGCCGGTGACGGTGAAGCGGCAGAAGCGCTTGCGGCGGAACAGCAGCGATTGCTGGTTGCGCTTGGGTTTGCGGTCTTTGGAGAACTTGCCCTTGCCACGTGGTGGTGCCATGGTGAACCTCGTTGAATTTCGTGCGTTGTGCCGGTTGCCCGGCTGGGGTGCCGGATGCCCGCCGGTCGGATGCGGGCGGTCAGTCCAGCTCGGTGATGTGGAAGACGACGCCTCGCCCGTTGCGCTGCGCGGCCAGGAAGCCCGCGAAACCTTGGTCGCTGCCCAGGGGGATGGCCTGGACGCGCTGTGTGATGCCACCGATCGCGCGGGCCTTGATCTCCAAGGCCACTTTGCGCGCCTGGCCGTCCTGGCTGACCTCGGATTCGTGCTTCAGGCTCAAATCCAGGGCCGGCAAGCCGGCGGGGGTGTATCGCACCGCGCTGCGTTCCACGATCTGCGCGTTCAGAACCAATCGGTTCATGAGCGGCTCGGGCTGCGCGCCGACGGGCGGGGAATCAGGCTGCGGACTCCTGCGGGGCCCGGCGGTTGTCTTCGCGGTCGACGGCCTTCATCATCACCGAAGGCGCGGTCTCGGCCTTGCTCTTGACCACGGTCAGGTGACGCAGCACGGCGTCGTTGAAGCGGAAGCCGGTTTCCAGCTCGGCCAGCGCTTCCTTGCCGCACTCGATGTTCAGGCACAGGTAATGGGCCTTGGCGAGCTTCTGGATCAGGTAGGCCATCTGGCGGCGGCCCCAATCCTCGACACGGTGGACCTTGCCGCCAGCGGCGGTGACCACACCTTTGTAGCGTTCCAGCATGGCCGGAACCTGTTCGCTCTGATCCGGATGGATCAAGAGCACGATTTCATAGTGACGCATTTGATGCTCCTTGTGGATTCCTCCCCGCCGCCGACCGACTGGACGACCGCAGGAAGATGGGAAGCCACCCCGAAGCGTCTAACCCGGGTGTGGCAAGGTGAACCGCGGATTATAGCCAGTTCCGGCTCAACCGCGCCAGTTCCTTTTCAGGGCAGCGCGGAGACCGAGTCGACCCGGTGGGCGTCACCCGACCTCACCGCCGGCCGGCGCGCTTGGGCAGCGCACCTGCTCGACCAGCGCCTGGGCCCTGCGGCTGGGCGCAGGCGTCAGCAGGCTGACCGCCACGGTCAGCGCGAAGCCCAGCGGCACGCCGAACACGCCGGCTGCGATCGGCGAAATGCCGAACCACAGCTCCACCGGCGATTCGACGCCCAGGAAACCGCGCGCCCAGGGCAGGTTCCTGGCCATGTAGTAGATCGTCACGCCCAGGCCGCCGAGCATGCCCGCCACCGCCCCCCAATGATTCGCGCGCTTCCAGAACACGCCCAGCACCAGCGCCGGGAAGAAAGCGGCGGCGGCGAAGGAAAAGGCGGCTGAGACGAGGAAGAGAATGTCGGTGTCGGCCGGCTTCTGCGCCGCCACCGCGGCGGCGGCGAAAGCCACCACCAGCAGCAGCACCTTGGCGATGATCACGCGCCGCCCGGTGGGCGCGTTGGGGTCGATCATCTTGTGGTAGATGTCGTGGGAGAGCGCGTTGGAGATCGTCAGCAGCAGGCCGTCGGCGGTGGAAAGCGCGGCCGCCAGCCCGCCGGCGGCCACCATGCCGGAGATGACGTAGGGCAGGCCCGCGATCTCGGGCGTGGCCAGCACGATGATGTCGCCGCCCAGCCGCATCTCGCCGAGCTGGAAGATGCCGTCGCGGTTGATGTCGACGACCGACAGCAGCGAGGCGTCGAGCTTGGCCCAGTTCGACATCCAGGCCGGCAGCCGGTCGAAGGGCAGTCCCACCAGGGTGTCGAAGACCTCGAACTTCACCAGCACCGCCAGCGCCGGCGCCGTGACGTACAGCAGCAGGATGAACAGCACCGACCAGCTCACCGAGTACCGCGCCTCGCGCACCGACGGGGTCGTGTAGTAGCGCGTCAGCACGTGGGGCAGCGACGCGGTGCCGGCCATCAGGCAGAAGACCAGGGCGAGGAAGTTGCGGCGGGAATCCTCGAACGCCTCCCTCTCCCGCGGCCCTCCGGCGGGGTCGCCCTGGTAGAGCTTGGCGCGGAGGTCACCAACGTGTCGGTCCACTA
>CBJNAE010000252.1:0-6429 GCA_966433995.1 uncultured Ideonella sp. | reverse complement strand
TGGCATTTCGTCGTGCTCGACGAAGCGCAGGTGGTGAAGAACGCCGGCAGCCGCGCGGCCGGCGCGCTGCGCAAGCTGCGCTCGCGCCACCGGTTGTGCGTCACCGGCACGCCGCTGGAAAACCACCTCGGCGAGCTGTGGGCGCATTTCGACTGGCTGATGCCCGGCTTCCTCGGCGACGCCCGCGCCTTCGCCCGGCTTTGGCGCAAGCCGATCGAGGAGAACGGCGAGACGCTGCGCGCCCAGTTGCTGGCCCGCCGCGTGCGGCCCTTCATCCTGCGCCGGCGCAAGCAGGAGGTGGCCGCCGAGCTGCCGCCCAAGACCGAAGTGGTGCGCCGCGTGCAGTTGCAAGGCCGCCAGCGCGAGCTGTACGAGAGCGTGCGCGTGGCCGCTGACGAACAGGTGCGGCGCGCGCTGCAGCGCCAGGGCTTCGACGGCGGCCAGATCGCCATCCTCGACGCCCTGCTCAAGCTGAGGCAGGTGTGCTGCGACCCGCGGCTGGTCAAGGGCCCTGGCGTGGACGGGGACATGGAGCGCGCCAAGATGGAATGGCTGCGCGACATGCTGCCCGGCATGGTCGACGAAGGCCGGCGCGTGCTGGTGTTCTCGCAGTTCACCGAAATGCTCGCCCTGGTGGAGGAGGAACTCGCCGCCCTCGGCCTGCCCTTCCTCACCCTGACCGGCGACACCCCCGCCCAGGACCGCGGCGGCATCGTGGAGCGCTTCCAGCGGCTGCAGGCCCCGGTGATGCTGCTCAGCCTGAAGGCCGGCGGCGTGGGCCTGAACCTGACGGCGGCCGACACCGTGGTCCACCTCGACCCGTGGTGGAACCCGGCCGTCGAACAGCAGGCCACCGCCCGCGCCCACCGCATCGGCCAGGACCAGCCCGTCTTCGTCTACAAGCTGGTCGTCGAAGGCAGCATCGAGGAACGGATGCTGGCGCTGCAGGAAAGGAAATCGGCGCTGGCCGAAGGCGTGCTCGGCGCGGACGGCGCCGACACCGCGAAATTCAGCCCCGACGACCTGCGGGGCCTGCTCGCGCCGCTGGATGGGGACGGCTGACACTCCGCGGCGCGAGACAACATGCGTAAACCATCATGAACATGCGCAAGAAGAACGACACCGCCGCCGGCGGCCTGGTCTACTCCACCGACGGCGGCCGCATGTGCCCGGCCTGCCGCCAGCCTTTGACGTCGTGCGCCTGCAAGGCGAAGGCCGCCGCGGCCAAGCCCGATGGCGACGGCGTCGCCCGGGTCAGCCGCGAAAGCAAGGGCCGCGGCGGCAAGACCGTCACCCTGGTGCGCGGCTTGCCGCTGCCCGCCGACGAACTGGCCGAGCTGGGCAAACGCCTGCGCAGCGCCTGCGGCGCCGGCGGCACCGCCAAGGACGGCGTGCTGGAAGTGCAGGGCGACCATTGCGACAAGGTGGTGGACTTCCTGCACAAGGCGGGCTGGAAGGCCAAGCGCACGGGCGGATAGGCCGGGCCGCGGAAGGCCCAGGCGTACAAGTGACTTGGGCCCTTCGACAAGCTCAGGGCGAACGGGGTAGAGGAGATCTTCTTTCCGTTCGGGCTGAGCCCTTCGATAGAGCCGTCCTGCTTGTAAAGGGTCAAGGCGAATAGAGGGAGGGCACTCCACGACTCCCCCGGCACTCGTCAACCCCCGACGCGCATGAACAGCCCCGTCCGCAGCAGCGATTGCGCATCGCGCACCTCCACCGCCTGGACCGGTTGGGCCGCCGAGAACTCGTAGCTGCGTCCGGTCGCCGGCCCCCGCACCGAGATGCGTGCCCGGTCGCGGTAGCGCAGGTGCAGGGTCGCCACCTGCCGCCCCATCGACGGCGGCCAGACCAGGCCGGTGCCCGGTGAGGCCGGTTGAACCGACGGCGGCGCCCAGCCCGGCGCGACGCTGCCCCCGCTACGGTGTTGTCCGCAACATCCCATCGCCCTCTCCTCGTTGGTCGTGTTGAACTTGGCCGTCGCGGTCATCCACCGCGTGCCCGGCCGATTCGGGCAGTGGCTGCACCACCACCTCGGGCGAGCCACCGAGCCGCTCGCACAGGCAGGCCGCGCCCGACAGCGCCAACCAGGCCACCCCGGTGCCGGCCCAGCCGTCGGCCAGCCAGGGCGCCAGCGGCGCCGCCACCCAGAGGCTGAGGCAGTGAAAGCAGTCGAACATGCGGCCCCACGGTCCTTGGCCGAGCAGGGCGCGCACCCGGGCGACCAGGTCGAACGGGCCGTCTTCCCGGGCGAGCAGGTGGGTCAGGCGCCACGCCGCCGGCACGGCCAGCGCGAGCCTGGGCCAGACGTCGGGCGGCAGGGCGTCCATCGTCATCGGCTGCTCTCGGGATCGTGTCCGGCCAGGCCTTTCACGGGTCGATCGCCAGTGCGAAGGCCGCCGTCTCGGAAACATGCGGGTAGCTCAGGCTTTCCCCGTTGGTGGTCTTCGAGAAAGTGGTCAGCGTGACGGCGAACGAGCAGCGCGGCAGCACCGTCGGCGGGTTGGGCGGGTCCAGCCGGGTGAGCATCTGCTGGAAGGTGTTGCTGCCGCTGACGGCCGCGGCGGCCGGCGGCTCGCCGACGTTGGCCGGGCTCAGCGGCGTCGGCAGCGAACCCACGCCGCCGTTGGCCGCCGAGGCGTTCAGCCCGCGCACCCAGCCCACGCCATGGCCGTACTGGAAGCGCTGGTCGGCCACATAGGCCCGGTATTCGACGGCGAAGGTGGAGACTGGCGTGCCGGACAGGAATTGACATTCCTCGTTCGACGCCGTGCCATCTTTCACCAGCCGGGTGATGTCGGCCACCGGCGGGCGGTTGTCCCAGCAGAAGAGGTGGGTCAACGCGGCGAAGGGCACCTCCACCGTGTCGTCGCCCACGCTGCCGCCGGGCTGGAACCAGCGGCGGAACTTGAACGGCTTGGACGCCTCCAGGCCCGGCTGGCCCGAGGCCGGCGAGCCCAGCGGCCGCAGCCGCTCGCCGGCGGCGTTGAAGACCTCCAGCGTGATGAGGTGGTTCACCGCAGGCAGGGCCACGTTGGCCGCACGGCCGGGATCGTCGACCGGCAGCGTCGGCGGCACGTTCAGCTCCGGCTTGAGCGTGTCGATCAGCGCGTGGTAGCGCACCGAGCCGACCCAGGGCTCGTCGCCGTAGGGGATGCGGTAGAGGTTGGCCTCGCCGCCCACCGTGGCCGGCGGCACCGGGCCGAGCGACTCGGGCACGATGTCGGCGCCGACCACCTTCTGCCAGGCCAAACCCTGGTCGTAGTAGTGGCGCGGGCCCACCGGCTGGCCGAGTGCGTCGGCCTGGCAGACGCTGATGCGGTAGTACCTCGCACCCACCGCTGGCGCGCGCATGCCCAGGCTGAAGGCGAAGCTCAGCTCGATCGCGCCGCCCAGGTTGCGCAGGTGGCTGTTGTTGGGCCCGGTGCCGGGGAAGAGCAGGCCCGAGGCGGCGTCGGGGGCGGCCACGCGGTTCCAGCCCGTCGAGGCGGGCGTGGTCAGCTCGTGGCTCTCGGTGTCGCCGATCAGGTCGAGGAACACGTAGGCGTCGCCGTCGCCGCCCGTGCCGGTCTCACCGCAGGTGAAGGCCCCGCGGTGGTAGGAGCGCAGCACCGGGTGATCGGCCGTGGCGAACCAGGCGCCCGCGGCCAGGCCGTCGTAGATCCTGGTGCCGGTGCCGCCGATGGTCTGGGTGACCACGTAGGCGTATTGCTCATGGCAGTTCGGCAGCAGGAATCGCCACGGCTCCAGCCAGCAGATGCTGAAGTGGCCATCGGGGTGGATGGCGCCGCTGCCCACCTTCACCGGGTGGCTGCAGCTGCACAGCTTGTGGAAGAGGTAGGGGCGGGTGTTGATGTAGTGCGCCGCCTGGTCGCGCGGCATGCCGCGCAGCAGCCGCAGGTCTTGCGGCGCGTTCAGGGCCAACTCGTTCATCGCGCCGCCCTTGAAGAAGGGCGTCTTCAGCGGGTCGCCCAGCGGCGGTGGGGGCGGCGGGAAGCCGGGCTTGGGGCGGGGCAGCTTCTCGACATAAATCTCCAGGTCCCGGATCAGGTCGTCGATGCGCGAGTCGTCGAAGACGATCGGCCAGCAGCAGCAGGTGCGGCGGTAGACGTCCACCCGGCCCAGGCACACCGGTGCGCAGCGCACCGGCCAGGCGACCAGGTCATTGAGCGACGGCACCGCGGCGCGCTGCGCCAAGGCGGCGGCTTTCGACTGCTGCAGGACGCCACCGGCCTGGACCGCCGCGCTGACGACGCTGTCGAACCACCAGGGCCTGCGCCGGCAGGCCTGCACGCTGCCGCTGACACAGACCCAGCGGCGGCGCAGCACCGACCACACGCCTTCGGCCAGCGGCAGGACGCCGCCCTGCGCCGACGCGGCGAAGTCTTCGGCGCGGTAGCTGACGGCGGTGTCGGTCAGCACGCCGCCCTTGCCGTCGGGCTCGCCCAGCAGCACGCGATGGGCGCGCTTGAGCACGTCGGGCGGCAGGGTGAAGGCGCCTTCGGCGTCGGCCTCCTGCGCGTGCAGCCGGGCGCCGGCGGCGTCGACCGCGGCGATGGCCACGCGCGGCTTCTCGCCGGCCGCGTCCAGGCCGACGAACTCCAGCCGGTAGCGGCCGGTGGGTTGGGGGTCGCGCGGCTGCGCGTGCGCGGCGGCGGGGACGGTGTCGTCGTTCATGGTCTTCTCCCTGGGGGCTGGCGCGGCGGTGCCGCGCGCTGAAGGCCACTCTATGCAGCGCGACGCGCTTTTCAACACGGTTTCTAGGGAGGACGGGCCGTCGTTCTAGGGGGGCGGCGCGGCACGGGGCAGGTGGCTCAGTCGATGAGCCATCGTAGCGGTCAACGCGCGCGCAGCAAATCGTCGACCATCGCCTTGACCGCCCGCACCTGGGGTGCCGAGCGCTTGGCGAAGTCTGGCGCATGGGGCTTCAACGCGGCGGAACGCTCGGTGTAGCCCCAGAAGTCCCAGCAACCCTTGGGGTTGAAGCGGTGGGGGTCGAACAGGTTGCCCTGGGCGCTGGCCTTGATTTGCGGATAGAGCACGACGATGCCGCCGGCCTCGGCCCAGCGGTTGTAGCCGGCGCCTTCGACGAATTGCTTCCCGTACTTCCGCCCGCCGGCCGCGAAGCTTTGGCCCTGTTCGCAGCCGTGGAAGGCGACGTGCAGCCGGCATGCGGTACCGGACTGTTCGCAGGCGGCGGGCACGTAGACCCAGCCGGTGTCGTCCAGCCCGTCGAAGATCCGCTCCCGGCGGTAGCCCGCCTGGCTGAATCGCTTCAGAGAGCCGGCCCGCGCCTGGCCCGGGGCCGATGGCGCCCGCCAGTCCGGGTTCAGCCATTTCAACAACTCGCCGGCCGCGTCCAGGCCGCAGTCGTTGAGGAAGGGGGTGCGGGTGGCATCGCAGCCTTGCCTGGCTTGCGGGCTGGGAAAGCCATGGCCGGCATCCGCGCGGGTTTCATGGCGGATCTGCGCCGCGGGGGCGCCCCAGCGCCGGTAGTAGTCCTGCACCGCTTGCACCAGCGGCGGTTCGACGACAGGGTCGGCGCCGCCCGAGAACAGCCACACGCGCTGGCGCCGCAGGTGGCTGGCGGCGTCGTCGATGCCGCTTTCGTTGCCGTGGGTGGCGGCGTCGGCGAACACGCCGTAGACCGCCGGGTCGAACGTCTGGCAGCCGCCGGACCACAGCGCCTGCAGCTTCAGCGCGAACGGCTGCTCCGCGGGGCAGGAACAGTTGAGCATCGCGGTGCCCACCGACCCCCTGGAACAGCCGTAGGGCCCGGCAGCCAGCACCGCCACGCCGGCCACCGAGGCGGAATGCGCCACCGCGAACTGCCCCGCCATGTAGCCGCCCGAAGACAGCCCCGACACCGTGACCGCGTCGGCCCTCAGGCCCAGGGCCGGCAGCCGCCGCAGCGGCGGCTGAGCCTGCGCCGCCACGCTTGCGGCGGCCAGCCATGGCAGCGCGGCGCCGGCGAGGCGCCGAATGAGGCGGTGGTTCGAGGAGGGGTGGTGCGTCGAAGACGTCGGCATGGCGAGGATCTCCCTGTGCGGTGCTGCCGCCCGTCGCGCAGGCGGCATGCTGCGGTGCAGCATACATGCCGGTGCCAAGTGGAAGCAAGGCGCAGGCGCGCCGTGGGCATGCGCCCCTTCAATCTCCGCAAATAACGGTATATATTGTTTATACCGTTTACAGGACAACAGGAGCGCCCCATGGCCACTCGCAAGCAACCCGCCTCAGCATCCAGAACCGCGGCCAAGCCCGCAGCCAAAGACCCGGCAAAACCCGAAGCCAGGAAGGCACCGCCGGCCGCCGTGGCCGAGAAGAAACCCTCCGCCATTCCCGCGGCCGCGAAGAAGGCCGCCGCCGAACCCAAGGCCGGCAAGCCCAAGCTGGTGCGCGACAGCTTCACCATGCCCAAGGCGGAGTACGCCG
>CBJNAE010000251.1:0-6436 GCA_966433995.1 uncultured Ideonella sp. | reverse complement strand
CTGGGCGGCGTGGCGGGCGTGGTCGAGATCCGCGGCCAGGGCCTGATGCCCGGCATCGAACTCGACCGCCCCTGCGGCGAACTGCTCGGGCGGGCCGTCGAGGCCGGCCTGCTGATGAGCGTGACCGCCGACAAGGTGATCCGCCTGGTGCCCTCGCTGATCCTCAGCGAGGACGAGGCAGGCCAGATCGTCGCCATCCTCGCGCCGCTGGTGCGGGACTTCCTGAAAACCCCGAAAAGCAGCTCATGAATGCCATGAAACCCGGCAACCGCCTGATACGGCACTACCTGCAGTTCAAGGATCTGCGGGCCGAGGAGTACGCCTACCTGTTCGAACGCGCCGCGACGATCAAGCGGCGCTTCAAGAACTACGAGAAATACACCCCCCTGGTGGACCGAACCCTGGCGATGATCTTCGAGAAGGCCAGCACCCGCACCCGCGTGAGCTTCGAGGCGGGCATGTACCAGATGGGCGGCTCGGTGGTGAACCTCACCACCGGCGACAGCCAGCTCGGCCGCTCCGAGCCCATCGACGACAGCGCCCGCGTCATCAGCCGCATGGTCGACCTGGTGATGATCCGCACCTACGAGCAGACCAAGATCGAGGCGTTCGCCGCCAACTCGCGCGTACCGGTGATCAACGGCCTGACCAACGAGTACCACCCCTGCCAGATCCTGGCCGACATCTTCACCTTCATCGAGCACCGCGGCAGCATCGCGGGCAAGGTGGTGGCGTGGGTGGGCGACGGCAACAACATGGCCAACACCTGGCTGCAAGCGGCCGACATCCTCGGCTTCACGCTGCACGTCAGCACGCCCAGCGGCTACGGGATCGACGCGAAAGTCGCCGGCGTCAGCAATTCCGCCTGCCTGAAGGTGTTCAATAACCCGATGGACGCCTGCCGCGGCGCCCACCTCGTCACCACCGACGTCTGGACCAGCATGGGCTACGAGGCCGAGAACGAGGCCCGCATGAAGGCTTTCGCCGACTGGCGGGTGAGCGCCACCATGATGGCCGAGGCCGAGAAGGACGCGCTGTTCATGCACTGCCTGCCCGCCCACCGCGGCGAGGAAGTCGACGCCGACGTGATCGACGGCCCGCAGTCCGTGGTTTGGGACGAGGCCGAGAACCGCATGCACGTGCAAAAGGCGCTGATGGAGTACTTGCTGCTCGGCCGGATCGGCTGAGAGGCCGAGCAGGCGCGAGGGAATCCCCACCGGATGAAACTCGCCGTCATCACCGACCTGCACGCCAACCGCGAAGCGGTGGAGGCGGTACTGGAGCATGCCGACGGCCAGGGTGTCGAGCGCCACGCCCTGCTGGGCGACTTCGTCGGCTACGGCGCCGACCCGGGCTGGGTCGTCGACCGCGTGCGCGAGATGGTCGACCAGGGCGCCGTGGCCGTGATGGGCAACCACGACGCCGCGGTGGTGAGCGGCCCCATGCCGTCGATGGTGGGCAATGCGCGCAAGGCGGTGGAATGGACCCGCAGCCGCCTCGACGCCGGGCAGTTGCGCTTCCTGGCCGAGCTGCCGATGACGGCCACCGGCATGGGCTGCCTCTTCGTGCACGCCAACGCCTTCCTGCCCGAGCAGTGGGGCTACGTGCTGGGCCCGAAGGACGCCGAAAAGAGCCTGCGCATGACGGATTGCCGGCACACGTTCTGCGGCCACGTCCACGACCCCAAGCTGTTCCACATGGATGGCTCGGGGCGGACCTCCGCGTTCGAACCGGCGGCCGGTGTGACGATCCACCTCTCGCCGCAAGGCCAGTGGCTGGCCATCCCCGGCTCCGCCGGCCAGCCGCGCGACGGCAATCCCGCGGCTTGCTACGCGGTCTTCGACCTGGGATCCCTGGCCATCACCTACCACCGGGTGCCTTATGACGTGGCGGGCGCCGCCGCCAAGATACGCGCCGCCGGTTTGCCGGTCCGCCTGGCCGACCGGCTCGGCGGCGCGGGCTGACCGCGGCGGGGCGGCCTGCCCCACAATGCGGCTGGGCGGCCTGCGCCGCGGCCTCCCGCCCCCTCCCGACACAGCACACCCACCGCCGGACAGCCCAGGCATGCGCATACGCTACATCGAGATCTTCCATGCCGTGATGCAGGCCGGCACGGTCAAAGGCGCCGCCGACATGCTGCACATCACCCAGCCGGCGGCCACGCGGCTGCTGCAACAGGCCGAACAGCATGTCGGGGTGGCGCTGTTCCAACGCGTGCGGGGCCGCCTGGTGCCGACGGCCGAAGCGCACCAACTCATTCCCGAGGTCGAGCAGCTCTACCTCAAGCTGGACGCCGTGCGGCGCATCACCGCCAACCTGGGACGGCATTCGCACGCCCTGCTGCGCGTGCTGTGCGTGCCGGGGCTGGCGCTGGAGGCGCTGCCGCAGGCGCTGGGCCGCTGGAGCATCAAACACGACCAGGTCCGGCTGGCGCTGCGCACGCTGCATTCGCGGCAGATCGCCGAGAGCCTGGTGCTGCGCGAGGCGGACATCGGTTTCGCTTTCGAGCCCTCCAGCCACCCTGCGCTGGTCAGCGAGGTGATCGCCGTCGGCCGCATGGTTGCGGTGGGCCCCGACCTGCCCCGCGACGGGCTGCCGCTGTCCAGCCTGGCCGACCACCCGGTGGTCGACCTCGACCCCGCCGACCCGCTCGGCCGCCTGCTGCACCTGGCCTGCCAACTGCAGGACATCCAGCCGCTGGCGCGCGTCACCGCGCACAGCTACCACGCCGCGATCGAACTGGCCGGCCACGGCTTCGGCTGGGCGCTGGTCGACAACTACACCGCCGGCTACGCGCAGCGGCACCCCGGTTTGCGCGTGGCCCCCTTGAAGCCGGAGATCCCGGTCAGCGTCTATTTCCTGCGCCCCCGCGACCAGCCCTCCAGCGCCGCGGTCGACCAATTGAGGGAGCACATGCGCAGCGTGCTCCAGAAGGCGAAATGAGGCGCCAGCCCGGCACGGTTCCCAGATGTGGATCCGCCGGCATGGGGGCCGCGCAACCGGGGTGATTACCGATCTTTACCGACTATGCCCCCAAGGCATGGATCGCGCCTAATTTGACAATTGCTTGCAGTGGGTGGGCTACCTACACTGGCCCCGTCATCAATCCATCGGCCTGCCAGCAGGCCCCTGAAAGGACACCTTCCCATGATCAAGAAATTCTCCCCGGCGGTGAGCCTCGCCGTGACGGCCATGGCCCTCGGCGCAGCCAGCTTCGCGCCGGCGGTCCAGGCCCAGGACGGCAAACCCACGCTGGCCCGCGTGGCGGAAAGCGGGACCATCCGCGTGGCGTACCGGGAGTCGTCGGTGCCCTTCAGCTACCTGGACAACGGCAAGCCGATCGGCTTCGCCCACGAGATGTGCGAGCGGATCGTCGACGCGGTGAAGGCCAAGCTGAAGAAGCCCGACTTGAAAGTGGAATACCAGGCCGTCACCTCGCAAAACCGCATCCCGCTGCTGCAGAACGGCACGATCGACATCGAGTGCGGCTCCACCACCAACAACAGCGTGCGCGGCGAGCAGGTGCAATTCGCGATCAACCACTTCTACACCGGCACCCGCCTGATGCTGAAGAAGGGTTCGGGCATCAAGAGCTTCGCCGACCTGAAGGGCAAGACGATCTCCACCACCTCCGGCACCACCAACTTCCAGGTCGTGCGCAAGTACATCCAGACCAACAACGCCGACTTCAACGTCGTGGCCGCCAAGGACCACGCCGACGGTGCGCTGCTGGTGGAAAGCGGCCGGGCGGTGGCGTTCGCGATGGACGACATCCTGCTGTACGGCCTGATCGCCAACGCCAAGAACCCCGCCGAATGGGAAGTCCAGGGCGAATCCCTGCAAGTCGAGCCCTACGCCTCGATGATCCGCAAGGGCGACCCGGAGTTCAAGAAGCTGGTCGACGAAGTGATCGGCGGCATGATGAAGAGCGGCGATTTCGAGAAGCTCTACAAGAAGTGGTTCCAGTCGCCGATCCCGCCGCGCGGCGCCAACCTGAACGTCCCGATGAGCGACGAACTGAAGGAAAACCTGAAGGCGCTGAGCGACAAGCCCGCGATCTGAGGACGGCGGCCCGGGCAAGAGGCGCCCGCCCCGACCTCCAGCCGAAGAAGAAGGGGCCCGTCCGGGAGGATGGGCCCCTTCCGCATTCGAGGTCTCCCTGCCCGCCCGGGCCTTCCAAAGCGCCGCGTCCATAAAATCGGGCTTCCTTTCGACTAGGCGCGGCCCGATGAACACCCCGTACCCCGATGCGCGAGCCCAGCGCCTGAAAACCATCCAGGAGCGGCTGCGAAGCCTCGGCCTGCATGCCCTCGTCGTCCCGAGCAGCGACCCCCACCTGTCCGAGTACCTGCCCGCCCATTGGCAGGGCCGGGAATGGCTGTCGGGCTTCACCGGCTCGATGGGCACGCTGGTGGTCCTGCGGGACGGTGCCGCTCTCTTCGCCGACAGCCGCTACTGGACGCAGGCCGAGGCCGAGTTGCGGGGCAGCGGCATCGCGCTCGAAAAAATACCCGGCGGCACGTCCAGCCGGCATGTCGGCTGGCTGGCCGAACGCCTGCGGCCCGGCCAGCAAGCCGCGGTGGACGGCCGCGCGCTGTCGGTCGCCGCCGCCGACCAATGGCGTGCCGCGCTTCAACCGCAAGGCGTCGGGCTGCGCACCGACCTGGACGTGCTCGGTGACGTCTGGCCCGACCGGCCCGCCCTGCCCGCCGAACCTGTGTTCGAGCACTCGCCGGAACACGCGGGCGAAACGCGCGCGGGAAAACTCGCGGCGGTGCGCTCGGCCATGGCCGAGCGGCAGGCCAGCCACCACTGGTTGTCGACGCTGGACGACATCGCCTGGCTGCTCAACCTGCGGGGCTCCGACGTCCCCTACAACCCGGTCTTCCTGGCGCACCTGCTGTTGGCCGGCGACGGCGCCACGCTCTTCACCGGTGCCGGCAAGGTGCCCGAAGCCTTGGCGCGGGCCTTGCTCGACGACGGCGTGGCGCTGGCGCCCTACGAGGATGCGGACGCCGCCCTGGCGGCCCTGCCCTCGACCGCCCGGGTCTTGCTGGACCCCGCGCGCTGCACGCTCGCGCTGCGCGAGCGCCTGCCGGCCGCCGTGCAGGTGGTGGCCGGCGACAACCCGAGCACCTTGCTGAAAAGCCGGAAGACCGGCACCGAACTGGCCCATTGGCGGCGCACGATGGAAGCCGACGGCGCGGCCCTGTGCACCTTCTACGCCGAGTTTGAATCCCGGCTCGCGTCGGGAGAGCCGCTCACGGAATTGACGGTCGACGAGATGCTGCTGCGGGCACGTGCCGGCCAGCCCGGCTTCATCGGCCCGAGCTTCGCGACGATCGCCGGCTTCAACGCCAACGGCGCGATGCCGCACTACCGGGCCACGCCGCGGTCGCACGCGGCCATCGAAGGCGACGGCCTGCTGCTGATCGATTCGGGCGGCCAATACCCCGGCGGCACCACCGACATCACCCGCGTCTGGGCGATCGGCGAAACCACCCCCGCCCAGCGCGGCGACTACACGCGGGTGCTCAAGGGCATGATGGCGCTTTCGCGGGCTCGGTTCCCACGCGGGACGCTCTCGCCGATGCTCGACGCCATCGCCCGCGCCCCGCTGTGGGCCCATGGCCTGGACTACGGCCACGGCACCGGCCACGGCGTGGGCTATTTCCTGAACGTGCACGAGGGGCCGCAAAGCATCTCGCGCAACCCGGCCACGCCCAGCATGGCGATGCAGCCGGGCATGGTCACCAGCATCGAGCCCGGCGTCTACCGGCCCGGCGCCTGGGGCGTGCGCATCGAGAACCTCGTCGCCGCCCTGCCCTGCGAAGAAGCCACGGGCGCCGGCTTCGGCGAATTCCTCGCCTTCGAAACCTTGACGCTGTGCCCGATCGACACGCGTTGCATCGAGCGCGCGCTGCTGGACGCCGACGAGATAGGCTGGCTCAACCGCTACCACGCCGAGGTGCGCGCCAGGCTGCGCGGCCGGCTGGATGGCACGGCGCTGCAGTGGCTGCTGGCGCGGACCGAGCCCATCTGATACCCGGCGCCAAGAAAAAAGCCACGCCCGCGAAGGCATGGCCTATCCCTTCCTTTTCGGCTGTCCGCCGCACCGGCGGGCGCCCCGCGCCGTCAACCCTCGTAGTCGGGCCCGCGCTCCAGCCTAAAGGTGCCCACCATCTGGGCCAGGCTGGTCGCCTGTTCCTTCAGGGACTCCGAGGCCGCCGCGGATTGCTCCACCAGCGCCGCGTTCTGCTGGGTCATCGTGTCGAGCTGGCTCACCGAATGGTTGATCTGGGTGATGCCTTCGGACTGGTCGCGCGACGCGGCGGTGATCTCGCCGATGATGTCCGAGACGCGCTGCACCGAGCCCACGATCTCTTTCATCGTCTTGCCGGCGTCGGCCACCAGGCGCGTGCCGCCCTCCACTTTC